>DASVGE010000406.1:0-5824 GCA_036379695.1 Pyrinomonadaceae bacterium | reverse complement strand
ATCCAAGAATGGATTCCGACTTTCCGGGCGTCTTCTCAACGATAACGCGCAGAGAACGTCTCGGTTACTCCGTTCGCCAGATCGTGTTGAAACTGTCCTCTCACTAATGCGCCGTACACGACAAGGTCGCGCGCCAGCATTCGCAAACGGCGAGCCACCTGAGGGTTTACCAAACCAGACGAATCAAAGTCCTTCTCGCCGTGGACGGACACGCCGTAAGGCAAACTCCACCCGTAACACTGACGCACGCTGGTGCGCATATGCTCCATCACCGTAAGGCCTTTTTCGTGCGACGCAACGATGTAGCCGAAGAGTTTTCCGGCAAACTCTGCCCAGTAGAAGTCGAGGAAATTCTTCATCGCGCCCGACATGGAACCGTGGTAGTCGGGCGAGGCGAGCACTAAGGCATCAGCCCAGTTGACCGCCTCCGTCGCAACACGCAGCCCTTCGTGGTCCATGTCTTCCTTGTCAGGGTTGTAAGTAGGCAGGTTCAGCGCGTTCAGCTCCAGCAGGCGCGTCTCAGCTCCGTGTTCGCCTGCTGCCGCCAACGCGATGACCGCCAGCCGGCCGCTGTACGAGTGCTCCCTTGTGCTCCCGCACACAGCCAGCAATCTGATCGTCATCGAAAAATCCTCCTGGCTATTCCACTACGGCTTCAACTCCGTTGCGCGGCCTGTCACAGAGAATCGGCCTTCGATGAAACTGGTCGTGCCGGCGTCGGCAGTGCCGGTGAAGCCCGGTTGCTTTCCGCCGATCGTAATCTTGAACTCACCTGGCTCGACAACTGTGCGGCCATCATCTGTAATTACAGCCAACTGGCGCGGCTCAATCGTGAACTTGATAACGCGGCGTTCACCCGGCTTCAGATGTACTCGCTCAACTCCCGCGAGAGATCGAATCGGAACTCGAACCGATGCGTCAACGTCAGTCACGTAGAGCTGGACCACCTCGTCGCCTGCTCTCGTGCCGGAGTTCTCAACCTCCGCACTTACGACCACCTTCTCTTCCCCGGTTACGCGCGGCGCTGACATGGTCAAGCCGGAGTATTTAAATCGCGTGTAACTAAGACCATGGCCAAACGGATACAAAGGCTCGCCTTTGAAGAACCGGTATGTCCTGCCATCCATCTGATAGTTGTCAAACGCCGGCAACTGATCGACTGATTTGTAAAACGTGACCGGCAATCGTCCTCCCGGGTTGTAATCACCAAAGAGCGCCTCCGCGATCGCTGTTCCTCCTTCTTCACCCGGATACCAGGCCTGCACGATCGCCGGAATGTGCTCGTTGGCCCAGGGCACAGCGAGCGCACTTCCGGACAGCAAAACCAGAACAACCGGCTTGCCAGTTGCCGCCACTGCTTCAAGTAATCCCTGTTGACGCGCCGGTAGTTTGATCTCCGTTCGATCTCCACCGAGGAATCCCGGTTCACGCACATTCATCTCTTCGCCTTCAAGACGTGGAGACAGACCCAGCACCAGCACGACGGTCTCAGCTTCCTTCGCGACTCTGACCGCCTCGGCATATGGCGCCGCTTCGGGTGTCACGGCGGGAGGTTGCCACACGAGTCTCGCCACTGCGCCTATCTTGCTCTCGAAGTACTCCATCCTGACGTCGTAGCTCTTACCCGCTTCGAGTGTGACTTCGCCGGTGACAGTAGCCGGCGCGTGTTCGGTCCAGTCTTCAGTGATCAACTTCCCATCGAGATACACTCGCACGCCGTCATCGGCGGTCGCGCCAAAGCGATATTTACCCGTGATCGCCGGAACCAGCTTCCCGGTCCAGCGTGCAGAAAAGTCATCAGCCGGAATACCAGTCGCCGGACTCGTCATCCCCCAATCGAAATTCACTTCCCGGTCGACGCGTGTTAAGACCGGCGCACCCTTCAGTTCCCTGTTTGAAAAATACTCGGCCCTCAGACCGCTTTCGCCTTCAGGTCCACGCAAAACAGTAGCCGGCACGGGTACGGCGGAAACTTCTGTGAGCGTCGTCCCCAGTGCAAACAAAACTTTCGTTTGCGGTGAGACGCGTTGACGAATGCCGGCCAGCGGCGTCGTGGCGCGCGATGGTTGCCCGTTGTAGTTACCGAGCAACACCTGAACTTCATCGGCGTTGGGTCCAATCACGGCGATCGACTTTAAATTCTTCCGCAGCGGCAGCGTGTTGTTTTCGTTCTTCAGGAGAACTATCGATTCGCGTGCAGCGTCAAGCGCGAGCTGGCGGTGTTCGGGTGCATCGTTTTTTGAGAACGGGATGCTTGAATAAGGGACCATCTCCGGTGGATCGAACATCCCCAGCCGAAACCGCGCGTCGAACAATCGCTTCAACGCGCGATCGATCTCGGCTTCCGAAATCAAGCCCTGCTTCACAGCATTCACGAGTGCTTTGTAACTGTCGCCACATTCCAGATCGGTGCCTCTCTTCACCGCGAGGGCCGAAGCCTCCTCGGCAGTCTTCACGAAGAGGTGCCGTTTGTAGATGTCGTCGATCGCACCACAATCGGAGACGACGTATCCATTGAATCCCCAGTCACGGCGTAACGTATCGCCGAGCAGTTGTGAACTGGCGCAGCAAGGCTGACCATTCGTGCGGTTGTAAGCGCACATCACCGACACAGCACGACCCTCAACAACAGTTGCGCGGAAGGCTGGTAAGTATGTTTCGCGCAGGTCACGTTCGGTGGACGCCGCATCAAAGCGATGGCGCTCGGGCTCTGGACCAGAATGAACGGCGTAGTGCTTCGGAGTGGCAACAACTTTCAGATACTTCGGATCGTCGCCTTGTAGTCCTTTAACGAATGCAACGCCGAGGCGGCTGGTTAAGTACGGATCTTCGCCGTAAGTCTCCTGTCCACGTCCCCAGCGTGGGTCGCGAAAGATATTGATGTTTGGGGACCAAAACGTGAGACCGTAAAAGCGGTTGTAGTTACGCTGTCGTTGCGCTTCGTGATACTTGGCCCGCGCCTCGTCGGAGATCACAGTGCCCACGCGATGAATGAGTGGCGGATTGAAGGTTGCACCGAGCCCGATCGCCTGCGGGAAAACAGTCGCGACGCCCGAGAACGCAACGCCGTGCAAAGCTTCGTTCCACCAATCGTACTGAGGAATGCCCAAGCGTGGAATCGACGGCGCAGCATTCATCATCTGCGACACCTTCTCCTCGAGTGTCATGCGCGAGATCAGATCGTCAACGCGCCTTTCCACCGGAAGCTTAGGGTCGCGATACGCCGCACCAGCATCAGACCTGGTCTCCTGAGTCGTTGCCAAAGAACCACTGCCGATCAGGCACAGCAAGAGTGTGAGCACACAAAGACTTACGCGGAGTAGAGTCATAGTTTTTCTATTTGTCCTACGTTATTTCTCAGTTTAGGGTGAAACAGTGCTCCTCAGTTTAGCATGTGCTGGATTGGGGTGACGCTAGAGTCACCCGTTTCAAATCGTCAGACTGTTATGTTTCATCGAGCTTTTCATACACATTGAAGTGCTGGACACCGCGAGGCTGAACAGGACGGCACATTACGTGCTAACTACTCTCGCGGTCAGACGACAATCTCGCGAACATCCCAGTTTTGACCAACTGGCGTTTCTCACAGATGTCGGATTTCACCACACGTGCTCGTCTGCGAGCACTCCTACACTCAAGATAGATTAGAAAGGATTTCAACTCCCATGATCCGCAGGCCCGTTCTGACTGTAGCCGTTGCCTTGGTTTTGACTCTATCCCTCGCTTTTCCCGCCGCACTCGCACAAATTCAGATCCCCGAAGAGCCGTTGACGAATTCCCAAGTCGTCGACATGGTGCAAGCCAAGGTTTCGGCAGAGGCAATCATCGCGAAAATACAGGTCTCGCGCTGTCATTTCGATACCAACCCAACCGTGCTTGCGGAGCTCAGACATCGAGGAGTTCCTGATGCGATTATTAAAGCTATGGCCGAAGCGCCTTATGGTGCACCGAGGAACGTGAGCACCCAAAGCTCTCAGACAGCTCAGAAAGAGCTCGTCGTTCCCCCTCAGACCACCGACACAAAAAATGAGGCCGAACCTGAGGGGCACAACGCAGAGGCTGCCCAACCACCTGGGCCAACGTCAGAAAATGTTTCCACCGTTCCCATTCCAGATATTCCGGTATCCGGCGACCTGGCTGAAGAAATAACACTTGGATTTAGCCAGGGCAGCACGCTGCTTTCTCAGTATCCCGCACTCCGAGGGACTCCTGAAGATCAGATTGCACAGTCAGTTTTCAACCGACTACGAGCTACCGCCGCTTTTCAAGGAGCTCCCAATCTCCCTTATGGCGTTACTGTTATTCAGCGAACCGATCCCAATGCTTTCGCTCATATGGGAGGACAAGTTTACGTTACGTCCGGTCTTGCGGAGTTGATGGGAAACGATGTTGGGTTATGGGCAGCGGTGATGGGCCACGAAATCGCTCACAATGTCTATCGTCATGGTTACAAAAGCTATATCCGTGAAGTTGAGCTGCAACGACAAATCAATTACTGGCGCTACCGGGCTGCGATGGGTGATCAAAGTGCAAACTGGGGACTTCTTGCAGCAGTGACCGCCGGAAAACTCATTAACAAGAAACTTGAACGAAATGACGAGAACGATGCAGACAAACTCGGCTTACAAATGATGGTTGACGCCGGCTATCACCCGGATTTTGCTATCAACTTGTTCAGACTTCTCAAGGCACGAACGGGAGAGCAGTCGAAATTTGCAGCTCTTTTCTCCAACCATCCAAGATTCATTACGCGAGAAGAGCACATTCGGAAGCTATATCCGGAAGCGGTCGCTCGGTTCCGGGCGGCGTGGCCCGACGCAGCAACATCACCAGGAGGGTTGCCACCAATCATCGCCACGGTAACAAAGGTCAGTTCCAGGCAGAATAAGAGCACAAACTCCGTTTCACTGCTGTTGTCATACTCGATCCATAACGCGAAGAACGCCGCTATCGAGGCGGAGTTCGTCTTTTTTCGTAAAGGAGTTGCCGTCAAGGGTCTGACTCCAGAGTTTCAAGACAAAGATGGTTCATTGAGAGCTATCCGACGATTTACTCCGAGTTCTGATGATGAAACGGCTCAGCTCGAAGTCAGCATTCCAACAACAGCACTCGGGACCACTGAGCGAAAGCTAAAAGCACGTGGTTGCTTAGTTAAGGAAGCACAAGTGCTTCAGTGCAGTAAGGACTTTGACGTCTCGTTTCCGAAGAATTAAGAGTGTCGGTTAGCGCAGAACGTGTCACGGAGATCGGAGTTCATAAATGATTAAACTGTGCTTCTTTTTCCTCCTGCTCATACCGAGCGTGACTATTACGGCTTAAACAAGAACTGCGCGAGTCATTGCAGAAAACACGCAGTTACGAGAAACGCCGAGCACGACGGGTTTAGCCGAAGGCGAAATTCCTGAAGGAACGGTCGTTAAAATACTTGACGAGAAATTGCCGTGGTATGTTGCGCGCGTTGGAGACAGAGTCGGCTGGGTGCATGGAGCAACCCTTCTCTTTTTGGATAATGCGTCTACCACCTCTGAACGTGAGCCGGTCAAAGTGGATACGCAGCCCGAAACTTATTCACTACCAGCACCGACGCGATCAACTGCCGACAGAGTGTATATTCGAGGACCTCGAGGTGGTTGCTATTACATCAGTGGCTCGGGTAGGAAGGTCTACGTCGACCGCAGTATGTGCAATTAGAACGTTCATGAGCTTCCCGTCCCAGTGAGCAGGACGGTGCTCCCTCCAAAAACGCAAAAACATTACACAAAACTCCGGGTGGCGGTGTTTGCCTAACAGAACACCTCTGCCCGTTTTTTAGTTAGCACTACCA
>DASVGE010000405.1:0-6895 GCA_036379695.1 Pyrinomonadaceae bacterium | reverse complement strand
GCCACGATCTGGATCGACAGGATCGAATCGCCGCCCAGTGCGAAGAAGTTTTCTTCCACACTCACTTCTTTCAGTCCCAACACCTGGCGCCAGATCTCCGCCAGTACTTCCTCGTCCGCATTTCGCGGTCGCACCATCTTCACGTCCGCCGCGCCAGAAGCCTCAAACGGCTCCGGTAATGCACCGCGATCGATCTTCCCGTTCGGCGTCAACGGTAAGCTATCGAGCATTACGAACGCGGAGGGAATCATGTACTCGGGCAGCTCGCGTTGCAGGTAAGTACGAACATCCGCGATGAGCGCGTCAGGATTGGTCCACTCCGGCAAAACCTCCGTATGTTCCGCAACCTCATCAGTCTCGTGCTGCGCGTTGGGCCGAACACAGTAGAGGTCATACATGCCCGTCTTCTTGAGCATCGCTTCCTGCCGCATAGCGACTTCAAACCCATGCGCCTCGAGCAGTGCGGTGATCTGCGCCAGCCGGCCGTCGATGCAATGGACCTCGAGCACGATCTGTTCGATCTTGGACCAGTCTTTTTCGTCGATACCCTGCAACACCTCGAGCTCGCTCTTCTGCACGTCAATCTTCAGCAGATCGATTCGTTCAATCGCGTGTTCGCTAATGACGTCCGAGAGTCGTTTTGTTTTGCAGGTGAGGGTTTGGCCCGTAAGCCGCTCGCTGAGCACTTCATCCAGCAACTGTTCGTCGCGTACGTTTGTGTTAACACGATTCAATTCGAAGAGCTTCACCACTTCCTGGTCCTGCGCGGGGTTCGCAAAACGTCCGGACAGCAGCGTGAGGTGCGGGTAATACGTAAACTCCTGTAGCTCCTGCTTCGAGCCGAGCGCGTAATTGAAGACGTTCGCTTTCAACTTATAAAGCGCAAGATTCGCTTTGAGCAGCTCATATAAAGAAGGAATCGGTTCGAATGCGTAGATCTTTAAATCGTGATGCGCGCGGCCCGCGAACAAACTGAACATTCCGATGTTCGCGCCAACGTCGAAAACACAAGCGCCGGGTTTCAGCTTGATTCCACGTTTCACATAGATCTTGTCCTCGAAGATTTCGCGATACATGAAGTCAGTCTCGTTTTTGTTCTGACTGGCGATCACCATTCCGTTCGGCAACTGGTAACTCTGGCGGCGTTGCAGCTTGCCGTCTCGCTCGAAGCGAAGCCATTGCCGGACTGTGGCGGCGCGATCTTCGGCGGGCACAACGTACGCGACCAGCCGTCTCTTACCATCCTCCGAGTCGTGCGGCAGCACCTTCACGTGGGCCACAGCCTCGTGACGGCTGATAACCGTTTCGATCTCGCCTGGCTCGACGCGAAAGCCTCTCACTTTTGTCTGATCGTCAGCACGGCCGAGAAACTCGATATTGCCGTCGGGCAGATAGCGCGCCAGATCTCCTGTTCTGTAAAGACGCGCGCCTTCATGCTTGCTGAAAGGGTTGGGAACAAATTTTTCCGCGGCTGTACCGGCGCCGCTCAGATAACCGCGGCTGAGATTGGCGCCGCCGATGTAGAGCTCACCCGCCACACCGAAAGGCACGATGTTTAGTGATTGATCGAGGATGTAGGTTTCGGTGTTTGCAATTGGACCACCAACGGGAATCGTTTTCGGGCTCTTTCTGCGAACGGGGAAAGTGAGAACACCAACCGTCGTCTCAGTTGGGCCATAGTGATTCAGTATGCGGCACTGCGGTGCGGCAGTTTGAATTTGATCGATCAACTCCGGAGTCGATGCTTCACCACCAAGCACGAGACATTTGCGCGGGAGGACGAGTTCCGGTTGCGAATGCGTGAGCAAGGCCGAGAGATGTGAAGGCACGATTTTCAAACAATCGATCGTGTGCGCTGCGAAGTAACGCGCGAGTGCGCCGGGGTCAGAGATCCGATCGTTCGACATGACGTGAAGCGTTCCGCCCGAGCACAGGGCCGGAAAGATCACCGTGTTGCCGAGGTCAGCGGCGAAAGTCGAGACGAGTGCGAAGCCGGAGCCTTGCGGAAGATCGAGTTTCTTTGAAATCGAGTTTACGTAGTTGTTGAGTTGACGATGTTCGACGCATACGCCTTTTGGCGTGCCGGTCGAGCCCGAGGTGTAGATGACGTAGGCCGCATTCTCACCCGCGACCGCGACTTCATCATTCTCCGCTTCGCTCAACTCCTCCTCGTCCTCCAGGTAAACTGTCTCAGCCACTTCGAGTGCTTCGACCACGCCACGCAGCGCCGACACACTCACCACCACGCGCACGCCCGCGTCCTCTACGATCCGTCGTAAGCGCTCCGCCGGTTGGCTCGGCTCCAGCGGCACGTACGCGCCCCCCGCTTTCAGTATTCCCAACAGCCCTACCACCATCGCCAGCGAGCGTTCCAGCAACAACGCCACGCGCTGCTCCGGTCCCACGCCTCGTCCGCGCAGCCGCCGCGCCAGCTGATTGGCTCGCTCATTCAACTCGCCATAGGTCAGTTGCTCCTCTTCATAAACCACTGCCACCCCCTCGGGCGTCCGCGCCGCCTGCGCCGCAAAGCGCTCGTGCACAGATGCCGGGCCCTCCCACGCCACTTCCTCACCACGACTGTAGTCCAGCAGCGCCGCTTCTTCGCTCGCTCCCACCACCGGCACTGCCGCCAATTGCAGTTTGCCGGCAGCCGCGGCAATGCTCTCCAGCGCTCTCGCCCAACCTTCTGCCAGGCGCTTGAGCTGGGCTTCCTCATAACAATTACTGTCGTAGTGCCACTCCGCCACCACCGTTCCCTCTGCCTGCCGCAAACAGCGCAGCCACACTTTGAACCGGCTCACGTACGCGCGGCTCTGCACTAACCGGAACTGCAAGTCTTCCCTCACCTGCCACTGCGGCTGGGCCTCTGCTTCGTAAGCAAAGCAAAACGCCGCCGTGCCCTCAGCGACGTACAATTCCTGCCACTGCTCGGCCGCCGCTAACTGCTCATCCACCGCCGCCAACAGCGCGATGAAATCCCCACCCACTGCCGCATTGATCGGGAGAAAGCGTGCGAACAGTCCAAGCGCTTCCACTAGCTCCTCGTAGTTGCGGCCGTTGAAACTAACTCCTACCGACAAACGACTCTGCTCCGTCAGCCGGGCCAGCAACACGAAGTACGCCGCCAGCAAACAACTCGACAAACTACCGATCTCGCCCAACTGCCGCACTGTCTCGGCCGGAATCACACTAGTGAAAGTCACCGGATCAAACTCTGTTGCGTCGTTCTCGAACGGCAGCCTCAGTTGGGGAGAGTCTTGTTGCCGGCGCCAATGGTCGATTCCGATCGCAGAGTCTGGGTCGGTGAGCAATTCGTTTTGCCACGAGCAAAGATCTGCGTATTGAATCGACACCTCGCCCCTTGCTTCATTGTTCAGGCAAGCGGCGTAACACTGGCCCAGGTCGCGCATCAGGATCGCGAGCGCAGCCGTGTCCGCATAAAGCGCAGGCAGCGTCACGACCAGCAGGTGTTTCTCAGGTGTCAATCGGATTTGAGAGAAGTGGGGCCTGCAACTCGACCCCCGTCCAAAGTGACGTTGCTCCGTATCACGAACAAGGTAGTCGAGCATGTACTTCTGCGTTTCGGCACAGACACCATTGAGATTGCACTCATCAAACCAGACCTCAGCACTATCGTTGATGATCTGCAAAGGCGTCGCCGGATCGGAGTGGGCCTCGAAGCTCGTGCGCAGAATCTCGTGCCTGTCGAGCAACTGCCGCAAAGCCTCCTTCAACACTCCCTGATCGAGAGCGCCCTCGATCAGGATCGTGCCCTGCGTGAGATAAGGCGCACACCCACCCAACGTCCACACGTGTTTCTGCTGTGGCGATACTTCGTAACCTTCAAGAAGTTGCTGCGACATTTCCCTGTTCAACTCCAACTGGATTTACATCTGCGACTTTGCCGCCTGATGTGGCTGGGCCATTCCGACGACGATCTTGCGTGGTCCAACAAAGGGGCTTCGCCCGTGGGCCATCAGCATATTGTCCAATAGCAGGACGTCGCCCTGTTGCCACGGAAAGACCGCCATCTCCTCGGCAAACGCCTTGCGAATCTCCGCTAAAACGCTGTCTTCAATGATCGAGCCGTCGCCGTAATACGCATTGCGCGGATAGTTGCCGTCCGGGTAAGTGAAACGTAGGGCCTCACGGACGGCGGGTTCGAGATTCGATATGTGAAAGAGATGGGCCTGGTTAAACCAAACCTGTTCGCCTGTTTGCGGATGCGCTGCCACGGCCTCACAGATCTGCGTGGTGCGAAGTCGATCATCATCGAGCCACGCGTATTCGATCCCGGCTTCATTGCAAAAAGCCTCGACCTGCGCTTTGTCAGTCGTTCCGAAGACGGTGGACCATGAAAGATCCAATCCCTCATGGTAATTCCTCACGTACATGACCTTCTTTTCGATAAATCGATCTCGAATCCCCTGATCGATTCGCACCAGCACTCTGCGACTATCCGCAACCGGCGTCTCACCACCTTGTTTTGCAGAAGTCACGCAATAGAAGCCGATCTTCATCGGCCACGTACGCGCGTACGACATCTCGTTGTGCAACGGGATTGTCTGGTGCGGCGGATACTCAGTTGACGTGTAGATCTTTCCCTCAACTAACCGGCGTGGCGTCGACTGGTAGCTGTAACTCATTAGCTCACCGCCGATCGTCCTGATAAATTCTTCGAATCCGGGAACACCGCCGAAATCGAAATTGCGAAACAGCACAGCGCCGTGTTGCTGCAACATCTTGTCCAGTAGTGCACGATTGCGTTCCAGCCAGACTGCAGGATTTGCCTCAGTCTCACCCGGCAGCACGAGGCGAGGCGACTCGTCCACACTCTTCGGCAAAACCTGAACGGCCTTGCGCCGAACTGATCCGATACTTCCCTGTTTCATTTGTGACTTCTTACTTGCTCCCGCGACTCGAGGTGCGTTTGAGGTTCTTGAGTCTTGCAGCTTTGTCTTGCCGGAATTGGTCCTGCTTGTTTCTGGTTTGTTGCACATCTGCTTCGGTGAGATATGCAAGCAACAAGCTCAGTTTAGCCTCGGGATGAGCCACGATCTGCGCCAGCAGCAACTCATACTGTTCAAAAATCTTCACTGCGGCGGTGCGATCAAACAGGTCAGTGTTGTAAAGCACCCAGCCGCTCAGCTCGCTTTGCGAGTCAACCAAAGAAATGATCAGGTCTAAGTGCGAGCCGCCGTTATTCGCAAGGTGTGGCGTAATCCGCAGCTCCGTTTCACTCAAGTCAGGCGCCGGAGTCGTGATCAGATCGAGCTTCACCTGGAACAACGGCGCATGATTGAGATTACGCGGCAGCTTCAATCCCTCGACCAACCGATCGAAAGGAATGTCCTGATGCGTGTAAGCATTCAGCGCCACGCCACGCACCTGCTGCAATAACTCCTGAAACGTCGGATCGCCCGCAAGATCGGCCCGCATCGGCACCTGGTTCAGGAAAAATCCGATTAACTGCTCAGTCTCGCTTCGATTCCGATTGGAAACATTGGCGCCCACTACAATGTCGGTCTGATTCGTGTAGTAGAAGAGCAGCACGTCAAACGCTGCCAGTAGCGTCATGTAAAGCGTCACTCTTTCGTGCCGCGAGAGAGCTCGCAAACCAGCCGACAACGCGGTGCTCAACTGCACCACTTCCTGCGAGCCGCGATGTCGCTGCTCGGCGGGACGAGGACGAGCGAACGGCAACTCGAGCACCGGAGGAGCGCCTGCCATTTGACTGGACCAGTATTCGAGTTGCTCGTTCAACATCTCTTCCGTGAGGTAGTGGTGTTGCCACAGCGCATAGTCTGCGTATTGACAACGAAGCTCCGGCAAGGCCGCGTCGAGATTGCGACAACCAGCAGCGTAAAGCCTTGCGAGCTCCTGCAGAAAGATTCCGATTGATCCCGCATCGGAGATGATGTGGTGCATCGTAAACAGCAACAGGTGTTCTTGGGGCGCAAGACGTAACAACCTGACTCGCAGCAAAGGACCGTGCACGAGATCAAATCCCGTTTGTGCTTCCTGGTCTACAAATCTCGCCACCTCAGTTGCACTAAGAGTGCTGATGTCTTCGACCTCCAACCGCAATCGCGAGGCAGGATTGACGAGTTGAACAGGACCGCCGCCCGCAGTAGCGAACGTCGTCCGCAACGACTCGTGTCGCTGAATGATTTCATTCAACGCACTTTCAAGCGCCGGAACATTCAGAGTTCCCTGTAGCTTTGCTGCGCCCGGGCAATTGTAGAGCGGCGTGCCCGGCTCCAACTGTTCGAGAAACCACAGGCGCTTCTGCTCAAACGAGAGCGGAATGTGTCCATTCCGCGAGATTGAGATGATCCGTGGTAACTGTTTCTGCTTGAGATTTGGTCGTTGTTGCTCGATCTCTCGTGCAAGTGCCGCAACGGTTGGCTCTTCAAACAAAGCGCGCACGGAGATTTCGATCTGGAAAGCATCCTTGATCCCGGATAGCACCTGGGTTGCCAGTAGCGAATGTCCACCGAGCTCGAAGAAGTTGTCGAAAATACCTACTCTTTCAATTCCGAGCACACGTGTCCAGATGCCAGCCAGAATCTCTTCGATTGGCGTGCGAGGTGCTTCGAAGTGCACATCTGTTTCCGCTTGCATGTCCGGCGCGGGCAGCAAACGTTTGTCGAGTTTGCCGTTTGCGCTGAGCGGTAGTTGTTCGAGCATCACGAACGCCGACGGCGCCATGTACTGCGGCAACCGTTGCTTGAGATAATCGCGCAACTCAGCTGTTGAGGGGGCTTGTTCCGCCGGAACCAGATACGCCACGAGGGTCTCTTCACGCACCACCACCGCCGCCGCTCGCACCAGCTCGTGACTCAGCAGCGCCGTCTCAATCTCGCCCAACTCAATGCGGTAGCCGCGCAGCTTC
>DASVGE010000404.1:0-26871 GCA_036379695.1 Pyrinomonadaceae bacterium | reverse complement strand
CACGCCACCGCACTCCAAGGAGGCGCCCACCCGTCAATCCTGTCCAAAGATCAGCTCGAGTTCGTGTGGCGCGACGACTTCCAGTTGCGCGTAGGTACAATCACTCGGCTTCTTGTCAGTGCGCCAACGCCGGAACTGCGTGGTGTGACGAAAACGATCTCCCTGCATGTGCTCGTAAGCAACCTCGACCACTAACTCCGGTCGTATCGGCTCCCACGAAAGATCCTTGCCGTGACTCCAGCGACTCTGCACGCCCGGCATGCGCCGGCTGAGACCTTCCGCCGCCCACGCCTTCCACGGATGATCGTCCAGCGCGTTCTTGCGATACGGATTCAGGAACTCAACCAGCTCGATGCGTTTCTGATCCGTAAAACTCGCACATACACCGACGTGATGGAGTTTGCCCGCATCGTCAAACAGACCCAGCAACAACGATCCGACCCGATCGTTGTCTCCTTTCTTGTGCCAGCGAAAACCCGCCACGACACAATCACAATCGCGCTCGTGTTTCACCTTCAACATCACGCGCTTGTTCGATTCGTAAGTTCCTTCAACAGGCTTCGCAACCACACCATCGAGGCCTGCGCCTTCAAACCGTCGAAACCAGTCTGACGCTTTATCAAAATCGCTGGTGGCCGGTGTCAGGTGCAGGGGCGGCTGCGCAGATGAGAGCAGCGATTCCAGTTTGCGACGACGTTTCTCAAACGGTTCGCCGCGCAAATCTTTCTTGCCTTCAGAAAGCAGATCGAAGAAAACGATCGACGCCGGAATCTGTTCCGAGAGTAATTTAATTCTTGAAGCCGCGGGGTGAATGCGAAGCTGGAGTGAATCGAAATCCAGCGCGCCGTTTTGGGCCACGACGATCTCGCCGTCGAGCACGCACTGGGCCGGCAACTGCTTCACGATCGGGTCGATCAACTCCGGAAAGTAGCGATTGAGTGGTTTTTCGTCACGACTCTGAAGCATCACTTCTTCGCCGTCGCGAAAAATGAGCGCGCGAAAACCGTCCCACTTCGGTTCGAAAATATAATTGCCGGTCGTGGGTAATTCACTCACACGCTTTGCAAGCATTGGCAGAATCGGCGGGTTTACCGGGAGTTGCATCCCATCACTTTGCCACAAAAAAGCACAAAAGGCACAAACGAATTAATTCAGTCTTTGCGCCTTTTGTGCTTTTTTGCGGCTTTGCTTTTGTGCCCTTTTGTGGCTCGCTTTTTGTGGGTCCGCGGAAGTTTTTCTGGGCGGTATCGCTCCCGCGGACCCGTTGTGGCCCCCTCACCAAGGCCACTGTCTGAGACTCAAGACCCGGATCTCAAGTCTCAGTTTCGGCGGCGACGCGCAACAGCATGTCGCGCGAAGCGCCAAGTACTGCTCGTGCCTGATCGCGTGTAACCATGGGAAACTGGTCCAAAAAAGTATCCATGGTCTGATCGTCTTCCAAAAACTCAAAGAGCAACTTAATCGGCACTGACGTTCCCACAAAGACTGCACCACTGTTCGCCTCGCGCGGGTCTCGTTCGATCACGTCTCCAAGCGCCATTACCCTGAAGCACCCCGAGTCCGCAGAAGCGATCTTGACGCGCCGCATGCTTCTGCGGACTCCACCTGGCCCCCCACCAGGCTTATCAAGTTCAATTTTCTATTTACGATTTTGGCTGAAACGCTTTACGATGCACCCGTCTTTGACAATTAGCTACGGCCAATGCGCAGCTTATTCTCCCACCCTGACGAGTGATGAGCATCGCCGGCGAGCTTGAAAGGTTAAGACTCGCGGCGGCAATCGAAAGCGACTGCATCCTACTCCCATCAGGGACTATATGCAAGCATTATCTTTACTCAACTGAGAGTAGCGCGACATTTAGCGGGTTACAGCGGTCATCGGGAGGCGACTCCTGATGGGAAATCCGCGTCCGCGACCGGATCGTTTGAGTGAAAAGTTGCGCCAGATTCGGGAGCGACTGGGTCTGTCGCAGAGTCAGATGGTCGCCCGCCTCGGCCTCGGCAACATGAAGCCGAGCCGCATCTCTCAATACGAGACCAACGACCGCGAACCCTCCCTGAAGACGCTCCTCGAGTATGCCTACGCCGCCGGCCTCCACCTCGAAGAAATCGTCGACGACGATCTCGACATTCCCGACAAACTCCCCGGCAAAGTCCACCGCCGCACGCGGGAGCAACAAGATTCTGGCCCACCAAGCACATAAGTTTGTGATCGACACTGTGTGCACTATGTGCCTTTTTGTGGCATCTTTCCCGCATGTCGGATGGGTTCGATGAGATTGCTTCCAGCCTTGCTGCGTTGGCGAGGGGGTTTCATGCGCGTGGGTGGTTGTTGGGGACGAGTGGGAATTTGAGTGCGGTGGTCCAGCGTGAACCGCTGCAACTCGCGATGAGCCCGAGCGGGGTGGATAAGGGTGAACTGACTCCGGAACAACTGCTTTCGATCGATGAGAATGCGCGCGTGGTGAGCGGTCACTCGGGTAAACCGTCGGATGAGACGTTGCTTCACTTACGAATCGTCAAGGAACGCGGCGCGGGCGCTGTGCTGCACACGCATTCGATCTGGAATACGATCCTTTCAGATCTTTACGCTGCCGAAGGTGGCGTGACCATTGAAGGGTACGAGATGTTGAAGGGTTTGCATGGCGTGCGCACACACGAGCACTCCGAATGGTTACCCATTATCGAGAATTCGCAGGACATGCCGGAGCTGGCAGAGTCGATCGCGCAAACGTTGAACGAACACAAAGCCGCACACGGATTCCTCCTGCGGCGTCACGGCTTGTACACGTGGGGTGAAACCCTGGCGCAGGCAAAACGACATATTGAGATTTTTGAGTTTCTGCTGGAAGCAATGGGACGAACGATAGAGCTGAGGAGGTTGTGAGCATGGCGGTGTTAACGATCCTCAATGAGAATAAGACTTTTAAGGACGCTGAGGAGATCACGTCAGCTCTGGCCGGCCACGGCATCGAGTATGAGCGCTGGAAACCGGCACATCACGTCGCCGACAACGCTCCAGCCGAAGAGATCCTGACTGCTTACGCGCGTGAAATTGAAGCTCTCAAACAACGCGGCGGCTACGTCACCGCCGACGTAATCGACGTTAATCCAACCACGCCCGGTCTCGACGACATGCTCGCGAAGTTCAATCGCGAACACTGGCACGACGAAGATGAAGTGAGATTCATCATCGCCGGTCGCGGTCTGTTTCACATCCACACGACCGGTGGCGCGGTGCTCGGGATCGAAGTCGAAGCCGGGGATCTGATTCGCGTGCCGCGTGGGACTTTGCACTGGTTCAACCTCTGCGCGGATCGTCGCATTCGCGCTATTCGCTTGTTCCAGGATACTGCCGGTTGGACGCCTCATTACAGCGACAGCCGCGTCGATGAAAACTTTCAGCCCGTCTGCTTCGGCATGACGCACCTTTCGATGACTTCATGAACGCGCGTGCGATCCTGCTCGATATCGAAGGCACTACCACGCCGATCGCTTTTGTTCACGAAGTGTTGTTCTCCTACGCGCGCACTCACGTCAAAGATTTTCTGAAAACGAATAGCAACGCAGCAGAAGTGAGCGCGGACGTGGCGCTCTTACGCGAGGAACAAGCCGCGGATGTGAGCAACGGCCAACAGCCGCCCGAATCGATCGCGGAGTATGTCGAGTGGTTGATCGAACGTGATCGCAAGTCGACGGGTTTGAAATCGTTACAAGGGAAGATCTGGCGACAGGGATACACCGACGGCTCTTTGAAGTCGCAGGTTTATCCTGATGTTGCGCCGGCACTGGAGCGTTGGCGCGCGCAGGGTTTGAGTATCAACATCTTTTCATCCGGGAGCGTGTTGGCCCAGCAACTCCTCTTCGCGCACACCGAAGCCGGTGACCTCACCAAGTTCATCGATAATTATTTCGATACCAACGCCGGTAAAAAAGGCGAAGCGGAGAGTTATCGACGGATCGCGGAGGCGTTGAAGTTGCGCGCGGATGAGGTCTTGTTCATTTCAGACGTGGTCGCCGAACTCGATGCAGCAACTGAAGCCGGGATGCAAACACTGCTCTCAATCCGTCCCGGGAACCCGCCACAAAAGGATGCTGAATGCTATCGAGCGATTCACACCTTCGACGAACTTTAGCCACAAAAAAGCACAAAAAGCGCAAAAGCGGAATTTAGATCCCTTCATTCATTTGCGCCTTTTGTGCCTTTTTGTGGCAAACCATTTTGTGCTTTTTGGTGGCTTCGTAAGAGATTGATGATGTCGGCGTTTTTAGTGGCGTCGAGCGCGGTGCCGTACTCCAGACCGTGCTCGCTTCCGTGTAATAAACCTTTCGCGTCGACGTTCGCACCGGCGGCAAGGAGCATTTGCACTATGGCCACATCTTCCATCTGCGCAGCAAGGATCAAAACAGTTCGTTTGATATTCGGGTGATCGTATCCAATCGCGTATTCGTGATTTGCATCCGCGCCGGCCTTGAGCAATTCCTTAACCTTAGCCTGATCCTTTTTACCGATAGCTGCCCGCAGAAACGCATTTAGAACCGGCTGTGGCTGTCGCCGCTTAGCTTTACTGTTCAGCAACGCCTGTATCGCCGTCTCATTCTTCTCATAAGCAAGAATCACTGAGGTTCTGCCAAGCACGTCGCTGCGATTCGGGTCGGCGCCACGGTCCAACAGCGCCTTCACCAGTTCCGTCTCAGCCAAATTTACGGCCCGCATCAACAACGTCTCACCATTCTCATCAGGCGCATTGACGTCGCCAATCTTCCCGCGCGACAACAACAGCCGTGCTGCCTCGATCCGGCGTTTCGTCAGCTTCGCAGTCTCCTGAGGATTGTATGGCGACGGTTGCTGAAGCGCGTACATCAATGCCGTCGCACCCTCCCGGTTGACGACACTCGCATCAGCACCCGCCTGCAAAAGCGCTTCGACAACTTCAACATCGCCTCGATCAACTGCGTGCATCAACGCTGTGCGCCTCTCTTTGTCTGCGGTATTCACTTGCGCGCCGCGCGCGACGAGAAGCTTGACCTTCTCAACTGAGTTTGCCTCCATCAGTGCCGTCTCTCCGTCACGCCCGAGGAAGTTCACATCGGCGCCTTTCGCCAATAGCAAGCGCATGATTTCCGCAGACGGCGGTGGCAGCGGTTGACCCCGCGGCGGATTCATTTCCGGAATGCTGCGGCTCGCAGACCTCATCAAAGTTGAATAACCAAGCCTGTGTCTCGCATCAACCTCCGCGCCCTCGTCGAGCAACAGCTTCACGATTTCTGCATGTCCCCACCTCACCGCAAACATCAGCGCCGTGCCATCGTCTTTTCGAGCGTTGACGTCTGCGCCTTTGGTCAACAGCAGTTTGACTGTCTCGACTGACGGCGTTTCGCGTCGATCGAGAATTGAGAGCAGGTGTTGGTCCAGTTCTTCGCGAGTTTTCGGCTCCTGCTGCTGGAGAACGCCTGCCGAAACCGGCGCCGCGGTCAGGAGAAACAACAAAAGGTATCTTCGGATTTGTGCGTACATTGCTGGCCTCGATCTTAAGTGGCCGAAACTCTCAAAACGTCACCGCCACTCGCCCTGGAGCGTGAAAGCAGCCCAGTAGTGTGGTGATTGCCAGCGTTTGTCATTCAACATAGAGACTTGCGCCGCGCGCAACGCTGCCGCGGGCGGCAAACCATCCTTCAACATCGCCTCATAAAAGCGCCGCATGATTTCGGCCGTAGCGCGGTCGTCAATACGCCAGAAGCTCGCGACGACTCGCGGCGCTCCGGCGTACATGAACCCACGCGTCAGTCCCACCAGGCCTTCGCCTTTGATCTCTTTGCCGAGCGCAGTCTGGCACGCACTCAGCACCACCAGGTCTGCATTGAGTTTCAGGTTGTAGATGTCATAGAGCCGCAGGAAACCATTCTGAGGACGGCCCTGTTCATCGACTAGCGAAAGCACAATGCCGGATAGATCCGGATGCTGGTTGTTTATTAATCCGTGAGTCGCGAAGTGAACTATTCGATAATCGCTCAACTGATCTGTCGCCACATTGCGATTGGCGGAAAAGTCGAGGGCTTTCAAGTTGCGCTTGTCGGCAGCAAGCCGCGCGATCTCGTCCGCCTCCTGCCGGCTAAACCGCAGCCGCATTAACTCGCCCAAACCCGATTCAGCCGCCGACCGCTGCGCATCGTACGAAACTGCGCTAACCTCCGCCGCCGAAGTATTCCTCGTCAGTCGCGCATCCGTCGCAGAGAACACCGGATCCGCCAGCACTGCAACCGCCTTGCTCGCCGGTTTACGATTCGCAAACTCTTCTCTCAGCACTGCCAGCACAGACGCCGACGGCAAAGTCGCGATCTCGTGATCGACGATCAACGGTCGCGAACTCTCCGGCGACGGCAACGCAGCAAACGGCACGTACTGCAAGACACCCTCCGCCACGATCACCAGTCGTTTCTGTTTCAACTCAGCGGCAAGCGGCGCCAGCAACATGCGACTGAGATTCGCCGCCACCGCCGGATACTCCGACTCTGCGTGATTCAGTCGTTGCCTCCTCTCGGCCAGCGTTTCGCTGGATATACTCAATCCGCGTTGCGTCAGTAGTTGATAGAAGCGCTTTGCTTCCTGCTCGATCTGTGCGCGGCCCGGCAGTTCAAAAGACTTAACGGAATCCGGCGTCACCGCCCACACAAAACTCTTTTGGTCGCCAAGCGCGAATTCGAGCAACAACGTATCCGCATCCAGCAACTGCTTTTGAATCGCCTCAACACCGATCGGCGCCGGCTCGATCAACGCCGCGTAGCGCGGACTAGCCTGCCGGATGCGCGTTTGCACCTGGTCGTACTCCGTCGTGAGCGTCTCGATCTCTTTCGCCAACGCCGCGGCCTGTTCTTCAGTGTGCTTCTTACTCAACAGGCGCGTCTGCTGTTCGGATTTGTCGGCAATCCTTCGACGCAGGTAACTCTCGCGATCGATAAGCGACGGATCTACGCCCTGCTTGATCTCGGCGCGGGCCTCGCGCAGCAATTCGAGCAACGATCGGGCGCGCCCCTTCTCGCTGACCTGAAGCGCAGCCTCCGCAAATCCTTCGCCCGGACGCTGCCGGTGCATCTGCATCAATACTTCGACATCAAATTCGTAATACTGGCGGACAGAGGCGAGGAACGAAGCGCGCAGTTGATGACTTTTGAGGTTGACTCGTAGCGACTCGATCGCGGCTATCGCCTGTTCGATCAATTTATGTGATTCAACCAGATTGCCGCGATTGAATTCGAGCTTCGCGAGTTCAGATAACGTCGTCGCTTCCAGGCTCGGCTCACCAACCGTTCTGGTGATCGCCAGTGCCTCAGTCAAATACTCGAGCGCTTTGCCAGGTTCACCTGAGTCACGCTGAAAAACACCGAAATTTTTCAATGTTTTTGCGAGTTGCAATTGCTCTCCGGTTGTTCTGTGCAACGCCAGTGCTTGCGTGTAGTAATCGAGAGCTTTTTGTTTATCACCGAGCTTGAAGTAACAAAGACCGATATTGCTGAACGTGGTGGCCCTTCCCTCGCGATCGTTCTTCTCGGGCCGGAGCGGGAGCACTTCCAGGTGCATTTCGAGCGCCTTCTGATAATCCTTCCGGTACGCGTAGTTAACGCCGATGTTGCTGAGGATCATCGCGATCCCGTACGTGTAACCGAGTGCGCGCATCGGCTCTAACGCCTGCTGGTAAATACTGATGGCTTTTTCGTAATCGCCCAGTTGCGAGTAAGCCCAGGCGATGTTATTCAGCACTACGCCCTCGCCGTGGCGGTCACCAGCGAGCCTGTGGATGGGCAACGCCTGGTTATAGAAATCGAGCGCCCTCTGATAGTCGCCCATACTGGCCACGGTATTCGCCATGTTGTTGAGCGTCGTGGCCTGCCCGTTTTGATCATTAATCTCGCGCTTTGTTTTCAGTGCCTGCTCACAAGCTTCCAACGCTTTCTTGTACTGACCAAGGTCACGTCGAACAACGCAGATGTTTCCGAGCAGAGACGACTCTTTGGCTAACTCACCCGTTGGTCGCATCAAGGCTGCCGCCTGTTCCATATAAGGCAGTCCTTTTGTCCCGTCGCCAATCCACGCGTACGCCATGCCAAGATTGTTGAGTGTACTGGCGAGTCCTATGGGATCCGCTTCGGAGCGAAGCGGCAGGGCTTGTTTGAAAAACTCGAGCGCTTTGCTCCGTTCGCCGCGATAGTTATAAGACGTTCCGATCTCGTCGAGAAGATATGCCTCAACTCGGCGATCGCCCACAGTTCGGGCGAGGCGCAGTCCGTGCTCCACGGTATCGATCGCCTTTTGATAGTCTTCATTGAGGTTGAGCGTATACGCGAGCATGTGTGTCCACTGCGCTTCGCTCGCCGTATCTTTTAGTGCCTGCAAAAGCGCAAGAGCTTGCTGGAATTTAACGATCGCTTCGCTTCTCGATGCCTTCGTGTTTTGAGCCACGAGCTGCATGCCGGCTTCGATCAGCTTCACCGCTTCCATTTGACTCTTATCTTGTTCGGTAGCTGGACGCGTTTCCTTCAAACTTATGACGTAGCTACCGCGACGACTGACTTTTTGCGCAGCCTGTACTTCTACGCGATAAGTCGTGGGGCCTTCGGCGATTAAAGTGATCTGCTCCGATAAACCTGAACCGTTGACGTTCGCCGTCCTGAGTTTTTGCCCATCAGCAGCGACGATTACAAGTGTGAGGTTGATTCCTTTCTGCTCGAGGTCGACCAGACCATACGCGCCTGCGGCAAGCGTCAGGTTGTAGGAATGCGTCTCACCGCCTGCAATCGATTGTTCGATCGGTTTTCCGAGTTCGAGAGTGAGTGTTTGTGAGTAAGTAGCGGTTGAGAAGGTTAGAACTAACAGAAGGAACAGAGCGGGCGAGAAAAATCTCTTCATGGCTTCCTCATCTCTTTTTCACATCGAAGTAGTAAAAACCGATGTCTTCAGCCTCGCCTCCTTCCTTAAGTCCACTCAACCTGAGTTCATACTCGCCGGACTTGAGAACGGACGCTGGCAACGTAAGTCCGATGGCACGTGCTCCGCCTCGATTCCGTGCAGCCAGGTTTTCCCTGTTCCAAACCTGCCGCCCTGCTGTAGTGCGAAGCTCTACGGCGAAATTTTTGTACTGCTCTTCGGGATCGATGCCGATGTTAAGCCGCACCAGACGCGCGTCGCCGGGCATGACCAAACTCGGCTTATCACCACCTCCCCGTGAAATCCCGGGTAAAAGAGTCAAAGATGCAATGACCGGCCGTGGCGGCGGAGTGGTTGGATCCGCGGTTTCACTCAACTGGCGCAGCGATTCGTCGGTCTGCTCGCGCTGCTGTTTTTCCTGGTTGAGTCGGGCATTTAATTCCTCGTTGCGTCGGCGCTCGGCTTCGATCTGGTTTTGTCGCGACTGGTTCTCAGCCTGTAACTGCGTGAGCTGGCTCCGCAGTCGAAGTGTCGTAGTCAGCAGCCACGCACCGCCGACCAGCAGGATCAACATGGCCGCAGCGAAGGCGAATCTAGCTGCGGGGTTTGATCCACTAAGGAACGCGTAAAGCGACTCGCGCCAGGACCATTGAGAGACCACTGTTTTTTCCGTCACCGGAACTTCCGCGGGCACGCGTGCGAGGGCTTTGGCAAACTCGACGCGCTTTCGCCGTTCGGCCGACGCCAGGAACCGGCTCTCAAACCTGCGCCGATCGGCGTCCGAGAGTTCCTGCCGGACGTACTCGTCGATCAGATCGTTTTCGACCGCCGTAATACTGGCGAGGTATTCCTTGTCCGCGAACGCACGGTCTTCGATTTCGACCTGCTGTTCTTCGGAGAGTTCGCCGAGTAGATACTGGCTTATCAATTTTTCATTATTGAGATCTGTCGCCATACGTTTTTGCCGTTTGTCTCTGTATAGAGAGAGGGGTACTTCCACTTATGAGTGGCACAATCAGCGATTTCATCACACAGATTTTTTTCAGGTCCGGGTCAAACATTGTTCGACGCAGCCTTGCAGCCTCTCTCGCAGGCGTAAAGCTCGCATTCTTAAGGTGTTAACTGGAATCCCTAACTGTTCGAGCAGCTTTTTCCGGTTCCGGATCTTTTCGCTTTTTTCGCCCTGGTAGTACTGGAGAATCAGTTCGCGATTGTCCGGAGACAGGGTCTGAAGACAGCTTTGGAGACACTCGAGCCGGTCCTCGCCGTCGTCGGCCTCGACATAGACCTCGCCGCCGGCAGTACCCATTTCATTGAGCGCCGACTGCTCGCGCTGCTGGCTTTTCATGATTTCGAGGAATAGAAGGCGGGCTACACCCATGGCGTAACCGGCAGGGTTGAGAATCTCCTCACCCTCAGCGACCTTTTTCGCGATGCGGTTGATGGTTTCGTCGGCGTGATCTTCGGGGAAGGAGCAACCCCGCCACTCGAAGAAGCGTGTGAGATTGTTTCGGATCTCGAGGTATTTTTCGCTGCCGCTCTCGCGATCGCCTCCCAACGCGATCAGCAACTTGTCGAAGGCTTCCTGGGTCAGAGTCCATTTTTGCCCGACGACCATTCCGTTTTTCCCTGAGAAGCCACAAAGAAGCACAAAAAAGCACAAGTGGCTTTACTGAGTCTTTGCGCTTTTGTGCCTTTTTGTGGCAGAGATGCAGTGATCGGTTACTGCTTGATCGCGTCGTAAAGCTGTTTCGCCATCTGGGCGTCGATGCCTTTGAGCGTCTCGTACTGAGCCATCGCGGCGGGCTTATCGTTAATCGCGCGGTAAGCAAGTGCGAGATTGAAGTAAGCCACACCCAGGTTTGGTCTAAGCTTGATGACTTCCTTATACGACTCAATCGCTTCTGAATAACGACCCGCGTTGTAGAGAGTAAGTCCCAGGTTGAAATGAGCAGACGCGTTCTTCGGCTCTATCTCGGACGATTTCTTGAGCGCGGTGGCCGCTTCGTCGTAACGCTTCAATCCGTTGTAAGCATTACCGAGGTTCTTGTAAGCGTATGAACGGATCTCGTTGCGCTCCTGAAAACCGAGTTTGTATGCGCCACCAGTCTCGCCCAGCAGCTTGATGGCCTCGAGACTCGCGTCAACAGCCTCCTGATACTTCTCGCTATGGTTGTAAGCAAAACTGAGATTGTTATAGACCTCAGGACTCGTTGGGTCGCGCTTCAGGGTTTCCTTGTAGACGTCGATGGCTTCTGGATAACGATTGAGTCGCGCCAATGAGAACGCCAGCGGCAAATACGCGCCGTTGTAATCCGGTTTTACTTTGAGTGCTTTCTGGTAAGCGTCTACGGCCTGCGCAAACTTGCCCTGGTCCACGTAGACATTTCCTAAACCTGCAAACGCGCGCGCGTCGTCAGGGGCGATCTGCGCGGCCAGTTGATACTGCTCTTCGGCTTCAGCGTAACGTGGCTTCGGCGCGCTTCGAGCTGCGTTGGCCCGTGCGATGATTGAATCCTGTTTGCGGACTGGTGGTTTATTTTTGGGTTTGACTCTTCCGCCACCCGTGGCTCCGGTGACTTGCACGGTCGGGTTTTGCGGAGCGCGAAAGATCAGGGCCGCGCCTCCGGTAATGTCTCGCAGCAGGCTGCCACCCCCGGTAATGTCCTGGGCCACCGCCACCCCGGCCAGCAAAACACTCAAACAAACCAACCACAAAAGCCGATTTCTCATGCGAAGTCCTATCCTCCGGGGGCAAATTACAACTCATTCCGGGCTAAAAAGCTAGGCCACAGATGATCCGCGTTAATCCGTGGCTTGGATTCTACTTTAGGTCGTCGAGTTGCAGAATTTTAGCGGGCACTGTCTCGTGGGAAGAGCACGCGATCGGGTTCGGCGTTGAGCCTTTCCAACAACTCCATGATCAGTCGTGATTTCACGCGTCCCGCTTCTTTCGGATGGACCAGGTAACGGACGATCGCTTCGAGCCACGTGTTCTCGGCGACGCGAAACAGGACCACGGGACGTTCCTGAACCTCGACCTGGTTCACCGGCGTTTGCGCGAGGATTTCGCGAAAGACTTCGACCTGCTTCATCATCGCTTCCCCAACTTCCTGCTCCGCAACTTCCTTCATCGTTGCCGCGACGAATTCGAGGTCGGAGTTGTATGCAACCTGAAACTTGATCTCGTTCCAGATGTACGGAAACAGCGGCCAGGTGTAGTTGTAGACAGGCGAGCTGAGTACAGTCGAATTCGGAAACTTGATGATCCTGCCGCTCGGATGTTCGGTGGTAAGGTAGTCGCCACCGACTTCCCAGAGCGTCGTGTCGAGATAACTGACTTCTATAACGTCGCCCGTCGCAGTTCCGATCTTGATCCGATCGCCAACTCGGAAAGGCTCGCGCACGAGTATGTAGATCCAGCCGATGAGACTCGTGATCGGCGTCTGCAACGCAAAACCGAGTACCAGCGAGATCAGACCGAACGAAACAACCGCCGTGTACCAGTTCTGAAAGAAGATCGTTAAAACAAAAAACCCGATGATCAGCCACACAACCAGGCGCGAGACTCGTTTCAGGTTGTACTGGTAAACGGCGTTTGGGACGCGCCCGATTAAGTAGACATCGAGCACACGCATAACCATCAGGCAAACGACCACGACGACGATGGCGAGGATCAATTTTTTGGCCAGCGGGTATTGCTCGTAGAAGCCGCCGAATCGATTCAGCAACTGGTGTACGGCGCCCAGCGCAACCAGCAGAAACAGATGCGTGCCGATAACGAACTTGTCGCGAGCGCGCGCCACCGGGCCTTTGCGCTTTTCAGGCGGCGTCGCCTGCTTCAGGGCGCGTTGCACATCGGCGTCCTGCTTAACTTCTTCGACCTTCTTTTGCAGGTCGTCTTTGGCCGGCGGTTGTGACTTCACTTCACGTCCTTCAGTCCGTCGATCACCACGCGCGCTACTGTCGGGATGATCTCGCGGTCGTTCGAGTGTTCGCTGGTAAATGTCGCAAGGACGAACCTGGCGCCGTCAGGCGACTCGACATAAGCAACGTCGTGTCGCGTGGTGCTGGTCCAACCGGCTTTCGACCACAGGCGAAAGCCTTCCCGGCCCTGGAGCGCGATACCGGTGAAGCCGCGGCCCTGGTCGTCGGGATCGTTGCTCTTGGCAGCGTATTCTCGTTTCAGCAGGTCCATCATCGCGGCCGTGCGCGTTGCGTTTGCAGCTTTGCCAGTGACGATTTCCATCATCAGGCGAGCAGTCGCGTCAGTAGTGAGCTTGTTGCGGTTCTCGCCTTTCGGACCGCGCGAGACGCGTTCGCGTCCGTACGCGTCTTCGCAAAACGTTTTCTGATTTACGTTGATGTTGGTGTAACCGAGTGATGAAAAGTAGCGGTTGAAAGCATCGCGTTTATACTGCCACTCTTCCATCTCTTTCGCCGGCAGTTCGTAACCGGCGGTAGTGTGCGTGAGCACGTCGACGACGTATTGCGTGGCCTCGTTGGAAGAGTCGACGATCATGTCCTTCAGAGCGCGATTAAGCTCCGGTATCAGCTCGACCTTCTTGTCTTCGAGCCAGCGATGAGCGGCGACGAGGTAGAAGAGTTTGACGACACTTGCGGGATAGACACGCTCGTTGCCGCGAAAGCTGGCAGTGACGGGGCGTTTCGGATCGCGCAGGTCGATCAGCGTGATCGAGAGTTGTTCCGGCCGCAGCTTCTTATCGGCAAAGCGCTCGATAGTCGTCTTCGCAGCCGTGTCGACGAGATCTTGTAACGATGATTGTTGAGCAGAGACGGTGGTGGCGATCGCTAAGAGGACAACCAGGATTCTCATCATCATGTTTCTGTATAACACAGATTACACAGATCAGACGGATTTTGTTATAAGCATTGCGTGCAGAACCAACCTGACGCGGACCTGGTCCGCGGCATACGTCGCTGGGACCTCGTCGCACTTTGCATCAACGGCATTATCGGCGCCGGCATTTTTGGTCTTCCTTCGAGAGTCTACGCGTTAATCGGCACTTACAGCCTCATCGCGTTTGTGGCGTGTGCGCTGGTGGTGGCGCTCATCATACTCTGCTTCGCGGAGGTCAGCAGCCGCTTCGAAGAGACGGGTGGTCCATACCTCTACGCGCGCGAGGCGTATCAGCCGGCGGTCGCGTTTGAGGTTGGCTGGCTGATCTGGCTGGCGCGCGTTACTGCGTTTGCCGCGAACTGTAATCTGCTGATCAACTACCTGAGTTTTTTCTGGTCGTCAGCCATGACGCCACTCTGGCGGGCCTCGATAATCATCTTCGTCGTCACGGTGCTCGCAATCATCAACGTGCTGGGAATCAGACAAGCCGCAATCGTCAGCAACGTGTTCACGATCGGGAAATTGGTGCCCATCATTTTGTTCATTGCGGCCGGGTTGTTCTTTCTGAATCCTCAAGCCTACGAACTCGGCCCAACACCCAGCACGGGCGACTTTTCAAAATCAGTGCTGCTGCTTGTCTACGCGTTTACGGGATTTGAGATGGCGACGATACCGGCGGGCGAGGTGCGCGACCCGCAGCGAAGCCTGCCGCGAGCGCTGTTGATCGCGATCCTGGTTGTGGCAGTGCTGTACATCATGATTCAGGTGGTGTGCGTCGGGACGTTGCCGGGCTTGGCTCAATCGCAGAAGCCTCTGGCTGATGCTGGTTCACAGTTTCTGGGAGCAGCCGGCGGTGCCATCATCTCCGCCGGCGCGATCATCTCGATCAGCGGCAACCTGAACATTCTGTTGTTATCAGGTTCGCGTCTGCCGTTTGCGATGGCGGAGCAAAAACAACTACCGGCGGTTATTGGAAGCGTGCACCGGAGATTCTTCACGCCCTGGGTATCGATCTTAATCACGGCGGGATTGATGCTCTTTCTGACTTTGAAGAGTTCGTTCCTGCAGGCACTAACGATCAGCACGATCGCGCGACTCGTGACTTACGGCGCGACGTGTCTGGCGCTGCCCCTGTTTCGGGCGAGAAGCGAGACCCCACCAGCGCTGTTTCGCTTACCGGGCGGGACGGTGATCGCGATCCTGTCGTTGCTATTGATCGTCTGGTTGTTGCTCAACAGCACTTTGGACGAAGCCCGAGCCGCTGCAATCGCAGGCGCAGTGGGACTGGCGATATACTTCGGTTATCGACTTTTTAGCCACAGATGAACACGGATTTTCATACACAGATAAAAATTAAATCCGTGTATGAAATCCGTGTTCATCTGTGGCTAAATATGGATTGGTGGATAATCTAATCGACAATCTGTGCGCGATCGTCGGGCGCGAGAATGTTCTCTCCAAACGCGACGAACTACTCGTCTACGAGTGCGACGGCTTGCCGCAACACAAGCATCGCCCGCGTGCGGTCGTCTTCCCTGCTTCAACTGAAGAAACGAGCGCCATCATGCGCGAACTCGCGCGCGCTAACGTTCCGTTCACGCCGCGTGGCGCCGGCACCGGTCTGTCCGGCGGCGCATTAGCACTCAACTCCGGTGTCGTCATCGAGATGGCGCGCATGCGCAAGATTCTGCACATCGACGTCGAGAATCGTTTGGCGGTGGTCCAACCGGGCGTGGTTAACCTGCACGTGTCGCGTGCGGTGGCGCCGTTTGGCTTGTACTACGTTCCGGATCCTTCAAGCCAGCCGAGCTGTACGATCGGCGGCAACATCGCCGAGAGCGCCGGTGGCATTCATTGCCTGAAATACGGAACGACTACCGATCACGTACTCGGCTGTCGCGTCGTACTCGCCGGTGGAGACGTCGTAGATCTCAGCATCGATGCACCGGGTTACGATCTGCTCGGAACGTTCATCGGTTCGGAAGGAACTTTCGGCATCGCTACTGAGGCCACGTTGAAGTTGACCCAGGCGCCCCCAGCCGTGCGCACGTTGCTCGCGGAGTTTAAGGAAGTTAACGATGCGAGCCACGCAGTTTCCGCGATCATCGCCGCCGGCGTGATGCCCGCCGCGCTCGAGATGATGGACCGCGAGATCATTCGCGCTGTCGAAGCGAGCGTCTTCGCCGCGGGGCTGCCACCGGACGCGGGTGCAGCATTGCTCATTGAGTTAGACGGCATCGAAGCGGGCCTCGACGATGAGGCACAAAAAGTGACCAGCATCTGTATGGAGTACGGCGCGCGCAATTGTCGTTACGCACGCGATGAGTCGGAACGAAAGAAACTATGGGCTGCGCGCAAAGGCGCCTTTGGCGCGATCGGCCGCATCACGCCTGACTCGATGATCCAGGACGCCGTGGTGCCGCGTTCGCGCCTGCCGGAAGTACTCGGTGCTGCTTACGACATTGCCGCGAGGTATCAACTGCGAATCGCCAACGTCTTTCACGCCGGTGACGGCAATCTACATCCGCTGATCTGCTTCGATTCGCGCTCCGCGGAAGAGGTGTTACGCGTGAAAGAGGCCGGGCGGGAGCTGATGGAAGTTTGCGTTCGTGCAGGTGGAACGATCACGGGTGAACATGGCGTGGGTTTGGACAAGCGCGAGTTGCTGCCGCTCGTGTTTTCGGATGCTGATATGAATGCGATGTTGCGGGTGCGGGCGGCTTTCGATCCGCTTGGGTTATGTAATCCGGGAAAGATCGTGCCGATGTTGCGTGGCTGTGGCGAGGCGAAGGCAGTGGCCTCAGATAATGGAACCGCCACGCAAACTGTTCGCACGCCGGTTGTGACCACACCTGAAGTTGAGATCGCTACACCGGCACAATTCAACCCTGATCGGGCGCGGAGTTTCCTGGAACAGGTGGTGGGTGGTGCGAACATCTCGTCGCATAACGAAACGATCGTTGTCACGCCGTCATCTGCCGGAGAGATTTCCGAGATTCTGAAACTCGCTTCATACGAACGCTGGACCATCAAGCCTGCCGGCAGCATGACGTGGCTCAAATCGACCGCGAATCTCATCGTCAGCACCAGTCGTCTCAATCAGATCATCGAACACGAGCCGGCAGACCTGATCGCTATCGCTCAGGCCGGCGTCAGACTAACCGACTTCAATGCTAAGCTTGCGGAGAATGGTCAATGGCTACCGCTGGACCCGCCGGACGATGGTCGCGCTACGCTCGGCGGCGTCGTTGCAACAGGCATCGGCGGCGCGCAACAGTTTGGTTACGGACGCCCACGTGGATCGGTGATCGGGATGAAAGTCGTGCTCGCGGACGGCAGCATGATCAAGGCCGGCGGACGAGTGGTGAAGAATGTTGCGGGTTACGATCTGTGCAAACTGTTCACCGGCAGTTATGGCAGTCTCGGAATCATCACGGAACTGAATTTTAAACTGCGGCCGCGACCGATTCGTGAAGCGACGGTGATTACTACCGGCGCGATTGAGGATCTTCGTAGAAGTGCGCGGACGATTGTGGAGGCGCGGTTGTTTCCAGTGGCGGCGGAGATAGTCAACGACGTGCTGTTTGTACGCTTTGCTGGAAACGAAAAGGGCGTCGCGTTTCAGACTGAACAAGCGTTGAAGCTGCTGCAGAATGCTGAGCTCGTGATGGACGATGCGGATCTGTGGAGGAAGATTGCTGCTGACCGGATGTCGGAGGGCAGGAGTCGTGAAGAGTCGCATGGGACCGCGAGAGTGTTGATGGACAGAATCAAGAGAGAACTAGATCCACAGAATATTTTAGCCACGGATTAAGCGGATTGATTACGGATAGGGATGTGAGACTGATGAAGACCAAACCTGTTGTTCTGCTGCTTATTTGGGTGTTGACGTTCGTCAACGTGTCGCCTGCGTCAGCGCGTGAGCCGGTGCGCGCAAAGCATGGCATAGTGGCGTCAACTAACGAGGTGGCTTCACAAGTTGGCGTAGACATTATGAAGCGTGGGGGTAATGCAGTTGATGCTGCGATTGCGGTTGCGTTTGCGCTCCAGGTCACGCATCCGGCTGCCGGTAATCTCGGCGGCGGCGGTTTCATGATGATACGTTTGAAGGACGGCACTACCACCGCGATCGATTATCGTGAGATGGCTCCGGCGGCGGCGCATCGCGACGTCTATCTCGATAAAAACGGCAATGTGATCGAAGGTGAGGGTGGACCACTGGTTGGTTATCGTGCCGCCGGTGTGCCCGGCACTGTGCGCGGGATGGAGCTGGCACTCAAGAAGTACGGCTCAGGCAAACTCACGTGGGCACAGCTCATTGAACCCGCGCGCTGGCAAGCGGCAAACGGCATTACAGTTACTTACTCGCTCGCACGGTCGCTGTACAGCAGCCGCGAATACCTTTCGAAGTACGCCGAAACGAGCCGTATCTATTTGCGGGGCGGCAACTACTACAAGGAAGGAGATACCTTCCGTCAACCAGAGCTCGCGGCAACTTTCGAGCGCCTGAAGCAGCATGGTCCAAACGAGTTTTACGAAGGCGAAACCGCGCGGCTGATCGTCGCCGACATGAAACGTAACAATGGTCTCATGACGATGGAAGACCTGCGTGGTTACGTCGCGAAGGAGCGCACGCCGGTGCGCGGCACTTATCGCGGTCACGAGATCATCTCGATGCCGCCGCCTTCTTCCGGTGGCGCGGTGCTGATCCAGATGCTCAACATTCTCGAAGGCTTTGATTTGCAGAAACTCGAGGCGAATTCGTCGGATCGCTATCACCTCATGGCGGAGTCGATGCGGCGTGCCTTCGCGGACCGTGCTGAGTACATGGGCGACAGTGATTTCGTGAAAGTTCCCGTGGCGGGTTTGATCGACAAGTCGTACGCCGCGAAATTACGCAAGACTATCAACAACGATCGCGCTTCGACGAGTGCTAAAGTTCGCGCCGGGCGTCCCGCGGGTTACGAATCCGAAGATACCACGCACTTCACCGTCGTCGATGGGGAAGGAAACGCCGTTTCAAACACTTACACGCTCAACAACTCTTACGGCTCAGCGGCTATGGCTCAAGGCACTGGATTACTTCTCAACGACGAGATGGACGACTTTGCCGCTAAACCCGGCACGCCCAACTTGTACGGTCTGATCCAGGGTGAGCGAAACGCGGTCGCGCCGCGCAAACGCCCGCTATCGGCGATGACGCCGACCATCGTGCTGCGCAAAGACGGAAGTTTGTGGTTCACCGTCGGCAGTCCCGGTGGACCGACGATCATCAACACCGTTCTCTGCATCATCAGCAACGTGATCGATTACGAGATGAACATCCAACAGGCAATCGATTTCCCGCGCATTCATCACCAGTGGCTTCCTGATGAACTCGTCGGCGAACCCTTCGGCCTCTCAGGCGACACCCAACGCGCCCTCACCTCGCGCGGCCACAAACTCGGAAAGCTGCGCTATCTCGGCGACGCCGAAGGAATCATGATCGAAGAAGGAACCGGCGTCCGCCTCGGCGCCACCGACCCGCGCCGCAGCGACGGTCTGGCGGTAGGCTACTAAGCTTGAAAGGACAATCAGCGAGTGAGTAAGTAACCTTTTGTCTATATCGCAATTCACATCCGTACTGGCACAAGAAGAACAGAAGCTGCTGGCGTGTATTCATTGCGGCTTGTGCCTCGAGGCGTGCCCGACGTATGTCATTACAGGGAATGAGAATGACGGGCCGCGTGGGCGGTTGTATTTGATGCGGGCGGTGGCGGAGGGACGGCTGGAGGATACGTCGAGTGCGTTTGCGAAGCATATAGATCGGTGTTTGGGGTGCCGGGCGTGTGAGCAGGTTTGTCCGGCTGGTGTTGAGTATGGGCAACTGCTCGAGGCGAGCCGCGAGGTGCTGGCGGAAGCACAGCCGAAGTCGGATTTTGCGAATAAGCTGCTGCGATTTGTGTTGCGACATGTGTGGTTGTCACCGTGGCGTTTGCGCATGTTCTTTGGGGCTTCGAGATTGTTTCGAGATCTCGGGTTGGCGCGGCTGCTGTTGAAGGTCGCGGGTTCGACGTCGCCCCGTGCTCGGTTTGGGCTGGCATTGTTGGAGAGCTCTCGTCAAACGATCCGCGGCAGGCAATCTTCAGTTAGCTCCGAACCCGGCAGCGAGAAGGTACTGTTGTTTACGGGCTGTGTCGGCGAAGGACTGTTCGCGAGAGTTAATCGAGCCACTGAACGAGTGCTACGTGCCAATAAGCTGAATGTTACGACGCCCGCGGACCAGGTTTGTTGCGGTGCCTTGCATGCTCATGCCGGAGATCTTGAAGGTGCGCGGAAACTCGCGCGGAAGAACATTGCAGCGTTCGACTCCGATGCTCCGATCATTACCAATGCGGGTGGTTGCGGCGCGATGTTAACAACGTACGCGCACCTGTTCGCAAATGACGAAAACCTTGCCGAACGGGCGGCGAGCTTTAGCGCGAGAGTGCGTGACGTCAGTCAACAACTCGCTAGCTCGGGAATGAAAGCCGCTGAGACACCGGTAGAAGGCTGCGTGACTTACGACACGTCGTGTCACCTCTTGTATGGCCAACGCAGTGGTGAGACTTCCGAACGGATGCTGCGCGCGGTGACTGGTGATAATTTCGCCGCTCTCAATGGCAGTGAAAGGTGTTGCGGCGCCGCCGGGATCTACAACCTGCTTCAGCCGGACCTGTCGCAGCGCGTCTTAAAAGAAAAGCTGGACCATATTCGCGAAACCAACGCCGGTATACTTGCGACCGGCAATCCCGGCTGCCAGATGCACATCGGCGCCGGCGCCTCACTTTCGGGAATACCGCTCCGCGTCTGTCATCCGATCGAACTGGTGGACCAGGCGTACGAGCACTCCGGCGTATATCTAGCCACGGATGAACACGGATCAAGAACACGGATTGCCGGCAATGAGGGTTAGTTTGACGTTGCCGTTTTGATCCACGGCGATGAGGTCGGCGCGTTTGCCGGGTTCGATGGAGCCGCAGGTTTGATCGAGGCCCAGGAGACGGGCGGGGTTTTGGGAGGCCATGCGGGAGAGATCGACGTAGGAGACGCCGAGGGAATGTAGCAGGCGGACGGCGTCGAGCATGCTGATTACGGAGCCGGCGATGCTGCCTGAGGCGTTTGCAGTGCGGCCGTTTTTAACGTTGATGGTTTCGCCCCAGATGTTGTAATCGCCGTCTCCCTTCCCTGCCGCCGCGATCGCGTCGCTGATCAGACTGATACTGCCTGTGCCCTTCAGTTTCAGCAGCAAACGAAGCATGAACGGATCGAGGTGGATGCCGTCGGCGATGAGATCGAAGGTCACGTCGTCGCGCGACAATCCCCAGGCGATTGGACCCGGAGTGCGATGATGCAAGGGCGCCATCGCGTTCATGAAATGAGTCATGTGACGCGCGCCTGCATCACCAGCTTCATCCAACACCTTCAAATCCGCACGAGTGTGACCGATCGAGATCACCCAACCACGCGCTTTCAACTCACGAATGAGCTCGATGCCGCCACTAACCTCCGGCGCCAGCGTTATCATTCGCACCGCGTTCTCAGGCAATGGTAGCGAATTCAGAACTTCAGGACCGGAATAGGTTTTGAAGTATTCGGTATGCAGCGCGCCACACTGCGCCGTGTTAACAAACGGTCCTTCATAGTGCACGCCCAGAACGTGGGCTCCGGGACCATGCATCGCTGCTGAGATCGCGGCGATAGCGCTCGCGTAGTTCTCATCACTTGCAGGCACGAAGGTCGGCAACCAACCCGTTACGCCCTGCGACGCCAGGTATTCAGACACCTTGCGCAGATCGGCAGGCGATGCGTCCATGACGTCGATTCCGACGGCGCCGTGAATATGGACGTCGATAAACCCCGGCAGCAATGTCGCACCGGCTAAGTCGATTTCTTCGGCGGCGCTGCCACCTTCGATCGAAGCTATCTTCCCATTCGCGATGAGAACAGAAGTCCTCACTTCGCGATCAGGCAAAACTACATTCGCGTTCTTTAGCAACATAAAAAACAGCCACAGATTACACGGATCAAATCCGTGAAATCTGTGGCCCTGATTTTAACTAACTTTAGAACGTAATCTTCGCGCCAAACTGCATCGTGCGCGGATCACGAACAGTTCCGATTCTGCCAAAGTTCGCTCCGCCGGTGGCGTTGTTCAAGCTGGAGAATCCTCGGAAGTTGGTATGGTTGAAAATGTTGAAGACTTCCGCACGCAGTTGCAGTCGAGCTGATTCTGTAAAGCGAAAGTTCTTCGACATCGTGAAATCGACGCGATGCGTCGGTGGTCCATTGACTACGCCACGCGGCGTGTTACCGAATACATTCTGGAATCCCAACGCCGCCGTATCCGCCGTGGCGGCCGGGTTCGCCTGGAAGCACGCGGTGTTGAACCACTGCGCAGCCGTATGCGGTGCGTTTTCATTCGGATCGCAAAGCAGAATCGGTCTGGCCGTGGGATTGGCGTTAATGATGCCACTACCCGCCGGATCGAAGTTCGACGTGATTACAGTGAACGGCAAGCCGCTGTTGTAAGTGATAATTCCCGACGCCTGCCAGCCACCGAGCACCTTACCCACGAAATCATTCTGCTGCTTGAAGAACGGCAGTTCGTAGATGTAGTTGATACTCAGCACGTGCGTTCGATCGAGAGCGGCGCGCGCGTATTCCGCCTTACTGTCGTACGTATCCTGCGGAGCAGCGTTACGATCGTTCTGGCTGTCCGTCAGGTTTTTCGAGAAGGTGTACGCAAGGTTGATCTGCGAAGAATCCGACAGTCGTTGCTGCCCACCGATCTGCAAGCTGTGGTAATTCGAGTTGTAGCGCGGCTGAATGATCGCGATTGATCGGTAACCACGAAACGGACGAAGCTGATCGAGAATCAGGATGTCTGTGTTCTGCTGTGCCGTGTTGGTTTGATTTGCGTTCGGATTGTTCGGCACATTGACGGTGTTGCTGCCTGCGTTCCGGAAGACGTATCCCGGCGTTTGACAACGGACCGTCTGGTTGAAAGCGTTAATGCAGTTCGAGGCGAGCGCTCTTCCCGGCGCAACGGAGTTGAGCTCCGTGATTCCGATCAGGTGGGTGCCCTTCGATCCGTAGTAACCAACCGTGAACAGTGTGTTGTTACGGAATTGATGTTGCACATCGAGCGACCAGTGTTGCATGTACGGAGTGTGCCAATCGCTCTGGACAGCTCGCAGACTTTGAGCCGCAGGAACCACCGCGGCAGTTATGGGATTATCGAGTCGAGTCTGTGCAGAGGTCGACGCGGTCTCCTGGTAAGGAGGATTGGTGCCGATGTTTTGCAGGAACGTTCCCACCAAGACCTGTTCGTGGTAGACGCCGTAGCCTGCTCGAACGGAAGTCTTACCCGTGCCAAACGGATCCCACGCAATGCCAAAGCGCGGCGCAAAATCCTTGTTTGGATTCTTGATGACGTATTTTCCGTAAGGAGAAACAGTCGGCGTACAGTTGAAGGACGCCGGACCAGTTTGGAAATTCTGCTCGTTGACGATTATGCCGTTGCAGAAGTTTCCAGTGCCGGCGACGCGCGCTCCAGCACCTGTTACCTGCGGCGCTTGAGCTGGATTAAAGAAAGCGGGATCGAAATTCGACAACTGTCCATTCTTGTCGTAAGGCGACGGGAACCACGAATACCTGACGCCGTAGTACAAGGTCAGGTTTGGTCGCACGCGCCACTCATCCTGCCAGTAAGCTTCAAATGCTTTCTGGCGCAAGTCGCCGGTAAAGTCGAAGCGCGCTTGCGAGAACTGGCCCAGGTTGCCAACGAGGAAGTTCGCAAACTTCTGCAGGTTCTGATTTAGAGCTGTGTTCGCCACTCCCGAAGCCACCGTGCTGCTAAACAATTCATAGCGGCCCTCGTTCACGCCCGCCAGCGCATTTTCATTCTTCCTGTAAACCGAGTACATCGCGCCAAACTTGGTAGTGTGGCTGCCCATTACCCAGGTAGTGCTGCCACTGAAATTGTGTTTGTACGAGAAGTTGTCGTAGGGTCCGAAACTGGTCAGATTCGTGAAGCCATTAATCAAGGCCGTACCCGCTGCGTTGGCAATCGTGGGAATGCGGTCCCTCTGATTTTCAAACGGCAGATTGACTGGAATCGTAGTATTGCTCAGTGCAAGCAAACCAACGTTTCTGCTGAGAATCGCTCCCCAGCCATAACTGTAACGGCCTTCGATGATCACATTCGGGTTGACCACGTAAGTCGTCTGCGCGGTGTGTGTCTTGCCCGGTGAATCAGTTTCCGTGGTGGACACGCCGGGAAGGTTGGAGCCACTGTTGAAGAGTGCATTTCCATCAACGGTTGGAATCGAATCTCTTTGGAAGCGATAGTAGCCCGACCAGTTAGTGGTAAAGTTGTGATCGATCTTAATGATCTCCTGGCGGAAGTCAGCAATGCCGGCGATTGACGCGTTCAGGTTGTAAGGCGCAGCCGCTGTCGCTGCATTCGGTAGCGGAAGCTTCCGGTAAATTCCTTCGAGGTAGCCTGCCGCCGCCGGATTCAGGAAACTGGCGGGAAGCGGTGTTCCCGCGGGGAGCCTGCCGGGATTTCCGACGTTGCAGTTTTCTGAAGGTACGTTGTTGCGATTAATACAAACATCGATCGGGAAGATACCCTGTCGAATAGCCGCATCAGGAACAACAGTGGTGGTGGCGGCTGAGAAACGTCGATCCTTGCGAAACTCCTGGGAGAAGAAGAAGAAAGTTCGTTCCAGGCGCTCAACCGCGGCGCCGCCTTCACCAAACCTCGGAAAGTAAACAGGTCCACTGAGCGTCCAACCGTAGTTGTTGTAGCGAAAGGGCGGGCGTTTGGCTTTGCCGTTGTCGTCTCTGCCAAACTGCGGGTTGGTTACGGCGTTGTTCAGGAAGCTATTCGCGTTGAAGGCGTCGTTGCGGATGAATTCAAAAACGCTGCCGTGAAACTTGTCGCCGCCCGAACGGGTGATAACGTTTACCTGCCCGCCACCGCTGCGTCCCGATTCCGCGGGAAACAAGCTGCGCAATACGCGAAACTCACCGATGGAGTCAACACTCGGATAGGCCTGGATCGTGATGTTCGAGCCGCGGTCGGTGATGTCAGCACCGTCGACGGTGAATGTGTTTTGACTGCTCCTGGCGCCGTTGACTGCCAGGTTAACTGTGTTTGCCTGGCCATCGGGGTTGGTCGTTCCAACGTAAACCTGATCCGCGAGATCGTTTGAGACTCCCGGGGAGAGCGCCACCAGTTGCACCCAGTTGCGGTTGTTGAGCGAGAGCTCGCGAGCCTGGTCACCATTCACGAGAGTCGAGGTTGTGGCCGTGGTTAGTTCCACCGCCACGGGATCGGTTTGCACCATCACCGTCTCGGCGATGTTTCCGGCTTCGAGCGTCATATCCACTGTGCGCCGTTGGCCCACGTCCAGTTTGATGTCGCCTTGCACAACCTTCTTGAAGCCGGGCGCTTCGATGGATATCGAGTAGGTTCCGGTCAGAAGATTTGGCGCCGTCCACTCACCTTCGTCGCCGGTTGTCACTGTGCGAACGACGACTTTCTTGTCGGTGTCGGTAAGCGTAACGGTCGCACCTTTCACTAAGGCGCCGGTAGAATCTTTTACGGTACCGTTAAGGTTAGCCGTAACCTCCTGGGCTAAAGCGGCGCCACTGATTGTGAACAGCAGTGCCAGCAACGAGATGATGCTCGTAAGTCGGATATGACGTTTCATGGGGTAATCCTCTTCAATGGTTAATGGAAGGCAGGTCGTGCGCGTTAAGCGACTCGACATTTTTACATACAGTTCAGACATGCGCAACAGTTGTCAGGTTTAGCCACGGATGACACGGATGAACACGGATTCTGATCTGTGTTCATCCGTGTCATCCGTGGCTAAAATCAAAACGCGGCGCGGCGAATGCGTTCCAGGTAAGCACCATCTGGGTTCAGCTCACTGGGACGGATGGTAAAGTCGTACGAGAACAGAATGAAGCCTTCGGCGTTGAGCGTGCGGGCGACGTTGATCTTTTCGACCGCCGACTCAGACGGTATGCGATACGCACCGATTCCCGCCCAGACGCGACGCTTCGCCGCGTGAGCAGTCGTGACCGCAACCTCAATCTGTTTTTGAAACACTGCGGTGTCGGTCGAGTAAGCCATCGGACACGCAACGTCGAGAATTCCCATCTGCAACCAGCGTCGCCAGTCCTGAAAGCGACGCGTGAACGCGTTCTCGTCGTTTGCAAACACCGCGGCTGAGACCATCGCTTCCGGCCGTCGCTTTTTGACGGCGCGATAGATGCGCTCGACCAGGGTGGTCACCTGCTCGCGTTGAAAATCTGCAAACTTCAAGACGTGCATTTCCGGCGCCGCCAGCGGGTTCGACTTCAACGACTGCTTCAGCTCGCGGCGCTCGTCGGACGTAAGCTGCGGCTCCAGCCATTTGCGAAACTTCTCCAGCGACGTGCGGCTGTAATCAAAGTCGGGACTCGCGAAACGCACGTAATCGAAATGCAGACCGTCGACCGGGTAGTGCTTCAGCACGTCCATCCAGATGTTGTAAATGTGGTCGCGCACTTTCGGATTCGCCGGTCCGGTGTAAACACCTTCCAACTCACCGCGATTCGCTTTCGACCATTCGACGATCTTCTGCCGGTACGCCGGATCGCGCGGCGACATGTTGTAGAGCTCCGCCGCGACTGGTTTCGGAACGGCCAGCCACTCGGGATGTTTGTTGTAAACGTGCCTGGGATGCTCAGGCAGCGCGTCGAGATTTGCGAGCAGGTTGGTATTCAACCAGCCGTGAACTTTCAAGCCGCGTTTGTGCGCTTCTTCAAGCGTCAACGCCAGTGGATCGAAAGCCGGCGGCTGGTCTTTTAATTCAATGGCACGCGGCTCAACTCGCGATTTGTAATACGCATCACCGCGACCGCGAATCTGGACAATCAACGTATTGAAACCGTTGTCAGCCGCAGCCTGAACCAGCTGACGAATCTTCTCCGGCGAAGTGAGCGTCGTCCTCACCACCCACAGCGCCCGCACTTCGCCTTTCGCCTGTGCAAACGATCGCTCCGGAGC
>DASVGE010000403.1:0-12044 GCA_036379695.1 Pyrinomonadaceae bacterium | reverse complement strand
CACCGCTTTGGCCAAAGCGGTGCCGAGGCACCGCACTCCAAAGAGGCGCTAAAAATCCTTCAGCATTTGCAGCGCTGCATTGCGTCCCGGCGCGCCCATGATCCCACCGCCCGGATGCGTCGCCGATCCACACATGTACAGGTTCTTGATCGGCGTGCGATATTGCGCCCAACCCGGTGCGGGACGCAAAAAGAACAGTTGTTCGAGTGTCAGCTCGCCCTGAAAAATATTTCCTTCCGACAGGCCAAACTCGCGTTCGAGATCGAGCGGCGTCACAACCTGGCGATGGCGAATCAGATCCCTGATGTTTGGTGCGTGCTCGGCAATCGTGTCGATCACCGTGTCGCCAAACTCCTCGCGCTTCTCGTCCCAGCTTCCTTCCTTCAGATTGTAAGGCGCGTATTGCACGAAGCACGACATCACGTGTTTGCCCGGCGGCGCGACCGAAGGATCGGTCAAACTCGGAATCACCATGTCGATGTAAGGACGTCGCGAAAAACGCCCGTACTTCGCCTCATCGTAAGCGCGCTCCATGTACTCGACGCTCGGCGAAATCGAGATCGCGCCGCGCAGGTGCGCGCCCGGGCCGGGCAGCGATTTAAAGTTAGGCAAACCGTCCAGCGCAAGATTCACTTTTCCTGACGAGCCACGATACTTGTAACGCTTGAGGTCCGTGCAAAAGTCGTCAGGCAAATGTTCCTCGCCGATCATCTTCATGAACGTCAAACGCGGATCGACACTCGACGAAACAACCTCCGCCTGGATCTCGTCGCCATTCTCGAGCACGACTCCGGTAGCGCGACCGTTCCGGTGGAGAATTTTTGCAATCGACGCCTGGGTGCGAATCTCGACTCCAGCTTCGCGCGCGGCATCGCCAATCGCGTTCGAAATCGCCCCGGTGCCACCGCGTGCAAAACCCCACGAACGAAACGCGCCATCGATCTCGCCCATGTAGTGATGCAGCAACACGTATGCAGTTCCGGGTGAGCGCACGCCGAGAAACGTGCCGATGATCCCCGATGCCGACATCGTGGCCTTGAGCACGTCAGTCTCGAACCACTGATCGAGAAAGTCGACCGCGCTCATGGTCATCAACTGCACCTGGTTGTATTTGTCGTCGTTGGACAGTCGCTGAAAACGCCGGCCGAGGAAGGCGAGATTCTTCCAGGCTTTCGGATCCAGGGTCGTGGGGTCCGGGGGCGTCATGCTCATGATCGGTTTCACGAAGTGGGCCATCTCGATCATGGCTTTGCCGTATTCGTCGTAAGCTTCGGCGTCGAGTCGCGAGTGGCGGGCGATTTCGCGACGCGTGCGCGCGTGGTCGTTGACGCGCCAGAGATAATCGCCGTTCGGCATCGGCGTGAACGTACCGTCGAGAGGGAGAATCTCAAGACCGTGACGCGGCAAGTCGAGCTCGCGAATGATTTCCGGTCTCAGGAGCGAGACCACATACGAACAGACAGAAAACTTAAACCCGGGAAACACCTCCTCGGTCACCGCCGCGCCCCCCAGCACGTGGCGCCTCTCCAGCACCAAAACCTTTTTCCCTGCGCGCGCGAGGTACGCGGCATTCACCAGACCGTTATGCCCGCCCCCGATCACGACGACGTCGTATTTGCTCTTCATGGTCTTTGTGTTCGGATTATTCAGCCACCGAAAGTAAGGCGCCTTGCCGCAAGCGCGCTAGCATACTTATAATCGCTCGCCCTGACAAACACGGACCAGTTATTATCTCAATGATGTTGAACGCTGGGGTTCTCACATTCCAGGAGTTTGCCATGCGCGAGCCGTTGCCGTTGGCTACAGTTCACGAGGCTGTGCTCGAGTTTCTGCGCGGGCGCACCGACGTAGTTGTGTTTGGTGCGACCGCCGTGAACGCCTACGTGTCTGAGCCGCGTATGACGCAGGATATCGATCTGATGTCTCCGCGAGCCGCTGAACTGGCCGAAGAAGTGCGTGAGTACCTGAGTGAACGCTTCAGGATTGCGGTGCGCGTGCGTGTTATTGGCGGTGGTAAGGGATATCGTGTGTTTCAGCTTCGGAAAGAGGGTAACCGGCACCTCGTGGATCTGCGACCTGTGACGAAACTGCCGGCATCGCAACGCGTTGAAGAAGTTCTCGTCGTCTCACCAGCGGAACTCATCGCATTGAAGGTCGCCTCGTATCACATGCGTAAAGGCAAGGCGAAATCGTTTTTAGACAGGCGTGATATAGCGATGCTGTTTTTTGCGTTTCCGGAATTAAAGAAGGAAACAGGTCCGGTCGAGAGTTCGCTGAAATCACTCGGCGTTTCGGAAGAGGTGATGAACGCCTGGCGCGAGTTAGTCGGCGAAACGATCGAAGAATCCAGCGAAGAGGACGAGTTCGATTCATTTTCAAGCTAGGGTCTTGATAAACCACTTACATGCCTATCGGAACTGCTTTTCACGAACGGACGTTCCCGCTCTGCGAGAGTCTTAGCTATCGGGAGTGGTCTGGTTACTATGCGGTTAGTTCTTATGAACCGCATCACGAACACGAGTACAACGCGATTCGCAATGCCGCGGCGTTGATTGATATTTCGCCGCTGTTTAAATACCGGCTCACTGGAAAAGATGCGACGCGGCTTGTCGATCGCATTATCACCCGCGACATGCGTAAGGTGTCGGTCGGTCAGGTGGTCTATACGCCGTGGTGTGACGAGCGCGGTAAGGTGATCGACGACGGCACTGTTTCTCGTCTCGAGGAGAACACTTATCGCTGGACCGCCGCAGATCCGAGCCTGCGCTGGTTTACTCAGAACGCCGCCGGCATGGAGGTGCAGATCGAGGACATTTCCGAAAGCGTTTCCGCACTTGCCTTACAGGGACCAACGTCAGGACGACTCCTCAAAAGTCTCGTGCAGGACGCCGACATCGCAAACCTGAAATATTTCCGAGTGACGAAAGGCAGTATCGCAGGCGTGCCGGTCGAGATTTCGCGCACCGGTTACACGGGCGATCTCGGGTACGAGATCTGGATCGCGTCGGACAAAGCTATCCAGGTGTGGGACGCGTTGATGGACGTCGGGCGCGCCTTTGATATTCATCCTGCGGGCATGCTCGCGCTCGACGTCGCTAGAGTCGAAGCAGGCTTGCTGCTGATCGACGTCGATTTCAACAGCAGCAAAAAGGCATTGGTTGACGAGCAGCGATACACACCCTATGAGATGGGTCTCGGGCGCCTCGTCAATCTCGACAAGAACCGGTTCGTCGGTCAGGCGGCGCTCATCGAAGAACAGAAACGCGGCCCGGCACGTGAGATTGTCGGTCTCGAGATCGACTGGCCACAGGTTGAGAGTCTGTACGAAGCAGTCGGACTGCCGCCGGCGGTTTCAGCAATGGCGTCGCGCGTCGCCGTGCCGGTGTTCAAGGAAGGCATTCAGGTCGGCAAGGCGACGACGACAACGTGGTCGCCAACAATGAAGCGGATGATCGCTCTCGCTACTATCAACCGCGGATACACGCGACCGGGAACACGCTTGCAGTTCGAGATCACGGTCGAAGCGGTCAGGCATCACGTACGCGCCACCGTCGTGAAGACGCCGTTCTTCAATCCCAAGCGCAAGACAGCAACACCGATCACATAATCATGAATGCCGAGCTAAAGGAGATTGTCGATCAGTACGATCCAAAGCTTCCTCTCGACCGCGCTGCGACGATTCCTTCCTCCTGGTACACCAATAAAGACTTCTACCAACTCGAGCTCAAAACAGTCTTTGCGCGTTCATGGCAACTCGCGGCAAGACGCGATCAGGTAACCGAGCCCGGTCAGTATGTAACGGGTGACATTGCCGGTGAGCCGATCGTGATCGTGCGTGGAAACGACAAGGTACTGCGCGGGTTCTTCAACGTTTGCCGCCATCATGCCGCGGCTGTGATGACCGAACCCGCAGGCAAAGCTGCGCAACTGCGCTGCCCGTATCACGGCTGGACTTACTCGCTCGAAGGTGAGTTGAAAGGAACGCCGGATTTCTCCGGTGTTTGCGATTTCGAGCGTGCGACGAACGGGCTCGTCCCGCTCGAATTGAGCGAATGGGAAAACTGGATCTTCGTCAAAGTCGATCGCGATCCGGCGATCTCGTTGAGCGACTTCCTGGGCGCAGAGTTAATGGCGCAAACGAGCGCGCTTCAGCTCGACGATCTTCACTGGTTCGAACGCCGTCACTACCACTTTGATTGCAACTGGAAAGTGTTTGTCGATAACTATCTCGACGGCGGTTACCACGTGCCTTACCTGCACAAAGGTCTCGACAGCGTGCTTGACTACAGCAACTACACAATCGAAAACGGCGTGCACCATTGCTTGCAGTGGAGTCCGATCGTCAGCGAGGGCGCAGAGGCGCAAACCGGCGCGGTCAGGAAAGGCGATCGCGCACTCTATTACTGGATCTATCCCAACTTCATGTTCAACTGGTACGACGGCGTGATGGACACAAACCTGGTGGTTCCTCGCGGCGTGGACCAAACCGAGGTCATCTTCGATTTCTACTTTCCGGACGTGGTCAGCGAGCACGCGCGCCGCCAGAACCTCGCGAGCGTGGAAGTCGGCCAGCGCATACAGGACGAAGACGTCGCGATCTGCAAGTCAGTGCAGCGTGGTCTAAACTCACGCGCGTACAACACCGGCCGCCTCTCAGTCAGACGCGAAGCCGGCGAGCATCTGTTCCATCGCCTGCTGCACGCCGACGTAAGCGCTGCCTGAGCGAGCGTCTCCTTCGAGTGCGGTGCCTTGGCACCGCTTTGGCCTTGTTTCGCGAGACTTAGGGGAAAGCGGTGCCAAGTCACCGCACTCCAGGGAATCAAATGAAGACTCACGGCCATCTGCTGCGCGTGCTCGGAGTGGGGTTCGGGCTCGCGGTCATCATTGGCAACACCATTGGCGCCGGAATCTTTCGCGCGCCGGGACAGATCGCGGAACAGTTACCTGCGCCGGTCCCATTCCTGCTCGTCTGGCTCGCGGCAGGACTTTACGCACTGCTCGGTGCGATCTCCCTTGCCGAACTCGGCACGATGATTCCGCGCTCCGGCGGTCAATACGTCTTTTCACGTTATGCACTGGGCGAATACGCGGGCTTTATCGTCGGCTGGAGTGATTGGATCTCTTCATGCGGCTCGACCGCCGCTGTAGCACTCGTGATTGGCACGTTTAGCGGTGCGCTGATACCTGCACTAAATGGAAAGGCCACAGCAACAGCCGCCGCAGTGGCAATCGTTTTCGCGCTGCTGCAATGGCGTGGAATTGTTTGGGGCAGCAACATTCAAAACCTCACCAGCCTACTCAAGGCGCTGGCCTTCCTCGCGTTAATCGTTGCGGCATTCATCTTCGGCGGGAACGGCTCGTTAACAAGTTCTGAAACTCACGCAACTTCCACCGCAACGCTCACAGCCATCATCTTTTCTCTTCAGGCTGCGATCTACACCTACGACGGTTGGGCCGGCGTGATCTATTTTTCCGAAGAGGTGAAGCACCCGGGCCGCGACATACCGCGCTCGTTGTTAGCCGGCGTTCTGACAATCATGGCGATCTACTTGCTCGTTAACGTCGCTTTGCTGTACGTGTTGCCGATAACTCAAATCGCCGGCAAGGAGTTCGCCGCTGGTGAAGCAGCAAATGTGATCTTCGGCGTATATGGCGACACGATCTTTCGTTGCCTGACTATCGCATCGATGCTGAGTGGCATCAACGCTCTGCACTTGATGGCGACGCGCGTTATTTTCGCAATGAGTCGCGATGGACTATTCAGCAGGCGAGCAGCCGTAGTTAACGAAGGCGGCACGCCGAGCGTCTCGCTTTTTCTGAGCGCGGCGGTGGCACTGCTGTTCATCATATTCGGACAGAGATTCGAACGCGTCATCACGGTGCTGGCGTTTTTCTTCGTGGCCAACTACATCCTCTCCTTTATTTCACTCTTCGTTTTGCGACACCGCGAACCGGACACACCGCGGCCGTATCGGGCCTGGGGCTATCCAGTGACACCGGCGCTGGCGTTGATCGGATCCGTGCTGTTCCTCGCGGGCGCGATCTGGGTTGATACGGACAATAGCGTTTATGCGCTGGTGTTGTTGGCGGTGAGTTATCCGGTGTTTCGTGTGGTGAAGATATTTAGTTAGACACGCGACAACCTTCGTTATCCACGTCAAGCAGCCTGACTGTCGATTCGATACCGCGCGCTTGGAAACAACTCGCGATACGTGCGCCAATCGCTTCCTCATTGTCGTCGACAAGGGCGACGATACTCGGACCAGCGCCGCTCAATGCGAGACCTAATAAACCCTGCATTCGCGGCAGCGCGAGGGCTTCAGCCAGACCGGGCACAAGTGATTCTCGATACGGCTGGTGCAAACGATCGCGCATTGCTTCCCAAAACAGTTCGTAACGTTGCTGCGCGAGAGCGGCGGTGAAGAGGGCACTTCTTTGCAGGTTGTACACGGCGTCGTGGCGGCTAACGGTTCGAGGCAATGCGGCGCGCGCGACGTGTGTTGGCAGTTGTGAATGTGGCGATACGACGACTGCGCGAATCTCCGCCGGCCACGAGAATTTTGCTGACACGACGGTTCCGTCGCTGGCAACAGAACTCGCCAGAAAACCGCCGTACAGCGAAGCGGCGACGTTATCAGGATGACCCTCGAATTCGGTGGCGTAGTTTTGAATGGATTGATCTGAGATTTGCTTGCCGGTGATGAGTCCGCCGAGCTTGATTCCGGCGACGATTGCGGCGGCGCTGCTGCCAAGCCCGCTGGCGAGCGGTATTTCGTTGTGGACCAACAACTCGACCGGCGGTAACGAACTTCCTTCACGCTGCGCCGCAAACGACATCGCGCGATAGATGAGATTGACTGCGTTGCGAGGCAGGGCCTCGTTCTCTTTCGCTCCGGTGGTAGTGACGGTGCATTGCTCCGCCACGCCCGGCATCGTTTCTGCGCGCACCGTCAGGTACAACTTCAGTGCTAAACCAAAGCAATCAAAGCCTGGGCCAAGATTAGACGTCGACGCAGGAACGTGAACTTCGAATTTCATTGGAAGAGTTTGCCGCGGATTTTACGGATTGAATCCGGATCTACCGTGATCGGGGTGTTGCCGAAATTGCTCGTGAGACGCTCGCCGTCGGGCGCGATTAACGATTGGCTGTGGTATTTCATTACGTAGTCGGTGTCTTTCAATACATGGCCGGTTAGGACGGCGACGACCGTGTCGTGTTCTTTGATCGCACCATCATGAACAAGCTTGCGAATTCCCGCTACGGTTGTCGCGGATGCCGGTTCGCAGCCGATGCCATCGCGGCCAATCACAGCTTTCGCGTCAGCAATCTCCTGCTCGGTTACAGTGATTACCTGACCTCCCGTCTCACTTACTGCCCGCCACGCTTTTGACCACGAAACCGGCGCGCCGATCTTGATCGCCGACGCCAGCGTTTGTGGATGTTCCTCGTTCACAAAGGTATTGCTCTCACGATAGAAGCGCGCAAACGGCGCAGCGCCCGCGGCTTGCACCACTGTGATCTTCGGCAGGCGGTATATGAACCCGTTCTGAAATAGCTCGCGAAAGCCTTTGCCAAAGGCAGAACTATTCCCGAGGTTCCCGCCCGGCATCACCAGATGATCGGGAACGCGCCACTCGAGCTGCTCTGCAAGCTCAAACGCCACCGTCTTCTGCCCCTCAATACGAAACGGATTGATCGAGTTGACGAGGTAAACCGATCCATCTTCGGAAAGCTCGCGAATCACGTTCATACACGAGTCGAAGTTGCCCTCAACCTCCAGCACTTTCGCGCCGTAGTCCAGCGCCTGTGCCAACTTTGCATGGCTCACCTGACCGCCGGGAACGATGATCGCGCAAGGCAGCTCGGCGCGCGCCGCATACGCCGCCAGACTCGCCGCCGTGTTTCCAGTGCTGGCGCACGCAACGAACTGCGCGCCGAGTTTGCGAGCCTGCGTCACGGCCACAGTCATCCCCGTGTCCTTGAAAGATCCGGTCGGATTGCAACCCTGGTGCTTGAGCCGCAAATGCGACAGGCGGCAGTAATCAGCAGATCGCGGCGCTTCATAGAGCGGCGTGTTTCCTTCACCCAACGACACGACTTCCACATCCTCCGCAAACGGCAGGAATTCTCGAAAACGCCAAACACCACTGCGATCGCGAACATCAAGCGACGTCTTTCGCTCGCGCCAAAGCCCGCGTAGCGAAGCAACATCAACCGCCGTGTCTCGCGAGACTACATCAAGCAATCCACCACAGCGCGAACACACGTAAAGCCGCTCGTCAATTTCGTATTCGGCCTGACAATCAGGCGCGATGCATCGCTGGATAAATGAATTCATCTGACTGGTAGCTTTATTCGCGGAATCATACTCCAAAGTATTGACTTTGTGCTGCACTTCACTTACAAGGCGAAACAGGATCAGGTACGAACCCAAAGGAGAAGTCCCCAGATGAAGTTTCCCCGCATCATTCGTTTCTTACCGCTTTTCGCAATCCTGGTAGCGGCGCAGGCAGTTGTCGCTCAAGAGCCTGCAAGCGAAACAAACGAGGCAAGAGAAAAAACGCGAACACGACTCAGCGCGCTGTTGCAGCGAGTCGGTCCCGAGATCAAGGTAAGCTTTCAGCCGAGTTCGAAGTCGCAGTATGTTTTTACCGGGACGATGAAAGAAGGACTCACGAATGCGGAGTCGATGGAGATCGTGATCACGGTCACTTCGAAAGACACGATCGGCTTCCGCATCTTTCCGCACTACAAAGGCGGCTACATCAACATCGATAAAGTTCGGAACAGCACGCAACTGCTGCGCAAGCTGGTGCAGTTGAATGAGTCGACGTTTCTGTTCTGGGGCGCTGATGATACCGGGGATGTTTTTACCGGCTACACGTTTACGCTCGAGTCAGGTTTTCCGGATGAGGCGATCAAGATCGTGCTGTCGAGCATCAGGAATTCGGATCAGTTTGTGGGCGAACTCCGACCCTCGATCGACGGCACCAACGCACCGTAAATCAGCCATGGATAAACACGGATTTCATACACAGATAAAACAAAATCCGTGTATGAAGTCCGTGTAAATCCGTGGCTAATTTTCTTAGAAGCTGAACCGGATCTGTGCGTCGATCTTGCGGTTGTAGGCCGGGTTGCCGAAACCAAAGCCTCCGAAGCCGGCAGTCGATGTTGATTGTCCAAACAACTCCGATCCGAGATTGCCCACCGGATTAGCGAAATTCGGGTGGTTCAGAATGTTCTGGAAATTTACTGAGAAGGTCAGGTTATAGCGGCCGTTTCCACCGCCGCCGCCACCGAAACCACCACGGTCAGGTCCACCAAAACCGCCACGAGGACCACCGGGACCACTTGGGCGTCCACCGGCCATGCCACCCATCATGGTCGTATTGCGTTGACCACCGTCGCGCCGGCCATCCTGCTGGTTGGCATTGGCGCTGCCACGTTCTGATCCGAAGCTCCACGTCTTGCTGATGCGCAGGTTAACGTTCGTCGATGATGGTCCATTGCCGAAGTTGCGCGGAATCATCACGTCGCCCGGCGCTAACGTCAGTTTGAAATTCCCGTACGGCGTGCACCTGAAGTTGACTTCGTCCGAACAATCCGCGCCAACTGGAGCGAAAGCCGGACGTTCGGTGTTGAGCGTGTCGCCGTTGAGATCGCGCCCGAGCGTGATATTAAAAGGACGACCCGACTGCACGATGATGAACGGATTCAACGTGATGTCCCACGGCGCGCGGAAGGTCCCCATCACCACAAAGCGATGCCTGGTGTCGCCATTCGATCGTCCATACTCCGTGCTCAGGTCGTACGGATTAGCAGGAAGATTTCCGGTGCCGTCCGTATCGCTCTCGCCTTTGCCTAAGACGTAATAAGACGTAAGCGTAACGTTGCGATGGAACCTGCTGTTGACGTTAACGATGAACTGGTTCTGGTTGTAACGACCGCTCGACTCATACTGGAAGATGTTGCAACGCGTCGAAGGATTGATGTCCGGTGGAATGAAATCGGCACAGTCCAGCGGCCTCACACCACTCTCCGGCACGCCCGGAATGAAAGTGCCGGGCAACGGCGCATTCAGTGGTCTCGTGCGCAACACGTGCAACGTGCGGATATTGATGTAGCTGGCCGCAACCGTCAGATTACCTGGCAACTGCCGCTCGACACTAAACACGCCCTGAAGCGTGTACGGCGCTTGTAGTCCCTCAGCCAGGCGGTAAACCGAACCGGGCACCGCGAATTGAAGCAGTTGGTCCTCGGTCGGAATCAGCGGGAAGAAATCGGGATTTTGCACCGTGAACTGTTGCTGATTGACGCCATTCAACCGCAGTGCCGTCATCGTCAAGCTTTCGTTGACGCGCTCGTAAAAAACTCCGTAGCCGCCGCGGATCACGGTCTTCGGTTGTTGCCCGCCGAGCGACCATGCGAAACCGACCCGCGGTCCGAAGTTGAAATTGCTGTCGATGTTTTTCTGGTTCTCGTAACGCAGGCCAAGACTCAGCGTGAAGTTAGGACGCAGTTTCCAGTCGTCCTGGACGTAGCCACCGAAGTCCCACTGGCTCACTTTTGTTTCCGGATTTCCGGCGGAGATACGAAACTGGCTCGCGCCACCGCCGAGCAGTCGTATTGCCGCGCCACTCAATCCCCGGTCCAGGAAGACTTCCGTGCGACGATACCGCTCGATGCTCGAGATTCGAGTTTCACCCGCGATCACTTCGTCGTTAGCGTTAAGCTTTGGTCCAAAGCCGCCGCCAAAGAAAGTGTAAGTGCCGCCGAAGTTTTGTGGCGAGAATTGGTCGACATGAATCGACCGGACGCGCGCGCCAACCTTGAAAGAGTGATTACCCTTCGTAAACGAAGTGTTATTGGTCAACTCCCATTCTTTTTCCACAGTGTTTGACTGGCCCACCTGAGCGCCGCCGCCGGTGAAGGCCTCCTGCACCTCGAGAGTGGGAATGGAGTTATCGGCAAACTGCGAGTTCTTGTTGTGTTCAAACTGGAAGCGCGTTTCGTTGACGATGGTCTTGTTGATGATCGCGGTTTCGGTTAACTGAATACTCTGCTCGTTTTGCTCGGTGTCATATGCGCGGGAAGGCAGTTGAAACCCGCCGACGCCGGTGATGCGGGTGTTCTTCGTGTAGTTGTAACGCGCGATGAGCGTGTGGTTCGGGTTGATCGCGTAATCGATTCTGGGGCTGAAAGACGTGCGGCGGCTCGGAATCGGAGCCGTGGCAGTGAAATCGACGATATTGTTATTCGCATCCAGCACCTGGGCGACGACCAGGGCGGCGTCGTCGATATCCCGTTTATCGAAATCGACAAAGAATGAAGCTTTTCCCTTCGCGAGTGGACCACCGAAGTTGCCACCATACTGTCGTGTTTGCAGCGCCGGACGTGTCGCTGACTCCGAAAATGGGTTGCGTGAGTTGAGAGCTTCGTCGTTGAAGTTGAGTGAAACCTGTCCGCGAAAACGCTCGGTGCCGGGACGCGTCAAAATCTCGACGCGACCAAAGCCAAGACGATCGTATTCCGCTGAGAAAGGATTCTGATTGATGCGAATCTCACGGATCGATGCGCGCGGCGGCAGGCGACCGCCTGTGAAACCATCGACGAAGATCTGTCCGCCGTTTGGACCAGCCGAAGGACCGGCCAACGCTTGCAACGCTGCCGCGAGATCGTCCGGATCGTCCGGGAGTGCGTCGATATCCTCGCCTTTCAGCACGATGGCGCCGGCGTTGTTTTCGGGTTCAGTGCTCAACTCACGATTGTCCGTAGCAATCGTTACTTTTTGTTCTTCGATCGCGACTTTCAGAGTGATGTCGAATGTCTGTGCTTTCCCGCTGGTGACTTCGACGTCAGGAGTTTCTGACATGGCGAAGCCGGCGTTGATTACGCGCACGGTGTACTTGCCGGGTGCGAGGCCGTTGATAGTGTAAGTACCCGCCTCGTTCGTGACCACTGACTTTTCCACGCCCTTGCCGTCGATCACCGTCACGTTCGCACCAACTATCGCGCCGCCCAACTCGTCCAGCACCTGGCC
>DASVGE010000402.1:0-10092 GCA_036379695.1 Pyrinomonadaceae bacterium | reverse complement strand
TAAGGTTTCAGGAAGATTGGAGCCACAGATAAACACGGATCTGATTCACGATCTGTGTCATCCGTGTTTATCTGTGGCTAATTTTGCTGGAGTTGATTGGCTGTGTTATCTTGTCTGGCTTTTAATCCTGCCAGTTTTGTTCGCCCTTATAGGTCGAAAGAGGAGTTCACAGACAGTATGGCTACGCCTAATGGAAACTTGAGCGCCGACGGTCACCACGTCGGTAAAGTCGTACAGATTATCGGCCCCGTGCTCGACGTTGAGTTTGACGGGACTTATCTCCCGCCAATCTACCAGGCATTGCGCGTCGTCTCCGAAGGTTTCGACGTGCCGACTCCGATCGACGTTATCGCGGAAGTGCAGCAACACCTCGGCGAAGGCCGCGTGCGCACCGTTTCGATGACGCCGACCGACGGCATGGTGCGCGGTATGAAAGCCATCGACACGGGCGGTCCGATCACGATGCCTGTGGGCGAGGGAACACTCGGCCGCGTGCTCAACGTTATTGGCGAACCGGTCGATACGCTCGGCCCGGTGAAGCACGACAAGCGCTATCCCATTCATCGCCACGCGCCCACGTTTGAAGAACAGTCGACCGAGCTGCAGATGTTCGAAACCGGCATCAAGGTTATCGACCTGATCCAGCCGTTCCTGCGCGGTGGAAAGATCGGGTTGTTCGGCGGCGCGGGCGTCGGCAAGACGGTTATCGTGATGGAGTTGATCAACAACATCGCGAAGGCGCGTTCCGGCTTCTCGGTGTTTGCGGGCGTCGGCGAGCGCACGCGCGAAGGAAACGACCTGCTGCGCGAAATGGTCGAGTCGCAGGTTATCCAGTTTGGCGACGAGTTTAATAAGGCTTTCCACGACACTGGCAAATTCGATCTTTCCAAGGTCGACATGAATGCCATCGGACAGTCGAAGGTGGCGCTTATCTACGGACAGATGACGGAGCCGCCCGGAGCGCGTCTGCGGGTCGCTCTTTCGGGGCTGACGGTCGCCGAGTACTTCCGCGATCAAGGTCTCGACGTGCTGCTGTTTATCGACAACATCTTCCGCTTCACGCAGGCGGGTTCTGAAGTGTCGGCACTGCTGGGTCGCATGCCTTCGGCGGTGGGATATCAACCGAACCTCGCCACCGAGATGGGCGAAATGCAGGAGCGCATCACCTCGACCAAGACTGGTTCAGTCACGTCGATTCAGGCGGTTTACGTGCCTGCTGACGACTACACCGATCCGGCGCCCGCCACCACGTTCGCGCACCTCGACGCGGTCACCGCGCTCTCGCGACAGATCGTGGAGTTGGGTATCTATCCCGCGGTCGATCCGCTGGCTTCGTCGTCGCGCATTCTCGATCCGCGCATCATCGGTAAGGAGCACTACGACACTGCTCAGGACGTGAAGCGCGTGTTGCAGCGTTACAAGGATCTTCAGGACATCATCGCTATCCTCGGTCTCGACGAATTGTCTGACGAAGACAAGCTGATCGTTTCGCGCGCGCGCAAGATTCAGCGATTCTTCTCGCAGCCGTTCTTCGTGGCCGCTCAGTTCACCGGACTCGAAGGCAAGTACGTCAAACTCGAAGACACTGTGCGCAGTTTCCGCGATCTGGTTGACGGCAAGCACGACGATCTTCCGGAACAGGCGTTCTACATGGTTGGCACAATTGAAGAAGCAATCGAGAAGGCGAAGACGATCGCTCAGTAGGCGCTATGGCGGAAAAGATTCAACTCGAAGTCGTGACGCCGGAGCGACGCGTTCTGGCTGAGCCGGTTGACATGGTGACGGTGCCGGGTTTGGGTGGTGAGTTGGGAATCCTGCCCGGCCACACGCCGTTGATCTCGCAACTCCAAACAGGCGTGTTGACATACGTGCAGGAGGGGAAGAGTTATTCCTTGCACGTTTCGGGTGGCTTCGTTGAGGTGCGGGACGATCACGTCTCGGTGCTCGCCCATATCGCGGAGCTGCCGGAAGAGATCGACGCGGCCCGCGCGAAGCTCTCACGCGACAAGCTCGAAAAGCAACTCAGCGCCTGGACCGGATCGGAAGAGGAACTCGAAGCCACCAAGACCAAGCTGGATCGCTCCCTGGTGCGCCTCCAACTCGCTTCTGGAAGGTAGGCCACAAAGAAGCACAAGAAAAGATTAGCCACAAAAAGGCACAAAAAGCACAAAAGTTTTTCCTGATTCATTTTGTGCTTTTTGTGCCTTTTTGTGGCTAAGCTTATTTTGTGCTTCTTATCGCGGCGCGCATCTCACGCACCGCATTCTCAAGCCCCACGAATATCGCTCGCGCAACAATGTTGTGGCCGATGTTGAATTCGGTGATCTGCTTGATCTCTGCGACCGCACCGACGTTGCGATAAGTGAGCCCGTGGCCGGCGGCGACGTTCAGGCCATACTGCGTCGCCAGTTCGGCAGCTTCTCTCAATCTTCGTAATTCGTGTGCGGCGTGAGCGGCTCCTTCGCCGTGAATGCCGCGTGCGCCGAGTGTCGCTTCTGCATAGGCCGCGGTACACAACTCCACCTGCTGCGCGCCCACCTCTCGTGCGGCTTCAATCTGATGCGGATCGGGATCGATAAACAGACTCGCCAGGATGCTCGCTTGCCGGATGCTCATTACCGTCGAGCGCACTACGGCAAGGTTTGTTTTGACGTCGAGCCCGCCTTCGGTTGTTATCTCGTTCGGTTTCTCCGCGACCAGCGAGACGGCATCCGGTTTTGCTTCAATCGCGATGTTCAGCATCTCCTCGGTAGCAGACATCTCGAGATTGAGATACGTCGTCACTGACTTGCGCAACAGTTCGACATCGAGATCCTGAATGTGACGCCGGTCGCCGCGCAGGTGGACCGTGATTCCATCCGCGCCGGCTTGCTCACACGCCATCGCTGCTGCCACCAGGCTTGGCTCCGGCGCGCGCCGCGCCTGGCGCACTGTAGCGACGTGATCGATGTTGACGTTAAGACGAGCTGTCATGGCTCTCAATTATAGGTCCTGCAGGTCTTCCGGGTCCTATCAAAAAGATTCATTTTTTCTCAGGTCATGCACCGCGCGAATGGCCGCGTCATAAACACCCCGCCGTGCCTGCTGCCGGATCAGCGCCACTTCATTAACCATCTTGAAACTGTCGCTCATCACGCTCACCTTGCTGCCTTCGTTGTGGTCCCATCGCACGGGAACTTCTTTCAGATTCAAGCCCGCACGAAAAGCGAGATAGAGCAGCTCCACATCAAAGCCAAACCGATCGATCGTCGCCGCTTGAATCAGCGGCCGGCAGACGCTCATGCGGAAAGCTTTGAAACCACACTGCGTGTCCCAGAAAGGCATTCCCGTAGCGACACGAACGACGAGATTGAAAATACGTCCACCCTGTTCTCGGCGCCACGATTGATGCACTCCGATTAACTGACGATTCAAAGCACGCGAACCAAACGTCACGTCGTACTGCCCGTTCACGATCGGATCGACAAGTTTTGGCGCCTCGGCGATCGGGGTCGAGAGGTCGGCGTCAGAAAACAACGTCACGTCTCCGCGCGCGGCGAGCAATCCAAGCCTGACCGCCCGGCCTTTTCCGAGGTTTGATTGGTAACTGATGACCGAAGTGCGCAAGTCTCCGGCATCCGCGAAAGCCTGCCGCGCGATGTCGGCGGTGTCGTCCGATGAGCCATCGTCAACCACGATTACTTCCGCTTCCGGCGAGTGTTGGCGCAGGTAATCCACAACTGCCCGAACAGTTTTTCCCAGCCGGGCAGCCTCGTTGTAAGCGGGAATAATGACCGAAAGAGATGCGGACATGAACCTAATCGCAATATATCACAGGCACGTGGTATATTTTGGCAATGGAAGTCGCCCGCCAATTCAAGGAATCTCCCTCAGCGCCATACAAGGAATCGTGGATGGACAAGAGGGTCGCCATCACCGCGGCGGCCGTGATTCTGGTAGCCGCCATCTTCGGCGGCACGATTGGCAGCGACCGGCGACTCGGCAGTTTCACTACCGCGAATAGCGCGAACTCTTACCGCGTCGCAGACGAGATCGAAAAAGATTACAACGAAGCGGTCTCCACTATTACTGGCAATTATTCAGGCGACATCGATCACGAAAAAGCGACCCAGGCGGCTATCCAGGGCATGCTCTCCACGCTCGATCCGCATTCGGCTTACTTTCCCTACAGCGAGTTCAAGAAGCTGAAAGAGGACCAGGATTCGCGCTTCTACGGCATTGGCGTAACCATCGTTCGACATAACGACGGCGTCTACATCCAGTCGGCAGTTGAAGACACACCTGCCGCGAAACTCGGCTTGCGTTACGGCGATCGCATTCTCGAAGTCGACGGAAAGAACGCGCGTGATTGGAGCAGCGAGCAGGTTTCGAAGAACGTGCGTGGCGCGCTGGGTGAGCCAGTTACGTTGAAAGTCGAACGCGCCGGTTCCGAAGCGCCGCTGTATTTCACGATTGTTCGCGCCGGAGTGCCGCTGCCCACGATTCGCAACTCTTACATGATCCGGCCCGGCACCGGTTACATCGGTTTAACCGGAGGCTTTCAGAGATCCAGCGACGACGAGCTATCAAAAGCGATGAAGCGGCTCGAAGAGCAGGGAATGCGCCAGCTCATTCTTGACCTGCGCGGCAATCCCGGCGGCCTTCTCGATCAAGCGATCGATGTGGCCAGTGAGTTTCTGCCCCGCGGCGTAGTCGTCGTTTCCGTCAAAGGTCGCACTGAATACAGCGATCCCATAGTCTACAAATCGACCGGCCCCGATCCGTCCACCATTCCGCTGGTAGTACTGATTAATCGCAACAGCGCCTCAGCGTCGGAGATCGTGGCGGGCGCGATCCAGGATCATGGGCGTGGTCTAATCGTCGGCGAAACGAGTTTTGGCAAGGGCCTGGTGCAACGCATTTTCCAGTTGCCTTTCAATACCGGCCTTACGCTCACTACCGCGCGTTACTACACCCCATACGGACGTTCACTGCAACGCGACTACTCGAGCGGCTCGCTTTACGATTACTACACACGACACGACGCGACCGAGAACCAATCGCAGGCGCCGAACAACTCCAACACGTCGCGCAATCTTGAATCGCCACTGGCGCTGGCTTCCCCAACACCACACCCACACACCGGTCCGGCAGTGCAAACCGCAGTCGGTCGAGTGTTTTATGGTGGTGGCGGAATCACTCCGGACATCGAGATTAAGGAACCTGCCTTCACCCCTGGCCGTGCACGTATCGCAGAAGCCGCGTTTCACTTTACGCGACACCTGGCGGCGGGCATCGTTCCGGGTCTCGAAACTTATCGAGTAGAGAAAGTCCAGTACGGCAAGAACGTCAAGCCGACGGACTTCCCGATCTCGGAGCGCGTGCTCGAGGCTTTCCGCAACTTCGTGCGCACGAAGCCTGAATTTCAGATCCAGCCCGCCCAGGTCGATGAAGAGTTGGACTTTGCCAAGCTGCGATTACGGCAGGAGATCATCACCGCCGCGTTTTCAAATGACGCCGGCGCGCGCGTGTTGCTCGACAGCGATACGCAAGTGCTCCGCGCGCTTGAAGCCCTGCCTGATGCAAAACGTTTAGCCGACGGCGCTCGCGACGGCGTTTGGCAGGGCTGAGCCACAAAGAAGCACAAAAAGATCAAGCCACAAAAGGGCACATAAGGCACAAAAAATAAAGAGAAAATATTTTGTGCCCTATGTGCCTTTTTGTGGCTCTTTTATTTTGTGCCTCTTTGTGGCATATTCCGCAGGTCAATCTAGCCATTTCTAACGGTTCTATCCAACAATCAAAGTTGAAAGGACACTTTCGCATGAAAGACCGGTCGCACTCCGTTTACGATCTTGGCCTGCTGATTGTGGTTGTCAGTGCTTTAGCGTTTGCCACCGTAACCGTTCACTCACAGAACCAAACCCCGTCTCAAACAGCTCCCACTGCAGCACCGGCGCAGAGCCCGCGACCGAGTCCCAGTCCCAGCCCGACTCCAACTCCCATCAACTGGTCCACCGATCCCATGCTGAAGCGTTTTGTCTGGCGCAGTATCGGTCCCGCGAGCATGGGCGGGCGCATCGACGACATCGCAGTCGCCGAACAGAACCCCTACATCATCTATGTTGCGTTCGCGACCAACGGCGTTTGGAAGTCGACCAACAACGGCACCACCTTCCAACCCATCTTCGACACGTACGGCACACACTCAGTCGGCGACGTCGCGGTTGCGCCTTCCGATCCAAACATCGTTTGGGTGGGCACGGGCGAGCCGAACAATCGCCAGAGCTCGAGTTTCGGCGACGGCATTTACAAATCAGTCGACGCCGGAAAGACGTTCACAAAGATGGGGCTCGAAGATTCGCAGACAATCGCGCGCATCGTTATCGATCCGAAAGATCCAAACATCGTCTACGTAGCCGTGCTGGGCCATCTCTTTGGGCCAAACAAGGAACGCGGCGTCTACAAAACAACGGACGGCGGTAAGACCTGGACCAACGTGAAGTTCATCGACGATGACACCGGCTTCACCGACATCGTGATGGACGCCTCCGACAACAAGATCCTTTACGCCGCTTCCTATCAACGTCGCCGCACGAACTTCGGTTTCAACGGTGGAGGACCAGGCAGCGGAATCTGGAAGACGGTTGACGCCGGTAAGACGTGGAAGAAGCTCGAGGGTGGCGGCCTCCCGGAAGGATTGTTGGGGCGCATCGGACTCGACGTCTCGCGTTCCAATCCAAACGTCGTTTATGCACAGATGGAAGTCGGCGCAAGTGTCGGCACCGGTGGTGAGGAACCAACGTTTGGTGGTCCGGCGCCGAGCCCGAGCCCTTCGCCGTCGGCATCGCCAACCGCCAGCCCTGCCGCTTCACCGACACCAACTCCGGTGGATCCGAAGAAATCCGGCGTGTGGCGTTCGGACGACAAAGGAAAAACGTGGCGCGTCGTCAGTAATGAGAACAACCGGCCGATGTACTACAGCCAGATTCGCGTCGATCCGAAGAATCCTGATTACGTTTACGTCGGCGGGTTGAATTTCAGTAAATCGACCGACGGCGGCAAGACGTTCAAATCGCTTCAGGCGGGTATCGCGCATAGCGACAACCACGCGATCTGGATCAACCCCGCCAACAGCGATCACCTGCTCATCGGCAACGACGGCGGCTTGAACGTCAGTTACGACCAGGGCGAGACGTGGGAGTTCGTCAACACGATTCCAGCCGCGCAGTTCTACGCCATCGGAGTCGATATGCGTAAGCCGTATTACGTTTACGGTGGTTTGCAGGACAACGGGTCGTGGGGTGGTCCAAGTCAGACCCGAAGTATAAACGGCATTACCAATGCTGACTGGTACCGTGTCGGCGGCGGCGATGGATTCTACACGCAGATCGATCCGACGGACCACAACATTGTCTATGCCGAGTCTCAGGGCGGCGCCGTACAGCGTTTGGATTTGCGCACGGGTCGCAGCGTCAGCATTCGTCCAAGAGGCCTACCGAGAACTCGCGGAGGAGGCAGGCAGGGCGGCGGCGCTACGCCCGGCGCGAGTCCTTCGCCCGGCGCATCACCGATGGCTTCACCAACTCCCGATCAACTGGCTGCGTTCGCAGCCGCGCAGGGAATAGGTGGGTTTGGCGGCGCGAATTTGCAGTCGAACGTGGTGCCGACACCGCCGGCAAATGAGAACTTTCGCTTCTACTGGAACTCGCCCATCCACCTCTCGCCACACAATCCGCGCGTGGTGTACTTCGGCGGCAACAAGCTGTTCCGATCGATGGACCGTGGCGACACCTGGACGGCCACGAGCGATCTTTCAAAACAGATCGATCGCAGCACGCTACCGATCATGGGTGTGCCCGGCGACAAGCCGATGGCTTCGAAACACGACGGTTACACCGGCTATGGCTACGTTGTGACTGTCGCCGAATCGCCGAAACTGCCCGGCATACTCTGGGCCGGCACGGACGACGGCAACGTTCAGGTCAGTCGCGATCACGGTGCCACCTGGACCAACGTCTCCAAGAACGTGCCGGGGATAGGCGACACGTATCACATCTCGCGTGTTGAGCCTTCGCACTTCGATCCCGGTACTTGTTATCTCGCCGTTGACGGTCATCGTCTCGACGATCTGAAGCCATACCTGTTTGTGACCAAAGACTACGGCGCAACGTGGACTTCGATCGTCAATAATCTGCCGAAGTGGGGCTCGGTCAATGTTGTTGTCGAAGACTCGAAGAACAAAGACCTGCTTTTTGTCGGCACTGAGTTTGGCGTTTACGTTTCGCTCAATGGCGGCGGGGAATGGAAGCCGTTGATGTCAGGCATGCCGACAATGCGCATCGACGACATCGTGATCCACCCGCGCGAGAACGATCTGATCGTCGGCACACACGGTCGCGGCATCTTCATCATCGACGACATCTCGCCGTTGCAGCAGTTGTCGCAGAAGGTGACTGATTCCGAGGCGCACCTGTTTGACGTCAGACCGGGAACGATCTGGTTGAACGATCCGCGGCTCGCGCGTTACTGGGGCGCCGCAAAGCTCTTCCGCGGCACAAACCCGGCGCCAGGCACGGCGATTCATTACTACCTGAAGTCTGCTCCGTCGGGTGATGTGAAACTGACGATCTCGGATTACTCGGGCAGGGTGGTCCGCGATCTCGTGGGCACAAAGGAGGTTGGACTGAACAGGGTGCAGTGGAACCTGCGTGGCAACCCGCCTCCGCGTCCGACGACGGGCGGTGGTGGATTTGGAGGCGGCGGTGGCGGTGGTGGAGGCGGCGGTGGTTTCGGCAACGTCTTCACGCAGGGACTGCCACTCGAAGCCGGCACCTACAACCTGACGCTTTCGGTTGGCGGTAAGGAATACAAGGGGAGGATCGTCGTCGAAAACGATCCCGGGATGTAATTTTTAAGCCGCAGAAAAGAACAAGTCAGGAAGAGGGGCTTGCCCCCGCTGTTGGGAGAGCGGGGGCAAGCCCCTCTTCCTGACTTGTTCTTCATCTGCGGCTAAATCACTCTCGCAATCACGCACTTCAGGTAATAAGTCTCGGGCATGCCGGAGAGCACCGGGTGATCGGTGGCCTGCATGCGCTTTTCCATGATTTGCACTCGTCGCCGCGCATCGATTGCTGCCTGGGCCAGGATCTCGAGGAAGAGTTCCTCGGAAACGTGATACGAACACGTGCACGTGATTAGCACCCCACCTGCATTCAACAACTTCAACGCGCGCAAGTTGATCTCTTTGTAACCGCGGATCGCCGGCTTCAAACTCGCGCGGTTCTTCGCAAACGCCGGCGGGTCGAGCACGATCACGTCGAATCGTTCGCCCACTGCTTCCATTTCGCGCAACGCATCGAACACGTTTGCTTCGCGAAACTCGACGTTATCGAGAGCGTTGAGCTTTGCGTTTCGTCCCGCAGCCGCGACTGCGTCAGCCGAGATATCGATCCCGATCACGTTTTCACACGCCTGGGCGAGGTGCAACGCAAAGGCGCCATTGAACGTGAAGCAATCGAGTGCCTGAGTTTTGTTGGTCGTTTGTGCGGCGGCGCGCGCTGCGAGGCGGTTCTCGCGTTGATCCAGGAACGATCCGGTTTTCTGTCCGCCCAGAGGCTCGACTTGGAAGCGAAGCCCGTGTTGCCGGATCTCCAACTCTTCCGGCGCGTCGCCATAAACTGTTCCGGCAAGCAGTGGCAATCCTTCCAGCTCTCGCACCCGTGCATCATTGCGCTCGATCACCGCCCGCGGTTTGAATTCCTCGACGAGTATCTCGATCAGTAACGATTTGAGCGCGTCAGTGCCTTGCGACAGGGTTTGCACGACGAGCACGTCGTCATAACGATCGACGATTAACGACGGTAACAAGTCTCCTTCGGAGTAGATGAGGCGATAAGCGTTCGTGTCGGGTGGGATGTGTCTGCGGCCGGCAGCTTTCGTGATTTGTCGCCGCCACCAATCGCGGTCGATCTCTTCGTTGCTTTGTGTCAGAAAACGCAGCGCTATCTGAGAACGGTCGCTAAACAGTGCCTGGCCGATAAAGTTGCCACGTTCATCTTTGACCGTAACGATCGAACCGCCCTCTGCGTCCACAGCGACCAGATCGCTCTG
>DASVGE010000401.1:0-28860 GCA_036379695.1 Pyrinomonadaceae bacterium | reverse complement strand
TTCTTTCTACTGACTTGTTACTTCTACTGACTTGTTCTTTTCTCCTGGTTTGTTCTATTCCGTTGCAACACAAAAGAAACAGATTCTTAACGGCTTCTTGGTCTAACTCTCCTACCTTCGTCCCGCTTTCTCGCATTCACGCCAACAGGAGATACCTGTGAAACGATCAGTGGAGTTGATCGCTTTGATTCTGTTTGTGGCAGGGATCAGTTTCGTCCTGGCTGCAAAGGAAAAGCAGAGCCGTGCTGTGGAAGCAGCCGAAGTCTCCGGCACCTCTCAACCACTCTTCCGGAAAGTGCACCACGCCTGCGCTCGCGAAATCTCTTTTACGGCAACAAAAAAGCACAAAGAGCACAGATGATTCGCTCAACCTAAGTGCTCTTTGTGCCTTTTTGTGGCCTACTTTTCGAGATACATCTGCGCAGCCATCTTGGTCAGCTTCCAAACCCTCGACCACGCGATCCGAGTCTCGCCATTCTCGCGACCAGTTAGTTTATCGAAGATCAGCTTCCGAAATATGCGACCTTCACGTCTGAGCATAAACTCCCGCGCAAACGGTTTCGCCGTCTCAAAGAAACTGAACCCCGGATCGGTCACCACGCCAATGCCCTCGAGCGTCATCAGCGCGCGCATGATGTAAGTGAAGTTTGACGGCAGACGGAACGGATACTCGTAAATCACTTCCGCCAGATCGTAAGTCAACTCCTTGAAGTTTACTTCTCCAAGCCTGAGATTGAGATAGTGCGTGAAGAGACTCTCGACCACCGGACGCACCGTCTCCGGATCCACTCCAGGCTTCAGGAAATTGAGATTGATAATGTCCTGGCCCAAGCCCTTCACGTCACGCGAAACGACGTGGAAGAACGAATCGATCATCTGCGTCTGGAGCTTCGGTGTGATCCGTCCGACCATTCCGAAATCGAAGAACGCGAGATGCCCGCTATCCATCACGAGCAAATTGCCGGGATGTGGGTCGGCGTGAAAGAAACCGTCTTCGAGCAGCTGCTTGAGATACGTACGAATCAGCAGCCGGTTAACTTTAACGGGCGAGATGCGGTTCGCGCGCAGGCCCTCGAGGTCAACCACCTTCGTGCCGCGAATAAAATCGAGCGTGAGCACACGCGTGTTCGTGTGCGACCAGTAGATCTTCGGGACACGAATCGCGCGCCAGGTGCGGAAGTTGTAGCGAAACCTGTCGGCATTACGTCCTTCTTTGACGTAATCCATCTCTTCGAAAATCGTGGCGTGAAACTCGCGCAGCATTCCTTCCCAATCGGCGTTCTCATTCGCACGCGGGAAGAAGCGATTAGTCAGCTTCACGAGACGAAACAGGATCGCCACGTCAAACGAGATGGTTGACTCGAGATTCGGACGCTGCACCTTGACCGCGACTTCTTCACCGGTCGCCAGACGCGCACGATAAACCTGTCCGAGTGACGCGGCCGCGATCGGTTCGGAGTCGATTTCGGCATACGCTTCATGAACACTGCGACCCAGTTCAGATTCGACTATCGCAAACGCTTCCGCCGTTGGGAACGACGGCACCTGGTCCTGAAGCGTGGCAAGTTCTTTGACGTATGCCAGCGGCAACAGATCGGCACGCGTGCCGAGCGCCTGGCCGATCTTGATGAACGTTGGACCAAGATCGATCAGCGACTCACGCATCCACACAGCCTGCTTCTCGAGTCGCGCCTGTTTCCGCTCGGAGCCTTCCGCGCCGCGGAAGATCACGTAGCGCAACACGCGAATGAAGCGATCAAGCGCGGCGTAGAGTTGCGTGTTGAACCACGCCTTCAATTGCGCCGCTCGTCCCTTTTGGCGTGCGAGGTCTCGCAGTCGCGCGACCGCGCGGCGATTGAAGTCCGCCCGCACGTCGTAGGTATCGAGAAAGAGGTAAAGCGAAAAGAGTCCCAGCACACGCGCGACTCGCGCCGCACGCAACCAGCCGCGAAAGCCCCGACCGGCGAGAAGCTCATTGACTGTCTCTTCCGTTAAAGGTTGGGCGCCTCCCTGGAGTGCGCCGCCTTGGCGGCGCTTTGGCCAAAGCGGTGCCAAGGCACCGCACTCCAAGGAGTTGTCTTTTTTAATAAGTGCTTGTTCTTCTATTGTCATATCACTGACAGCATGTGCTTCGTGCCCGCTCGCTCGAAGTAACTGTTCGCCCGCTCGACGTCTCGCGCTATCTGAGTTTTCAACTGCTCAACGGAGCTAAATTTCCGCTCGTCACGAAGACGATACAGAAAACGCACGCGCACTACATCGCCGTAAAGATCGCCGTCCCAGTTCATTACGAAGGTCTCAACTGAAGGTTCCGTGGCATCCGCGAACGTCGGTCTCACACCAATATTTGTAACACTGCGTCGCCATTGTCCTTCAATCAACGTTCCAGTCACGTACACACCGTTCTTCGGTATGACGCGGTTGTGTGGGTGGAGGTTGGCCGTTGGAAAACCGAGCTTATGTCCCCTTTCCGAGCCTCTTTCTACACGTCCTTCCACACCATAAGGACGGCCCAACATGCGTCGCGCCAGGTTGACGTTGCCGTTGGCGAGCAGTTGCCGGATCTTGCTCGAACTCACGCGGCAACCGCGCAATTTAACCTCCGGCACTTCACCGGCAACGAAGCTGAGCTCACTGCCCATGCGTTTCAGCAGTTCGATATTCCCTTCCCGGTTGTGGCCGAAAGCGAAGCCTTTGCCGAGATAGACTTCCTTCGCGTGCAAGCGATCCATCACGACGTCTTTGAGGAATTCCTCGGCACGAATCGTCGAAAAATTCTTCGTGAATCGCACCACGATCGTTTGTTCGATTCCGAGTACACCAAAGCCTTCGATCTTCTGATCGAACGTCTGTAGTAACGGTGGCGCGGACTCAGGATGCAACACGGCGCGCGGATGTGGATCGAACGTGATTACTGTCGGCACGGCACCCACGGCGCGCGCCCGCTCGACAACGGTGCGCATGATCAACTGGTGCCCGAGATGCAGCCCATCAAACACGCCGAGCGTGAGCACTGTCGGCCGTTGAATCTCTGCGTTGTCTGTTCCGTGAAAGAGACGCATAAGGGATCAGTCGACTACCAACCCGTCGTAAGCAAACTCGACGCCTGCGGGTAGTCTCGCTGAATCGCGCGCGTGCTTGATGTCGTGAGCAATATGAGTAAAGAAAGCTCGACGCGGCTGCAACTGCTCGACGTACGCGAGCGCTTTATCAACCCACAAGTGCGTCGGGTGTTCCTTGAACCGCAGGCAGTCGAGCACCAGCACGTCCAAACCTTTCAGCGAGTCGAGTGTAGCGCGCGGGATCTCACTGAGATCTGTCAGGTAAGCAAAGTCGTTGAAACGATAAGCCATCACCGGCAGACGACCATGAATCACCTCGAGCGGCGTTATCTCCAGTTCGTTTCCGAGACAAAAACTCGCGCCGGGCGTAACGATGTTCGGAATCACTTCCGGCAAGCCGCCGCCGAAGTGTGAAGGCTCGAAGATGTACTTGAAGATGCGTTTGATATCCACCCAGGCGCGTTCATTGGCGTAGACACTCAGCGCTCCGAAACGAAAGTTGAGCGGACGAATGTCGTCGAGACCAAAAACGTGATCGGCGTGACAGTGCGTGATCAGAACCGCGTCGAGCTGCTTCAAGCCAAAGCGCAAAGCCTGCTGTCGAAAATCGGCAGACGTATCCACCAGGACGGTGCGCCCCGCATGTTCGATGATGATTGAAACTCTCAGACGCTTGTCGCGAGGATCGTCTGACGTGCAGGTCTCACATTCACAGCCGATTGACGGGACTCCGGTGGAGGTTCCTGTACCTAAAAAGGTGAGCTTCATCTCCCCCCAGTGATATCAGTACCCGTAAACCGTCCTGCTTTCTGCGGTGCGTTGACCAGCGAAACGTATTGCATACGCAGATCGCTAAGCAATCCTTCGAGCATTCGCTTCTCCTGAGGCGTCACGTTTCCCGCGGTCTTCTTTTGCAGCATGCCGAGAATGTCGATCCAGTGCTTGCCCAATTCAATATCGACCTCGCGCTGGTGCGTCACCGGATGCTCCATCATCCCGAGCGCCGAAGCAGCGTTGGAGGCAATGGACATCAGGAAGCTCACAAAACTCGCGGGATCGCGCGCGTCCGCAAGGTCTTCTTCGGTGAACTCCTCCTCAGCCTGTGGCGATGTTTCGGTCGCTGCATGCAGTTCTTCGACTGCGGGTTGTGCTAGTGGTGGTTCGGCAGCTACAGCAGTCGCCGCCGCCTCTTCCTCGGGCGACAGTTCTCTGGGACTTCCATCCGCGTTGAACAGACGCCGGTCAGTAACTTTGAAAGTGGGTTGTTCCTCTTGCATGTGATTATTAAACCACAAAGACTCTAAGGCGCAAAAACAGCAATCCATCCACAGATTTCGCAGATTCTTTCAAGTTAATCTGCGAAATCTGTGGATGGCTTTGTGGTTGACGTTGCGTCATCTTAGACTACCAACATGCCTGCAACTTTTAACGATTTGATAGCACTGATGGATCGATTGCGCTCGCCAAACGGCTGCCCATGGGATCGCGAACAGACGTATGCCACGCTCGCGCCGATGCTTCTCGAAGAGGCTTACGAGGCCTTCGAAGCGGTCGAGGAGGCGCGTGAGGGTCGGCCTGCGGAATTGTGCGACGAACTCGGCGACCTGCTGTTTCAGATAGTGTTCTACGCACAGGTCGCAAAGGAACGTGGCGAATTCACGATCGACGACGTTACGACGGCGATTCACGAAAAGATGGTGCGTCGCCATCCGCACGTCTTCGGCGACGTCACGGCGAACGACGCGGCAACTGTTTTACTGAACTGGGAAACGATGAAAGCCGAGGAGCGGCGCGCGGCAGGAAAAACTGAGAACCCGAACACGTCGCTGCTCACCGGCGTCTCGTCAAAAGCGCCCGCGTTGATGGAAGCGCATCAGTTGTCGACGAAGGCCGCTCGCGTCGGTTTCGACTGGAAATCCGTTGACGATATTTTCGACAAGCTTCAGGAGGAGATCGAAGAGCTACGCACTGCGATCAGGGACCACGCATCTCTTCAGGATGAGGCGAATCACGCGCGTGTGCGGGAAGAGATCGGCGATCTGCTGTTTGCGGCTACTAACATCGCGCGGCACATGCAGGTTGAACCGGAAGCCGCGTTGAAGTTGACGAATCGCAAGTTTCGGCAGCGCTTTGAATACATCGAGAATGCGCTGCACGCTCGCGCGCAGGCGTTTGACCAGACGTCGATTGAAGAACTGGAAGAGCTCTGGCAGGAAGCGAAAAAAGCGTAGCCACGGATTACACAGATTTAAATCCGGATTTTTTCCGTGTAATCCGTGGCTAAATTCTTAATCGTTGATCCGAACCGATCGCATGATCGTGTTAAATGCAGTTTCGAAGTTTCGTTCGTTCTGCGGTGCAACGGCGATCATGTAGAACAATTGTCCGTTTCGTAGCTGAGTGGTAATCACTCGCACGATCTCGGGGCGCCCGGTTGCTTCATTTCTGTTGCCGAGCGTCGCGAAAAGCGCGTTACGGCCTGACATGGTGGTGCGCTGGTACCCGCCACTCATGCGCAAGTTGCTGTTTCCCTGCGCCAGACTGTTAATGAGCTCTTCAGTCGCGCGCTGTAAGTTGCGATTGCTCGTCTGAGCCACACCGAAACTGGTGCCGTGCGTGAAAACCGCCTGGCCGTTGTATTGGCCATAGGCGCCTTCCGGCACAAACCATATCGTGCTTTGATCGTTAATCTGCCGCCAGTTGTTCGGTATGCTCACCTGTACGCCACCATTGAAGATGTTGTAACTCTGGTAACGCGACGACGGATACTCGACACGACCACTCGGCGGGTTGCTGGGATAGCCGGTGCTTTCACCAGTCGGATAACGCTGACCGCTGCGCTGGATCTCAGCCATCGTCGGAGCAGATCCTTGTCCCCGCAGTCGCGCCTGAACGCGCGCAAACTCACGCGAGTCGTTTCCAGACGGGTTGACCCGCAGGTACTGAGCCTCGCGATTAATCCGCGCATAACGATCGCTCGGACTCGGGTGGTCGCTCAAGAACCCGCCGCCTCCGCCGCCCTGTTGTTCGAGTGTGCGGAACATGTTGGCCAGATCACGTGGATCGTAGCCCGCCGCAGCCATGATCTGAGCACCGAGAATGTCGGCTTCAGTTTCATACTCGCGACTGAACTTCAGCATGTAAACCGCAAATGGCGCCTGGGCCAGTTGGCCCACGCCCTGCCCGCCAAATATCGTTCCGGCAATTCCGGCTATCGCTGCCAACGTTCCATACTTCTGACCTTTGGTAGCCTGAGCGGTACCATGCCGCAGCGCGACGTGAGCGATCTCGTGGGCCATCACGCCCGCCATCTCGCCTTCAGTGCGCGCCGCTTCGATCATGCCGCGATTCACGTACATTGGACCACCGGGCAGCGCGAAGGCGTTGATGTCTCGCGCGTTGACGACTTTGAAGTAGTAGTCAAATTCGCGGTGTTGAAATTGAGAAGGAATATTGGTCACGAGCCGGCGTCCTACATTTTCCACATAGCCACGAATTTGTTCGTCGCGCAGCAAAGGAAGCTGAGCCTCCACTTCCTGCGCGGCCTGGCGCCCGAGCTTTACATCATCCTGAACACTATATTTGTTACTGTGATACTTTATTTGCGTCTGCGCTAAAGCGGAGAACGGCATCACGCTTATAGCAACGAGCGCTATCCATGCAATCAAAGTTTGTCGTTTGAACACCGATTTTTTACTCCTTTTCCGGAATTCGTGCACCAAATCGAAACGCGGGTACACACTGCAAAGACCGGTTTTACTTCGGGATTTCGGCCAATCGGCCTACTTGCCGATCTGTGAGGTTGTTAAGGCAATGAAAATGCCAAATGTGCGGGGCTAACGCTTTCGAGGCTCGATATGCTCGTTAAACCATTGAGCCGGTTCGGCTAGCGGTGCAATTTGATGTGCTTCGCCGCGACCGACACGAACCATAGAAACAATCAGGAAGATAAGGGCGGCCAAGTTGAACAGTGTGCCGCCCAGTGAACTGCCCGTGAAGGTATTTATTAGTCCAAACAGTGTCTGGGCAATCAGAATTGCAATGTGGAGAGCTAAAGCCTGTGAGGCATGAAACCGAACCCTCACCTCGTTGCGTGGCACCAGGAACAATTCCAACAGCGCCGGCACCACCCCGATATAAAAAGGCAGGTACGGCAATATCAGGGCAGCCTTCTCCGATAGTCCGATTCCCACAACCGGTCGTGACGTGGGCGTCGTAGCGTTCGACGGGCTCTGATATACGTTTGGTCGCGGTTGGTACTGCGGAGGTGAGTAAGTCGGTGGAACAAACACTGACGGGTACGGCGCTTCGAGTGGCGGATTGTCGTAACGACGAGTCGGCGCTTCGGAATAAACGTTCTTGCGCGCTTCCTCGTAGGGTGTGTTACCTACGTCGCGAGTGGCGCCCCCGACTTGTTGCGTCGGCGCCGAGCCGCCACCCTCACCCCAAACTTCTTCCGCCTTCCGTTCAACATCCGGATCGAGGGGGTTAGTGTCGTATTTGCTCTTCTTCGTCTCCATCAGTCGCCACAAAGAGGCACAAACATTTTAGCCAAAAAGCGCATAAGGCACAGAATAATTACGGCGCTAAAGCATTCTTTGTTTGTGCTTATGTGCCTCTTTGTGAGTAATCTTACTAGTCTGCGATCTCATACTCAACCTGTTGCCAGCAGTGGTCGCGCTCGGAGATGGAAAAGGCTTTGATTACGGGTTCTACGCCGCCGAGGCCAATGATCAGGTATTTAGCTGAAGGATAGTACGCGAGCCGCACGTCGGTTTCAGACGGGCTCGGACTGGCTGCTCGTGGGTGTGAATGATAGATGGCCAACAGACCTTCACCGCGTTGGCGCATCTGGCGTTGGGCGGCAAACAGGTCTTCAGGCGCTGCTTCGTAGCCCAACTCGGGATTCGGAGTGACGTTGCGAAGACGATAGAGCGTCACTGCCTGCGTCTCGGAAACTCCGCTAATCAACCCGCAACACTCCTCGGGAGCCGTTTCGCGAGCGTGGGCGATCATTGCCTCGACATGTTCGCGACGGAGCTGAATTGGCGTCATGATCAGTCTTTTACGACTCGCAGGTGCAGTTCTTCCAACTGTTTTGGATCGACTTCTCCAGGGGCGTCGATCATCAGGTCGGCGGCGGATGCCGTCTTTGGAAACGCGATCACGTCGCGCATGTTGTCGGTGCCCGCCAGCACCATCATCAGGCGATCGATGCCGGGAGCTATGCCGCCGTGTGGTGGCGTGCCGTATTCGAGCGCGTCGAGGAAGAACCCAAACCGCTCGCGAGCTTCTTCAGTGGTCATGCCCAGGGCTTTGAAAACGAGACGCTGCACGTCGCGACGGTGAATACGAATCGAGCCGCTCGCCATTTCGACGCCGTTGATCACCGGGTCGTAAGCTTTCGTTCGGATCTGGGCGAGCAAGTTTGTCTCACCACCTTCGACTGCGCGTTCGAGTAATTGCAGATCTTCATCGACGGGCGAGGTGAACGGATGGTGCATTGAATAGTAGCGTCCATCCTCTTCGTGAAACTCGAACATCGGAAAGTCAGTCACCCACAGCGGTGCGTAGACGTTTGCGGGAATCAGGTTTTCTCGTTTGGCGACTTCATTTCGCAACGCGCCCAGGCTGGCGGCGACGATCTTCGGTTTGCCCGAAACGATCAAAACCGCGTCACCCTTTTGCGCGCCTGCCACACTGGCGATACGAGCGACAACTTCCGCTCCGAGCGCCTTGAGTAGTGACGACGAAACCTCGTCGCCTAACTTGATCCATGCCAGCGCTCCGGCGCCGTAACGCTTCGCAAACTCCTGCAACTCGTCGAGTATCTTGCGCGACAGATTTGCACCGCCCGGCACGACCAGTCCTTTGACCTGTCCACCGGATGTTAACGCCGAAGCGAAAGGAGCGAAATCAGTTCCTTCTATTGCCTGAGACAGATCTTGCAGTTCTAGTTCCTTAATTCGGAGGTCAGGCTTGTCCGATCCGAATCGCCGCATGACTTCTTCAAAGCTGAAGCGCGGAAATGGCGTCGGCAGATCCACGTTGATGAGTTTGAAGACCGAAGCAAACAAACCTTCAATCAACGTGTAGATCTGATCGAGTGTGGCAAAGCTCATCTCGACGTCGAGTTGGGTAAACTCGGGCTGTCGATCGGCGCGCAAGTCTTCATCACGAAAGCAGTGTGCGATCTGAAAGTACTTGTCCATGCCGCCGATCATGCACAACTGTTTGAATAGCTGTGGCGACTGCGGCAGCGCAAAAAACTTGCCGGGGAAAATGCGTGAAGGGACGATGTAGTCGCGCGCGCCTTCAGGCGTCGACTTGATCAGGATCGGTGTTTCGATCTCGGTAAAGCCCTGCTCGGTCATGTAACGCCGGATTTCGTTGAGGACGCGATGACGCAGGAACATGTTGGCCTGCAACTGTGGGCGACGCAGATCGAGATAGCGATACTTGAGTCGCAGGTCTTCACTGGCGAGCGCATCCGGAGCGGCGTCCAACTGAAAAGGCGGCGTGCGCGCGTCGTTAAGAATCAGCACCTGTCGCGCCTGCACCTCTACATCACCGGTCGCGAGCTTCGGGTTTCGCGTGTTCTCCGCGCGCAGAACTACCGTGCCCATCACGGCAATCACGTATTCGTTGCGGAGTTCCTTAGCTCGCGCGTGCGCTTCCGGCGCCTCATCAGAATTGAACACAACCTGCGTAATACCGGCGCGGTCACGCAGATCGACAAACGTGAGTTCGCCAAAGTCACGACGCTTCGCGACCCAGCCCATCAGCACCACTTGCTTACCAACATCGCCCGCACGCAAATCCCCGCAGGAATGCGTGCGCTCCAGGTTTCCAAGATTATCCAACATTTAATAAAGGCCTTCTGATCTAATCCGTGAAGTAAATCCGTGTAAATCCGTGGCTCAAATTGATTGTGCGATCTCCAAACGATTCCCGCCCGGATCGCGAACATAAAAACGCGACCAACCGGGCGTGGGAATGTCGTCGGGGAAAATCTCTACGCCGGCATCGCGAAATCGCTGCTCAGCTTCGGCAAGGTTAGCCACTGTATAGCAAACATGCCGCTTGCTCATAGGGCTCCCTTCCAGGTCTTCAACTGAGAGATGTAGCTGCATCGGGCCGAGCCGATACCACGCTCCCCCACGCCCGCGCGACGACTCCGGCTTGGGAACTTCCTGCAATCCCATGACAACGCCATAGAAGTGTTTCGCGTCCGCTTCAAGCGATCGCGGCACAGTGACGTTCACGTGATGAAGCGCAGCGTTCATTTGTTCCCAGGCGCGCTCATAGATGCATTGAATTCCGCCGAACGATTGCGCGGAATGCTCAGCGACGTCCACTCCGCTGAGCGAAAGTGCTTGGCGAGAAAGACGATCTGGCCGATGTGATAAGCATAGTGCATCAACTGTCGATTGATCGCCTGCACGATCGTGTGTTTCTCACCGCGAATCAGCACAGTCTTTTCGCAGTCTTCCGGACGCAACGGCTCCAGCGCATCGAAGACGCACTGCCAACCGCGCTCCCAGTAAGCGATCACGTCGTCTTTAGTGGTGTGCGGCTCGATCACAAACTCCATGTCGCGATTGCGGTTGGGCTTCTCGCCGTCGGAAGTAAGAAAGTCGGTCCAACGAGAGAACATGTTTCCGGCCATGTGCTTCATTACTACGGCGACACTGTTCGCTTCCTCGTCGAGAGTTACAAAAAACTCTTCGTCTTTGAGTTGCGCGATGGCTTTCTCGGCGAGTTTCTTGTACGCCCGCATCGCCGATCTCGAATCGTCCAGATAGTTTTGAACTATTGCTTCACTCGACATAACAACTCCGTGGCTACATCACTACGCGTAACGGCACTCTGCTCTCCACTCCGCATGTCCTTCACTGCGACCTGACCCTTGGCAAGTTCTTCTTCACCAATCATCGCCACAAACGGAACGCCAACCGATGACGCGTACTTGAACTGTTTACCGAGCTTATCAGCCTCCGGATACAAATCAACTCGCAAACCGCCGGCTCGCAGCTCCTGGGCCAACTTGAGCGACTCGGCAATCGATTCCTCATTCCAGATCGCCACCATCACATCCGCGCGCGCCGTCCCCATTTCCGGCGGAAACATCTGTCGCTCACTCATCACCACCAGGATTCGCTCGAGCCCGAGTGAGAAACCGCACGCCGGAATATCCTGGCCCAAAAACATTCCCACCAGGTTGTCGTAACGCCCGCCACCACCAAGACTGCCCGCGAGATCCTTCACGTTGATCTCCATGATCGCGCCGGTGTAGTAGGAAAGTCCACGAGCGAGACTCGGATCGATCTTGAGGCGATTTGCGAGTCCCAGCGCGCCGGTAAAATCCAGGATCGACTGCAACTCCGCAACACCCGCCGCACCCATTTCATTATCATTCACGAACTCGACGATACGACCCAGCACAGCCCGGTTCAGCGCTTCCTGCAACTCATCTTCAGCAACGATCTCGGCGGCGTGTTCGAGCGAGTTCAGATCGGAAAAGAAAGTAAGCAAACGGTCTCCGGCCACCTCGTTGATGCCGCGAGCCGCAAACTCTTTTCTGACGCCATCAGGCCCGATCTTGTCCAGCTTATCCAAAGCAATCAACGCCGCGTCGTGACTCTCCAGCGGAACTCCGGCAACTCCAAGTATCCCTGTCAAAGCTTTCCGATGGTTGATCCGCACACAAAAGTCGTTGAAGCCAAGCCTCGTCAATACTTCACTCGCGGCGGCGCAGATCTCCGCTTCGACAATCATCGAACGCGACCCAAGCACGTCGACGTCACACTGGTAAAACTCGCGAAACCTTCCACGCGCCGGCCGGTCCGCGCGCCAAACCGGCTGGATTTGATAACGCTTGAAAAACTTCGGCAGCTTGTCGCGATACTCCGCCACCACGCGCGCCAGCGGAACCGTCAGGTCGTAGCGCAAAGCAAGATCGGCTTCGCCAGATCCTTCATGAACGCCGCGCTTGAGTATTTTGAAGATCAGTTGGTTTCCTTCTTCGCCATACTTGCCCATCAACGTTTCGATGTTTTCCGCCGCCGGCGTTTCCAGTGGTTCGAAACCGTAGCGCTCGTAGACCTCTTTGATCACACCGATAACGTATTCGCGCTTGCGAACGTCTTCGGGCAAAAAATCGCGCATGCCGCGCGCCGGCTGTGTCTTCGCTGATGGCATTAGCTATTGGAGCATCTCTTTCCGATACTCATGCGTGTAGTCAACGTAGTTCTTCCAAAACACTTCGAGACCTGCGACTTCTTCATCCGTTAACGGCCGCTTCACCTTCGCAGGAAATCCCATCACTAACGATCGCGGCGGGATGATCGTGCCGGGACTCACGAGCGAGCCGGCGGCGACGAGCGACAATTCGCCGATGCGTACATCGTCAAGCAGGATCGATCCGATTCCGATCAACGAGCCGCGCTCAACGTAACACCCGTGCAGAGTAACGCTATGGCCAACCGTCACTTCGCTTTCGAGAATAACGGGATGCGTTCCGTTGCGCACGTGAAGCACCGAATTATCCTGGACGTTCGAGCGGTCGCCGATCCGGATGTAATGAATATCGCCACGGACGGTGCAGTTGCACCAGATTGAGGCTTCCTCTCCGAGGTGAACGTCGCCGATAACTTGAGCGCTGGGTTCAACATACGCGGTTGGGTGAATCTGCGGGTGAACCCCACGAAACGGTCTAATCATGATTTTATCCAGATAGTAACATAGACACGGGCGCCTCCTTGGAGTGCGGTGCCTCGGCACCGCTTTGGTCTTAATTTCCGCCGCATTTGGCCACAGCGGTGCCAAGGCACCGCACTCCAAGGAGGTGCTAAATGCTACGCTGTGTTAAATTGAGCCCCATGACCCGACTGGCACTTTTGCTTTTCACGGTGCAGCTGGCGACGTCGTGTACAGGTTCGCTATTCAAAGTAAAACCTGTCACGGAGCTGCCGCCGCTTCCGGCAAACACGCGCAGCGCGGACGCCGGCGGCGTCACGGTTCGTGTTGCACCCCTGCTTACAGACGAAGAGAGCCAGGATCTTTTCGAAGCCAACCTGCCGCTCAGTGGTGTCCTGCCGTTGCGTGTTGAATTAGCGTTTCAGAGTGGCGTGCCGGTGGAATTGAAGCGCGCGCGTTTTCGTTTGCGTGATGGTCAGAACAAAGAGTGGAAACTGCTGTCGCCGAAGAGCGCTGTTTCCCGAATCATGAAAGCGAATGGCGTGTTTGCCTACAATCCACACTCGCGCAAGCAATTCGAGAACGAGTTTGGCGCCTACGGGATCGATCTGAAGACGCCGCTATCCGCGGGTGATTCGCGCCGGCAAGGCTTTCTCTTCTTCCAAACGCCTGACAAGCGCCCGGTGCCTTCGGGTCAACAACTAACCCTCAGCATCGAGCGCCTGCCACAGCCTGCGACTATTACGATCAATTAGCCACGGATTAACCGCGTGGGCCAGTGGCCCTGACCGTCACTTCAGTTCCGGTAGTCAGGTTCAGATCGTCGCGACCCTGAATGTATACCGAGCCGGCGCCGGCGCCAGCACCAACGACCGCGCCAATCGCCGCGCCCTTGCCACCGCCGGCAATTGCGCCAATGAGGGCGCCAACCGCGGTACCGATGGCCGTGCGCGTGACTGTCTGCTTGGTCTGATCGCTATCGCGAACCGCGCCTTCGTTATCCACCCGAACCACGTCACCATTCGGCGTACGGACGCTCTCCAGGATGCCGGCAAACCGGTAACTCCTGCCGTCTCGCAGACGAATCGTGTCGAAGTCGAATGTCATCTGGGAACGACCGGTGACACGACCGCTACGCTCAACGTTCAGCACTGACCCTTCGAGCGTCGCACCGTCGTATTGACCGGGCGAGCGAACCGTCATCGTGAACCGATCGCCTTCGCGAACGTTCTGCGTCGACAGGTCATTGTTGAGAACGGCTACGAGTTGCGTTCCATCCGGAATGACAAAGTTTCCGGCGGTTGTTGGACCACCGATATTCGAGTCTTCGCGATTGGTCTCGTAAATGTTCAACTGGGCTACGTCGGACGTCCTGTCGTAGTAAGTCCTGACTGTAACCGGTTGATTCAAACGATCGGTGTAGAGCGTGCGCGTTACCAGCAGCTCATTTCCGCCGGCCGTCGGATCAAAGCTCACGGTAAAGTCGTTGGCACGCTCGCCCGTGCGGGTGATGGTTAACGTATCGCCCACGAGGTTTGCGCGCACACGAACGGTGCGACCTCCGGCCGTAGTTTCTACCTGTTCACGACCGTCGGCGACGAAGTTGATCTGCGGCGCCCTGGTTGACGCGATCGTCACCGAATTTCCACGACGATCGATCGCCAGCATATTCGGCGGATCCAGTCGTCGCAGCAGCGAATCATAAACGCGCTGTCTCTCGGCGAGAGACAGGTTTCTCGTAGCGTTATCAACCGCCCGGCGAACATCGTCACCACGACTCTGATTCAGAGTAAAGGTGCCGGTCAAATCGCGTCTGCGTCCATAACGGCCGCCGATGTTGCCTGTGTTGCCGATGTTACCTGAGCTCCATCGTGGCCTCAGGTTGTAGTAGCTTGCGAGTTGATCGAGATCGGTGCGAATTGCCTGCCACTCACGTCGTGAGCCCGCTCCCAACCGGTTGTTGGCGAAGAAACTGTCGATCTGCTCGCCGCGATCCAACAGCGTCTGCACGTCTGCTGATGAAGCCGAGCGTCGAGTACCGAGACGCCGGTCAAGTTGATTTGCGGCGCTCTCGAAATCGAGGATCATGCGCTCGATGTCTTCTACACGATAGTTGTTTCGATCGGCAGCATTCTGCACTGCGCGCTGTAGAGAGTCAGTGCGGGTTTGAATACGTCGCACGATATCTCTGGCCGCCGAGTCGTTGGTGGTACCGAACTGCGCCATGGCCGCAGTGGACATGCCTGCCGTCACCAACGCTAATAGGCAGCTCATAAAAATTGTTTTTCTGATTGCTCTCATCTTCTCTCCTCCTTCAGACCTGGAGCCTGGATTTCAAACTTTGTGCCAAGCGGGTACGGGGAAGGCTGAAAATGATACGTACCGCTGACTCACCTCCAAACAATTACCCAAGAAAACCGCTCTATTTGGGGTGTTAGTACGCTAGCATGCAAAAGCTGTGGCACCTGGAGTGAATGAATGAAAAAAGCAATACGGACGCAAAGATCAACCATTTGGGATGTTTTGGCGCTGAGCAGAGAACAAGTCAGGAAGAGGGGCTTGCCCCCGCCGTCGCGAATTCGAGAGCGGGGGCAAGCCCCTCTTCCTAACTTGTTTCTTTGTTCCTGACGTTCTTTGTTTCCTGACTTGTTCTTCTTTATGGCTCGGGGGGTGGGGGTTGGTCGGTGCCGCGCTCGCGGTTGAAGACGGACGTTGGAACCCATTCAGGCATGGCTTCGCTATTGGCCGCGCGTAATCCCATCAACAACAGAACGCTCGCCATCGTGCGTGGACCACTCCAGTCCCAATCAGGACGCACGATGTCAGTCGGTTGGTGATAGTCAGTCTTTTCCCACTTCTTCAAACGTTCAGTCCAGCTTTCAACAGCGCCGTCAGGTGCGCCGAGCACCATGATTCCGGGAATGCCTTTTTTCACGAAGTAGTAATGATCCGAGCGATAGAACGATTTCTGCTCCGGCCTCGGATCGGGAATTACTCGCAGGCCAGTCGCAGCCGCCACCTCAGTCAACAGCGTGCCGAGTGAAGAGTGTTCCGCGCCATAACCAACCAGCACCTTGACTGGTCCATACACTTCGGTGCCCATGCCGTCGAGATTGAGATCTGCAGCTACTTGTTTGATCTTCCACGTTGGATTCTTCACCCAGTGATCCGATCCGAAGCCGCCATACTCTTCTCCGGTCACCGCGAGAAATATTATCGAGCGACGCGGCTTAGTCTCCGCGCGCGTCAACACCTCGGCAATCGCCAACATCTCAGCGACGCCGAGCGCGTTGTCAGCCGCTCCGGGATAGATGCGATTGTCTGCCGATACACCGTAAGCATCGTAGTGCGCGGAATAGACCACGGCCTCAGACTTCAACTTCGGATCGGAGCCTTCGAGCAATCCGACGACGTTGTTGCTGGTGCCTACTGCTTTCTTCAGCTTTACCGTAATGGTGGCCGATTGGTTGAGATCGATCGGTGTGAAGTCGTCGCGTTTGGCTTTGGCTACCGCTTCCGCGAAGGTCACACCCGATGCGGTGAAGAGCTTTTCAGCAGCCGCGTCGCTCACGCCCAAGAACGGGGGAATGAAGTCAGGCAGATTAGGACTGGACTCCGGCTCGACTCGTCGCCGGGACAAATAATCAGCAAGCTCGTCAAAGGTAACGGTGTCCAACTTCTGACCAATGATCACAATCGCCGCAGCGCCGCGCACGATCAAATTGTGTATAACCGCGCCCTGAGCTTGCGCCTTGTTCCACCGGTCCCTCGTGATCTCCGGAGGAGGCCCATCGTGAAGCAAAACGATTTTCCCGCGCAGGTCGACTCCGGCCAGATCTTTTCGTTTCAGAAAGGGAAAGTCGACGCCGTAAGCGACGTAGACCATTTTGGCATTGATGTTCTCGTCGCCAGTGTAAGGCGGTGACACGAAGAAATCAGATCCGAATTTCAGGTTTGCAGTGCCGGCGGTGAAAGCGGTTTGCGGTAGAAACTGCGTTTCTCTGAATTTGATCGGCTGGAGATAAGAGTTCTTCTCGCCCAGCGGTTTCAGGCCGAGCTTAGCGAAGCGATCGGCGAGGTAGGCTGCGGCTTTGTCGCCACCCGGTTGCGCGGTGCCGCGACCCTGCATTTCATTCGCGGCGAGTGCGTTGACGATCTCTTTGATGGTTGCAATGTTGATGCTGTCGGCAAGCTTTTGCTCGGTCGCGGAGAGCGTCCGCGTCGTCGCCGGCGCTGCGCCCTGCGTCCAACCGAACGCGGTTGAGGTGACCAGAAAAATGGAGAGTAGTAATGCGAGATATTTACGGTGAATCATGCAATTAAAACCTTAACCTGTCGATCCAAATCCTCCGGCGCCCCGTGCGGTCTCATCGAGTTCGGTAGCCCATGCAGTATCTGGTGTAATGATTTGTTCGATGATCAACTGGCAAATTTTACTGCCGGCAGGTAAGTTGATCGGCTCGTCGCTTGTGTTATAGAGCAAGCAACAAATCTCGCCGCGGTAATCCGAATCGATTACGCCTGCCAGCACGTCCAAACCATTCTTCGCTGCCAGACCCGATCGCGGCGCAATCCGTCCATAGAAGCCCGGCGGTATCGCCACCGCCAACCCCGTTCGCGCCATCCCACGCTGCCGCGGTCCGATGTTAATCTCCTCAATCGAACAAACATCCAACCCAGCCGCTAACACACTTCCTCGCCGGGGCAGCATCGCACGCGAATCGAGTTGTTTGAAACGAAGTACGTCTGTTGTTGTGGGCATTCAGTCCTCAGGAATTACATCTTCGGCAACGTGACACCGCGTTGGCCCTGGTACTTGCCGCCGCGGTCTTTATATGAGGTTTCGCAGACGTCGTCCTCGTCGGATTCGAAAAAGATTACTTGTGCGACGCCTTCGTTGGCGTAGATCTTCGCCGGTAGGGGCGTTGTGTTTGAGAATTCGAGCGTGACGTAGCCTTCCCACTCCGGTTCAAACGGCGTGACGTTTACCAGAATGCCGCAGCGTGCATAAGTGCTTTTGCCGAGACAGATCGTGAGCACGTTGCGAGGGATGCGGAAGTATTCGACCGTGCGCGCGAGCGCGAAACTGTTTGGCGGGATGATTACTGACTCGCCTTTGATGTCGACAAAGTTCTTCTCGTCAAACTCTTTTGGATCGACGATGGTGCTGTTGATGTTGGTGAAAAGTTTGAATTCGTCGGCGCAGCGGATGTCGTAGCCATAGCTCGAGGTTCCAAACGAAACGATTCGCTTTCCGTCTACTTCTTTCACCTGGCCCGGCTCGTACGGTTCGATCATCCGGTACTCGTTGGCCATCATGCGGATCCACTTGTCTGACTTTATGCTCATGTTGTGATTCTAGACGATCCGCGTTCATCCGCGAAAAATCGGCGAGTTTTATTGTGCAGCTTTCCTGATATTCACCGTTCCATCGCCGACCGTAAATCTAAAGAACGGCCCGCCGGAACCAGCGCGAGCGCGAACCGTGCGCTCGGTGATGCCAGGCTTCTCGCGCGATGCGAGTCCTTCGTAAGTGCTGACGATCTTTCCGGTGCGCAAGATCTCGGCGTCGATGTCGCCGCTGAAACCGGGCTGCAGATCGACGTTGATGGTTCCGGATGCGATGCGAATGTCGGCGCCGCTGCCGCGCCAACTGCGCGCCGGAATGCTCAACGTGATCGAACCCGCGGTGACGGTGGTTGAGAGGGTGCCGCCAGTGAGCGTCAGCGCGGTGTCACTCTCCGTGGCGCTAATGCGCAGCGTGCCTTCAACACCGGAAAGTTTCACTTCGCCGTGGCCTGCGTTGACCTCGAGATCCGTATTCACCGGAACACGCAGCCGGTAATCGATCTTCCAGGGCATGTTGAGCAGCCGCTTCGGAAAGTTCTTTGCGGCTCGCTTCATGTAGACGCGATCGTGCGTGCCGGTGGTGAGAATGCTCAGGTGATTCATGTCTTCGTCAAAGACGAAATTGTTCACGGTAGCAAGTTGGTCCAGGTCAGCTTCTGTTGGTCCTTTGAGCTCGATGTTCGCGGTCAGCTCAACCTCGTTACGCGACCATGCTTCGACTGTTACCGAACCTCGCGGCGCTGCGATCACAGTTACCGTTCCGCCGTAATGAAAACGACGCGTCTCGCGTCGCGTTGAGGTGCGCGTCAATAGTTGAAGATCGGGAACGACGGGCTTTTGGGCCAGGACTGGAGTCGCAGGAAGCAACAGGAGTGCTAAAAGAAAAAGAGATCTGATGGTCATCGCTGGTGATAGTAGCGTTGTTTGTGCCGCGTTCGAAAGCAAAAAAAGGACGTTGCCTGAGCAACGTCCACCGAGCCTTGGCTTGCCATTAAAAAAATCGCGGAGGCTTACCTTCGCAAAAACGTGATCTGACCGCTGTAGTTGATGATGGATAAAGACGAGCCGCCGCCGCCAACGTAACCTTCGTACTTTCTTCCGTCGTGCGACTTAAGATTGTTGTTCCAGAAGTCGTTCATCGCGATCCTGCGTGCGGGCGACGAAGCTACGAAATGAAAATCGGAGTTGGCAGGAATACGAATGGTGATGTTGCCCTTATTGGATTTAAATTCGTAGTTACCACCGCTCGAGAACTCGCCGTCAAAAAATATGTCTCCCATCACGTTTTGTGCGACCACCTTCGACGCTACGATATTCGTGAGAATGATGTCGCCTTCAGTCGAGACATGCGCCCTTACTAAATCACTGCGAATGTTTGCCACATTGATGTTGCCGGTCCTGGTTTCCAGATCGACGTACGAATTTACCGGAACTTGCAGTTTGAAATTGATGTCGCCGACGTCGCCGCGGCCGCGATTGTCGCTCATGACATCCACTACCAAACTCTGATCGGTCTGCTTCGGCAGCACCTGGGCCTTCTTTGATTCGATAGTTGCAGTCAGCCGAATCTCGTTCTTATTCCACGACTCGACTGTGATCGTGCCGGAGATGTTCTTCAACTCGATGCGGACATTTTTTCCGGCGGGGTAACGCCTGGAGAGTTGCTGCTGCGCCGCAACATTGAACGAGAGCGAGGTCAGTGCGAGGAGAGCGCCAACTGCAAGGAAGCGGGCGCGCCTGGTTAAAAATTCGGTTTTCATCACTATGGGGCTTTTAATCAAAACAAAGTCTCGGCCAGGCCGGCATTACAAGTCAGAGAACTCTTTCAACAAAGCGAGTTTGTCGTTCAGCGATTCGTTGAGCATCTGTTCGGAAATCTCATCATGCGGATTTCGCTTCAACTCATCAAGTGAATTGGCGACGGCTTGATCGATTACCTCCATGTTGCGGTCGAAGGTCTCGCGCATCTCGGGACTCCAGCGCGCTTTGTTCAATTCAACTCGCTGGTTCCAGTAATCAATCACCTGACGGCGCTGCCAGATACGATCGTTGACATTCGAGGCTTCAACCTGTGGCACAGCTGACGGTCCATATCCACCCCAACGACGTAATCCCACCACAGTCACCAAAGATACCAACAAAACAATCGCCACTGTCGAAGTGGCCAGTTGCGGTAATGAAAGTTCCCAGGTACGTCCCATCAGCCGGCCTAGAAACGATCGTGGCGGCTCGGGAGTGGCGGCAACGCGACTCGGCAGTTCCGCTTCGATCACGTTACGGATGCGAAGCCACATCGCCTGTTCGTTTGGCGGTGCTTCGTACTGGCCCCGCTGAGTGCGGCAAAAACCCACGATCGACGCCAGATCCTGGCGCACGCTTTCACAATCCAAACACTCTTTCAGGTGCGTATTGAGAGTGAACTCATCCCGTTGCGTAATCGATCCGTCAATCAGATCGTGGATGAGTTCCTGACATGTCTCGCAGTTCATTGCTTACCACCTTCGTTCTGTCTCATAAATGCGCACAACTCCAATTAAACTGTCTCAGGACAGAACCTTTTCCGGTTGTCATCAATCAAGGGAAGACTGCGTTCGAAGCCGATTTTCGGCGAACTAATTCGCTTGCTCTTACCTTCGAGGCTATTCATTGGATTTCTGTTGCCTCAAAAGGCCGCGCAATTTCATCCTGGCTTTGTGTAATTGCGACTTCGACGTACCTACAGAACACCCCAGCATCCGGGCGATTTCCTCGTGTTCATGCCCCTCGATGTCGTGCAAGGTAAACACCGTCCGGTAACCGGGCGGGAGTTGCGCGATCGCCTTATCGAGGGCGATGCGGTCGACGACGGGCATGGAGTTGGGGTTTTCTGTCCCTTTTACTATCTGGACAGGCGTTTCACCGTCTTCAGTCGTCTGCTCCATGCGCACACCGCGTTTGCGGAAGTGCATGAGCACTTGATTGACTGTGAGCCGGTGTAGCCAGGTAGTAAAAGCGGACTCACCCCGGAAACTGCCGATTTTTCGAAAGAGCTGAATGAAGACCTCCTGTGCGAGGTCTTCCGCCTCCGAAACATTCCCGGTCATCCTCAGGCAGAGTGAGTAGACGCGTCGATTATGACGCTGGTAAAGCTCTTCGAAAGCTCCCATGTCATTTTGGGCTGCCTTCTGCGCCAGCTCATAATCTGTCGTTTGCGATGTCTCGGTTTCGGCTGCGGTCACGTGACGCGTCTCGGGCAAGCTTTCGGAAGAAATCTCACAACTTCCTGCTTGTGTTGGCACGAATTCCACGCTTCCGCGAGTTCAAGGGAGCAGCACTGTTTCCTCAGTATGACCGCGTGGGGATTTGCGGTGCGAAGGCCCAGTACCCTCAACGCGGCTGTGATGCGGTGCTTCTTGCGCGTCGTTGCCTTACCCGGTCCTAAAAATACTCATTTTCCCAGCCGAATCAATATATTTTCGTACGGCTGAGTTGCAGGATAAGGCAGAGGCGCGGTGCTGACAAGCGCAGGCACCATCCACAGATTACACAGATTGATTTTTGAATCTGCGTAATCTGTGGATACCTTTAAGTCCAATAAGTCCTGTCGAGTGATCTGTAACCTACAGCTTCGGAGACGTGATTGGAATTGATTGTCTCCGCGCCTTCCAGGTCGGCGATGGTGCGGCTGACTTTCAGGATCCGATCGTAGGCGCGAGCGGAGAGGCCGAGGCGGCGCATTGCATTTTCGAGCATCTTCTCGCTGTGTGAATCGATCTGGCAGTGAGCGCGGATCATACGTGGGGTCATGGCTGCGTTTGAAAAGATCTTCTCGTTGGCGAAGCGGCGATGTTGGCGTTCGCGCGCGTTGATGACGCGTTGGCGAATGACGGCTGAGCTGTCAGTCTCAGGTGGCGTTTCGCCGCGAAGCTCGCGAAACTTTACCGCTGGGACGTCGATGTGAATATCGATGCGATCCAACAATGGTCCGGAAATCCGGCCGATGTAGCGTTGAATCTGATTTGGTGAGCAGCGACATTCGCGTGAAGGATCATTCCAAAAGCCACAAGGACAGGGATTCATCGCGGCTGCCAGAACAAACGAAGCGGGAAACGTCAAAGACATAGAGGCACGGCTGATCGTGACTTGTTGATCCTCGAGCGGCTGCCGCAGGACTTCAAGAACACTACGATCAAACTCCGGTAACTCGTCGAGAAACAACACTCCGTGATGCGCCAGCGAAACTTCTCCGGGCCGCGGCACAGTGCCGCCACCGATCAGACCCGCATCGCTGGTTGTGTGATGAGGCGCACGAAAGGGACGCTCTGTAACCAACCCTGAACGTCCCGTCAAACCCGCAACGGAATGAATCTTCGTTAACTCCAGCGCCGCTTCAAACTCGAGTGGCGGCATGATTGTCGGCAGACGTTTCGCAAGCATCGTCTTACCCGAGCCTGGAGGGCCAATCAGCAAAATGTTATGCCCGCCGGCTATCGCAATCTCCAGGGCTCGCTTCGCTGAAATCTGCCCACGCACTTCCTTGAAATCCACGCTGTAGTTCCCCGTGCGCCGCAGTATTTCAGAAACATCGACCTGCAGCGGCTGCGGTGGATTTTCAGAACGCAATTCGGCGACAAGCTTCACGGCACTACGCAGGTCAGCAACCGGATAAACATTGACGCCGGAGACGACGGCAGCCTCTTTGGCATTCTCTTCCGGCAGTATCAAGTGACGAATCGAGCCTTCACGAGCGAGGATCGCGATCGGCAATGCGCCCTTGATCGGTCTGACGCGGCCGTCGAGCGAGAGTTCGCCGACGCAGAGCACATGAATCAGGTTGTAGCTTTCGGCGAGATCGCCGTTCGCGCCGAGGATGCCGAGTGCAATGGGCAGATCGAAACTTGCGCCTTCTTTGCGCACGTCCGCCGGAGCGAGATTGATCGTGGTCTTTTGAAACGGAAAGAAGTGGCCGCAGTTTTGAATCGCTGCGCGGATGCGTTCGCGTGACTCGCGCACCGCGGGGTCGGGAAGTCCGACGATAGTTACCGGTGGCACCTGATCGCTATCGCCCTTAACCGGAGTTAGATTGACTTCGATGTCTACGAGATCGGCGTCTATGCCATAGACGGCTGCGGAAAGTGTTCTGAAGAGCATGTGAGGCGGCTCCTAAATTGTGAGAATGAAGCCACGGATGACACAGATGAACACGGATAAATCAATCAGTGTTTATCCGTGTCATCCGTGGCTTAAAAATATCGAAACTTAACGACGCCGCGAGGGAGCAGTCGCTGACGATGGAATCTTCACTTCCTGACCGGCGCGCAGCTCAGTGTCAACCGAGATACCGTTCAATCGCGCCACATCATTCGCATCCAGATTACGCGCCGCTGCAATTCTCGCGATCGTGTCGCCCTTGCGCGCGCGAACTTTCTCGATACCCGGAGCCGAGGGAGTTTCCGAAGCGGCTGTTGCTCTGACCCACTTCGTCAGCTTCACACCGCCACTCGGAGCCACCAGCTTCGTGGTCGACTTCAGATCAACATTACCGTTCATCGCCTGGAGCTGAGCCGCGTTGATACCGGTTCGACTCGCGATGCTCTGCCAGTCTTCACCCGGCGCCACCGAGATCAGTCTCGCCGACTCACGTCTCTCAGGTGGAATGCGCTGAATCAGCGAAGCAAACTGTTTCGCACGTCCGGCGGGAATGCGCACGTTATAAATGTCGCCCCGCGGAGTTATGTCGCGTTTTAATTCCGGATTAAGAGCACGAATGTGATCGACGCTCGTGTCAGTAGCGTCAGCAACGAGTTGCAGGCCCGTAGCTGTTGGCACCTGAACCACGTCGTACGACATCGGCGCGTCAGGCTTGATACCTTTGAACCCGTATTTCTCAGGATTCTTCGCAATCAGGATTACGGCCAGGATGTTTGGCACGTAGTTGCGTGTTTCCTGCGCGATGTACGGGTAAATCATCCAGAAATTGGCGGAGCCTGCACGCGAGATCGCCCGATCGATATTGCCGGCGCCCGTGTTGTAAGCGGCCATCGCCAGTTCCCAGTTACCGTTGTAACGTCTTGCGAGATCTTTCAGGTGACGCGCTGAAGCACGTGTCGCTTGTTCGAAACTGTTGCGCTCGTCGATGTAAGCATTCTGGCGCAGGCCGTACATGCGACCGGTGCTCGGAATGAACTGCCACAGCCCGGATGCCGCCGCCCACGATACCGCTTTCGGTTTCCACGCGCTCTCGACCTGACCCAACCAGGTTATATCTACAGGAACGCCTTCCTCCACGAAGATCCTTCGAGCAAGTTTCATGTACTGGCCGGAGCGGCGCAGTCCATTTTCCATCGTTCCCCGATTGCGACCCTGGTAGTAGTTGATGAATTGCTGGATTAAGGGATTAAGAGTGAATTTGAAATCGACGTTCTTGATTGACTGCTCCAACGCAACCAGGTCTGCGTTTGAAACTTCCTTCTCACTATCCGTGAGAACGAGCTTGCTCAACTCATCGAGCGGCGAAGGTTCAAACTTCTGATCGTGAAATCCGACCTGCGATGGTGGCGGCGGAGTCTTCTGAACTTGATCCTGAGTCTGCGTGTTCTGAGCAACTAACTGCGTAGTGACCGGAACGGTCGGCTGCTGTAGCGGAACCTCTTCTCGATAGATGCGTTCGACTAACTCGAGATAGTAGGTTTGCAAACGCTGGCTGGCTCTGACATCAAAACCCGATTCGAGAATAGAGTCGACTGCGCGATCAAACTCTTCACGAGCCTGATTGCGTTTGTTGTCTTCGAGATTGAGCTTGCCTTTGCGGAAATGATCTTCCGCACGCGCGATGATCTGTGTGATGCGTCCCTCGGACTGTTCGACTTCCGAGGGAATCGTTCTTGCAGATGAAGCTACTGGAATCTGGGCGACACTGCTCACCGGCGAACCGGCGACCATAACTACAACAGCCACACAGGCCATCAAACGAGGAAAGCTGGCTAAGATCAAATTGTCGTACTCCTTCAACAAAAGGTAAATGCGACCCTTGAGCGACTCGAGTGTCACAAGCGACAGCATTCGTTTAATTGTGCGGTATCTGATGACTCCTCTATGACTTGGAAACTACAGGACTCATTTAAAAAGGAGCCAAAATCACTTGGAGGTTACCACACGAAATTTTTGGGTGTCAATGAAACGCCTAACTGAAACAGACGCTCAAACAGTTAATTTTTCCACTAAAAACTTACTGCGTGGTCTACTGATGCAACTCATCTCTCTCAGGTTGGACTTTTAACGCCCTTCGATCACGCTGAGTTGCAAATAAAGATCTGCGTGCATCCCGGCGCGAAACCTGTCTTTCTTCCGTACAGATCAAATTCGGGTCTGTTTCGCAACAGAATAGCTAAACTCCTTAAAGAGCAACTCTTACTTGCGTTTAAGGCTTCGAACTCGCGATGGAACAAGGCTTGCCAAATGCTTGGCATGGGCATGCTCTCCCTAGGTTCGATAACGAGCGATCCCAATAAAAAATATGTCATCAGTCGTAAAAACAAGAGTTCAAGAGTTCCCCAGGCCCGCTGAGGTCGGACCCGTCACTTCGCGACCGCAGCTCTTTTTCAATCGCGAGTTGAGTCTGCTGGAGTTTCACGGAAGAGTGTTGGAAGAGGGTCTCGACGACCGAAATCTGCTGCTCGAGCGGTTGAAGTTTTTGTCGATCTTCTCTTCGAACCTCGACGAGTTTTTCATGATCCGTGTTTCGGGTCTGAAGGAAGAGCTCAAAGACTCGAACGTGATTTCGGCGGACGGGTTAACTCCCGCAGAGCAGTTAGCAAAAATACGGGAACGAGTCCTCGTCCTGATCGAAGAGCAAGCGCGTTGCTTGCGCGAAGAGATCTTGCCGGAACTGAAGAAAGCCGGCATCGCTCTCGTTCCGCACGCGTCTCTCTCGCGTCACGAAAAGGAAAGTCTGAAAGAGTACTTCATGGAGAAGGTGTTTCCGGTGCTGACGCCGTTGGCGGTCGATCCGAGCCATCCGTTCCCATACATCTCTCCGCTCAGTGTGAACATCGGTTTGACGGTTCATGCTCCGAGCGACGTGAAGTTTATCGGAAAGACGAAGGGTAACGAGTCGCGGTTTGTAAGAATTAAAGTGCCTTCGGTCGTTCCACGACTGGTGCCAATCGGTTCGTCGGGAACTCGCTTCGTGTTGCTTGAAGAGATCATCGAAGCAAACGTACAGACTCTCTTTCCGAGAATGACTGTTGGTTCATGTCACCGTTTTCGCGTTACGCGAGATGCAGACATTGAAATCAAGGAAGAAGAAGCTGAAGACCTCCTCTATCTAATCCAGGAAGAGCTACGCCAGCGACGCTTCGGCACGCCTGTGCGGCTGGAAGTTTCTCCGGATATGCCGCAGGAGATGGTGGAGTATCTGATGTCTTCGTTGGATCTCGAGTGTGACGACGTTTACGTTTTTGATGGACCGTTGCACTTGCAGGATCTGATGGCGCTCTATGATGTCGATCGTCCGGAGTTGAAAGAGGCTAATTTCACTCCGGCAGTGCCTTCGTGGTACGACGAGTACGACACGATCTTCGACGCTATCCGCGAGCGCGATCGGCTGTTGCACCATCCGTACGACTCTTACGATTGCGTAACCGGATTCATCGATCAGGCGGTTGAAGACCCGGACGTCGTCGCAATCAAGATCTGTCTCTACCGCACCGGTCCCGATTCGCCGATCCCGCCGGCACTCATCCGTGCGAGCGAGCAAGGGAAACAGGTAACAGCCTTAATCGAACTGAAAGCGCGTTTCGACGAAGAGCACAACATTGAATGGGCGCAGAAGCTGGATCGCGCCGGCGTTCACGTCGTGTACGGCATCCTCGGTTTGAAAACTCACGGCAAGCTGACGCTCGTGGTCAGGCGCGAAGGCGATGATCTCAAACGATATGTTCACATTGCTTCCGGTAACTACAATCCGACCACGTCGTGTACCTACACGGACCTGGGAATGTTTACCTGTGATGAGGCAATCGGCAGAGACGCCACTGAACTGTTCAACTACCTGACCGGATTTTCGGAGCAAACCGAATATCGAAAACTGATGGTCGCGCCAGTGAATTTGCGCGAAGAGTTGAACGCGTTGTTTGATCGCGAGATCGAACACCAGCGGGCAGGCCGCCCGGCGCACATCATTGCGAAGTTCAACCGGCTGGCCGATCTGCAGATCGTGGAGAAACTTTACGAAGTTTCGCGTGCCGGCGTGAAAGTGGATTTGATCGTGCGAGGTATTTGTATGTTGCGCCCCGGTATCCCGGGTTTGTCAGAGAACATACGAGTGCGGAGTGTCGTGGGTCGTTTCCTCGAGCATAGCCGCGTCTTCTGGTTTGCAAATGGTGGCGACGATGAGATCTATATCGGCAGTGCCGACTGGATGAGTCGCAACCTGAAGAACCGCATCGAGGTTGTGGCGCCCGTTACTGATCCGAACGCGAAGCGCTATTTGCGAGACGTGTTGCTCGAGGCTTACCTGAGCGACAACACCAAGGCGCGCGAACTACAACCCGACGGCAAGTATGTTCCCATTATGAGCGGCGCGGAGCCGTTCGATAGTCAGAATTATTTCATCGGTCGACGTTTAGAGTTCAACCTGTAAGCTGGTGTTAAGCGAACAGGCTGAACTCTAAACAGTTTCCCCTGCTGCCCCCCGCGTTTTAGTTCCTAAGTCGCGGAGAAAGCAATGCACACAACCAGGAAACTGCGAACTCTTATTCTGTTCGCACTGATACTAAGCCTCACCTCGATCGAAACCGGTCTGGCGCAAAAGACCAGCAAGAAGAAAAAGAAAGAAGCGCTGACCGGCACACCGATTCTCTGGCAACGACCCGACAACATTTCATCGCGCAATCTCTTTCTCGGCCCTGGTGGCACAGCGATGCGCCCTGACCTGCGGCGCATCACGTTCATCAAAGAAGAGAAGGGTGGCTACTCAAAGAAGTATCGCGTGCGCGACGGCTCCGGACGTGAGTGGGTCGTAAAGATCGGCAAGGAAGCACAATCGGAAACTTCGGCGATCAGATTGTTGTGGGGTGTTGGATACGTAACTGAGGTCAACTATCTCGTACCACGCGTCACGATCCCTGGTAAAGGAACTTTCACAAACGTCAGATTCGAAGCGCGTCCGGAAAACTGGGACCGAGTACAGGAATGGAAGTGGAAGCGCAATCCGTTCATCGGCACGCCGGAGTTCCAGGGTCTCAAGATCATGATGGCGATGATCAACAACTGGGACCTGAAAGATTCCAACAACCAAATCATCAAGCTCCGCGGAAATAACGGCGACGCACTCTTCTACATCATCAGCGATCTGGGCGCCACCTTTGGTCACGCGAGCACTACGCCGCTCTTCTGGCGACTCACACGGAGCAGAAACAAACCGGAGAAGTTTGCGAAGTCGGAGTTCCTGAAGAAAGTGAAAGGCGATCGCGTGGTGCTGCACTTCGGCGGCAAGAACAGCGGCATCATGAAAGACATCACAGTGCACGACGCGCAATGGATGGGCAGTTTGTTATCGCAACTAAGCGATCAGCAACTCCGCGACGCTTTCCGTGCCGCGAATTACCGGCCCGACCAGATTAATTTACTTACGCGCACCGTGCGTGAACGGACGAACGAGCTCCTCAGTTTGCGTCCCAGTGTTCAGATCGGCAGGAACTGATGGCAACCTCGAAAAGAAACAAGGAAATATTAACGCTGGGAGTTGTATTCGTCGGCGTGCTTCTGG
>DASVGE010000400.1:0-39132 GCA_036379695.1 Pyrinomonadaceae bacterium | reverse complement strand
AACTGGCTGCCGCTGTAGTCGATGATCAAAACAATCGACCGCGAAAGATTGACACTATCTCCCAAGGCAAAGAGACCAACCTGCTGAGGAACACCATCCTCACTAACCTCGAAATCAGTCGCTTTAAGATTGCGTTCCGGGCGTCCCTGCTTGTCAGTGACCAGCACGTCGCACACGACGAGGGAAGTTTCGATCCGGATGACATCATCGTCGGAACTTCCATTGACACCGGATTCAACGCTACTCACCGCCTGGTTCTTTTCCGGATCCCATTTAAGTTTCCTGAGACTGGAACCAAAGTCCTTGAGCTTCGGCTTTTCCCGCGGTGGTGCTTGCGCAAACGAACCGCTCCACAGCAGACCGGCTACGAGGAATGCGATCAGTGTCAGGCGACACTGATGACTGGCTTTGAAGAAATTGAAACGCAAGTTAGAACCTCAACTGCCACCTATTACCTCACGTTAAATCATGAGGCAACTCGTCGTATTGACAGGTGCTGACTATGAGAGTATATGCTGCTCGCACCGAAGTGTTCGATCTGCGAGTCACGCTGCCCCGTTAGGCCTACACCTCGCGCTGACGAGAGAAACCCTCGCCTCCGCCAGCTAATTGAACCTCTTATCGCTGCAAGGCACGCGCGCCCGTCTTTGTGCTTTGGCTGGTCTTACCAAGACCAACGTCCATGTCACGCGCGTCCGCGTACGAGGAGTATCATCATGCCGATTCCATCCATCAGCGGTCTGACTAAACTTGCGTGGAGGCATCCCCGCTACGTCGAACACTTGATCGTTAAAAAGCTGAAGTTTTTTCAGCGTTATAGGTGGTTACAAGAAAATGCCGGGAAGGACGATCAGGTGCCGCCGCCCCTCGTCTACAAACTGGTGCTCACCTACAAGTGCGACCTGAGATGTACCATGTGTTACGAGTGGGGAGACGCCGGGTGGTGTAAACAGGATTTGCCCGAGACGGTAAACGAGGAGCTTTCGTGGGGCATAGTCGAGAAGCTGTTCTCCCAGTACGGTAAACAACATCCCTCTTTCATTTTCATTGGCGGCGAGCCGCTGCTCTACTCGAATTTCGATAAGCTCGCACAGGCGCTCAAAGAGCATCGCTGTTTCGCGGTCACCTGCACCAACGGCACCTTGCTGCATCGCTTTAAAGATGTGAGTGCGGATAATCCTTACCTGACTTACCTGGTCTCGCTCGACGGACTCAGGCAAGAGAACGACCGTATCAGGGGCAGAGGCGTCTACGACCGCGTGACGAAGAACATCAGGCTCATCAAGAACCTGCGAAACCCTCCTTACGTCGGCATCCAGTTCACCATCACGCCCGAAAACGTGGGCGTCATGTATGAGTTCTGCCGGCAGATGGTAGAACTGGGTGTGGATTGGATCCTGTTGAACCTGTGCTGGTTCGTGTCAGAGGAGCAGGCCCGAGAGTACGAAGATTTCATGCGCAAGCATTTCGAGATTACCCCAACGTCACACCTGGCCTATCTCCTGCCCTACGAACTCGACAAGGAGCAATTCGTGAAGGAGTACGGAAGGATTAAAAATGAGAAGTGGCCGATTCAAATTTCCTGCTACCTCGAAGAGCCGGACGAGATCTACACCTACGTGGATCAACCCCAAGTACCTCCAGGCAACACCTTCTGCTATAAGCAGTGGCTTCGCATGGACATTACCCCCAACGGGTCCGTCACCCCTTGCGTGCTCTACCCGGATTTGAGCGTGGGGAACTTAAACGAGAAAGGCGTGATGGAGGTCTGGAACTCCCCCGAGTACGCGAAGTTCAGGGCACTCAGACGCGAGGAGCCGCTCCCCATTTGTAGTAAGTGCAACGCCCTCTACTTATATGATGCCAGGCGACGGATATTTTGAGGTTGAAGACCTGTCGGATCACTTCGAACCGCCAATCCTCATTGTCAGTACGGTGGTCGGGCGGGGGATGTACGCCATCGGCGAGGCAATGCAACAAAGGTTGGGAGATAAGCACCCTGTTTACCACGTCCCGGTTGAGGAGTTCGTCTCTCCCGAGGTGGTCCACGAGGACCTCGAACGATACAAATTTATTTCGAGCAACTTACCGGTGCTGTTACACCTTGTCTACAGAGTCCCACTTTTTTACTACCGCAAATACCTGAGAGAGAAGTTATTCAATGTGGTCCAACTGGGACGTTTGCGCGAAAAGATCGAAGCACTCGGCACCAAAACAGTCATCTGCGTCAGCCATCGCCCTGCCTTCTGGGTTTCCAACCTGAAAAGGCGGGAGCGGCTTGGTTTCTCCATCTGGGGAGTGCTCGGCGAGTACGGGAAGAATCTGGGGTGGAAATATCAGTTCTGGGAACAGATTGACGGATTCTTGTCCCCTGTCGGGAGAGAGGCGCTCGGCTTTCCGTTGGCGCCACACGTGAGGTTGATGAACGTCAACTTGCCAGCCAGGCAGGAGTACCTCGACCTTGCGGGGATCGAGGGCGAGATCAACAGTGTCCTGCTGGTCTGCGGTTTCTGGGGGCAGGGTCCGATTGTGGAGCTTGCCCAGAAGCTGGCACGCGTCTCATCCGATTTAAAAATTCATGCGGTGTGCGGTGAGAATCAAAAGGCTTTCGACCAACTTCGACAACTGTGCCGGCGCAACGCGAAGATTCGGGCTTACGGTGTCACGCCGTCACTTGCGCCTTTACTCAGGGAGTGCGCTAGCATCGTCACGAAGCCCGGCATCTCGACGCTGCTCGAAAGCCACGCCGCCCGAAGAAAAATATTTCTGGTGAAGGGGATGCCGGTTGCGGAAGATAATAACGCGCGTTTTGCTATTGAGCATTTCGGGGCAGAGCGGTTCGAGGTTAAGACATTCGCCAGGTGGCATGCCAGCGCGAATCGATCTCCATCCACGTGACGTTGCCGCAAAAGTCAAAAATGGTTATTGGATCGGGTCAGTATCGTAACGCGGTAGCGTCCGGTCAGTCTCGCGCATACGATATTGTTAGGGTTTGAAGGCGATGACATGCGACCCGACGCTACCGCGTTACGGTACTGACCCGGCCCAAGTGTGTTCCATGACTTTTGACGCAAAGCCTCCATGTGACGAGAAACCATTCCGGTATGAATGAACGAGCGGCCAGGGAGAAAGACTTCTGGGATGAGGCGTACCGGATCGCAGGTCCGGCCCGAGAGAAATATTTGTGGACCAGGTTCATCACCGAGGCTTCCTATAGCGAGGACCTCTTCGGTGCACTGTTGGGTGAGTTCATCGACCAAAGGATTCTGACCATCGGCAGCGGAGTTGACACGGTTGGTGTCTCGCTGTCGAAAAATAACAACCGTGTCGTCAGTCTCGACATCTCGCCTGCCGCCGTGCAGCAGACCGCCGAGTTGGCCCGGCGTGCCGGCGTCGAAAGAAATCTGAGCGCGGTGGTGATGAACTGTGAGGAGATGGTCCTCGCTGAGAAGTTCGATGTCGTCATCTGCAAAAGGGCGCTCCACCACATGAACCTGTCTAAAGTGTTGGCGCGAGTGCATGACTCCCTGGTCGAGGGGGGACGCTTTCTCGCGGAAGAGCCCGTGTGCCTGCTGAAGCCTTTGCTCTGGATTCACAGGCTACTTCCGTTCCACCCGCAGACCCCGCGGACGGACGATGAGGTCGAACTCACTCAGGAAGATCTGGCCCTCATTGGGAAAGTGTTTCGTGAGGTCAGGATCCATTACCTGGATTGTCTGACGCGGGAGAGCATTAAGTATTGCCTCTGGAGGGCACACGCCTGGCGTCTGGTGCGGCCTTTGGGGAGACTCGATTCTTCCCTCGTTAACGACTACGTGACACCGCTCAAATACCTGAGCACGTATGCCCTCATCCAAGCGACGAAGTGAGCGGGTATCGAACGACGCGGGTCAGCGTGGGAGGTAGTCGAGTTTCGACACGACGGCTCTGACTTTGCCGGACTCGCCGCGGAGTTCGTCCACGCCCGCGCAGAGTTGCGTCGTTATCCTCATGCCCGAGCCTACCAGCGTTCGCAGGCGCGACTTTAAACACGCCTCTGCGGCGGCCGAGAACTGAGCGTCCGGCACTATTCGGACGCATAACTCGTCGAGCGATTCCTGTAGGATTTGTCCCGCCAGAATATTCGGTACGTCTTCAAAAATCAGGAATGCCGCGGTAACGGCTTCGCCTTCCGGGGTCATGATGATTTCGCTCTGCCTGCCGGCGATTGCGCTGACTAGCGTAAACTGGCGGCCGCACGCGCACTTTTTCTCTGGCTCGACCAGGACAACGTCTCCCACGTCGTAACGCAAGAGCGGCATGCTGAAATTGTATAGTGACGTCCCGACGATTCTCGCTGGGTACCCCGTCCCGTTGTAGTTCGCACCGGCAAACTCCGTCCTGAGATCATCCCGCCTGACGAATTCGCAGATGCCGTAATCAGAATTGACATGCAGGCCGCCGTGGGGACATTCCGAGATCGCGACGGCGCGCTCCAGGTGGCCGTATGAGTCATAAACCTTGCAGCCGAACATTTTCTCCACAAACTTCCGGACGCGTGGGACGAGCACCTCCCCCGTCGAGAAGACCGCTCTGAAAGAGATGTCGCTGATACCTTGCCGCCTGAGCGAGAGCGCGAAGTAGTAGAGGACTGAAGGCAGGCCCTTGAGAAAGAGCGGGCGGTGTCGCCTGATGGCGGCGACGAAGCTTCTGACCCTCGCGTCCGACAGCACGCAGCTGTTCAGCAGCAGCCTGTTGGTCAGTCTTTGGCGACAGCTCGGCAGAAGGCTTCTAGCATCAGCCGCGGAAAAGAAGACGCTGGAGAATTCGGCGAACGGGGCTCCTAGTCTGTAACCAGCCCAGTTCCAGTAGCGCCAGTAGTAAACGAACTCCAGAGCGTTCGAGGGTCTGTCGACGAGAAACTGTATTCTCTGACCGGTCGTGCCGCTGGTACGGAGGACTCGAGGCCGATAGGTGTGGCTGTTGGACGCTGTGAGCCGCCCGAACTGACTGCTTAAAACCTCCCTGGTCAGGAGCGGCAGTTTATTGAGGTCAGAGAGTCGGCAAATGTCGGCGGGTTTGAGCCGGATGCTGTCAAAGAGGTCTCGATAATACGGAACGTGACGGTAAGCGTGCTCAGTAATGCGCCGCAGCAAGCGCTCTTGATAAAGTGTCTGCTCCTCTTTCGTGTACCACTGGGATTTTTCGAAGGTGGAACGCAGCTTGAGGATCTCTATAGGGTGAGCGAACTCACTGAGCTTAAACTCCAATGCCATCCGTGCTGTGCTCCTTGCGGCAATCTAGTCGTGAAGCGAAAGGCTGAACACGTCGCCCAGAGAACACTCCCAATCCTCTTTGGTCCTGCTTCCCGCTGAAAGAAAGCGAGCCAGCTTCAGGCCCATCGCCATGCAGTGGTCTACGTTACAATGTAGAAACAGGGCAGGCCTTCCCACGCAATATAAATTCTTGATCGAATTAAATCTCCGCAGTGCTTCATCTAATTTCTCTCGCCATCCCAACTTGTAGACGGGATAAAGATTCTTGATCCTGCGCGAAAAATATTCCGCATCCCCGGTGGACCAGGGGCTCAGGATTTTCAGTTTTCGAAGATCGCTGATGCAACGCTCTGCGACAACCTCATCTTCGAGGTTCCAAATCTCGTCGCCGAAAGTGCAGGGAATCTCTATTACCAGCGCCGTTTTCTCTCCGGCTTGATTTAGGAAAGGGCTGTACTTTGCGGGTTCGGAAACGCGCCCGAAGATCACGTCAGGTTCAGGAAAGTAGTAGGTCTCGTGGACGGAGGGAATTTTATCTGGCGTGAAGAGGTAGAGGATGCGCAATGAACGCCATGATAAACCTAACTCGACCGTCTCGCCGCCCAACGCGGAACACACCAACTGATGTAATACGTCAATTGGGACTGTGGAGATAAGTAGCTTGGCCGAGAATCGCCGGGATTTTACCCCCCTGGTCTCTACTTGAATCGCTTCAATCTCGCAATCATTCTTTAACTCCAGGCGCTGGACGCTACTTTCAAAGAGTATTTCGCCGCCGTTATCGATAAACCGCTCGAGTATCTTCTCTGCGATCTGCCCGAAGCCTCTCGCTGGGTAGTAGAAGGAATTGCTGGTAGTGTACCCGGCCGCTTTATTCTTTAATTCTTTCCACACTGCCGGCAGTTCGAATTTCCTGACTCGGCTCACCGCTGGCTCGAATGACAACTCGGCCGGCGACATCCCCCACAGTTTCAAGGCGTACGGTCGGTAAAAGCTCTTATAGAGACTCTTACCGACGGCCCGCGTGGCATATTCTTCGAAAGACGTGAGCGGAGTCGGTCTGGTTGCGCGATGTGGGATGAAGAAAAAGTTGTTTCTCGATAGCAGGAAGTCCCGGACAAGTCGTATCGTCTGGGCCAATCCAAAACTCGTTAGTATTTGAGTGATTGAGGGTGGGTAATTCAGAAACTTGCCCTGAATTCTGATCTGCCCTCTTCTGGGTCTTTTGAGTAATTCGTCTCCCAGGAGTTCCCGGATGATGCCGAGTACCTCGGGGTCATACTGCTCATGGATCCGGTGAGAGCCGAAGTCGAATATCCGGTCTCGCCGGTGAAATGATCCTGCCAGTCCCCCCGTACTGACATTCTGCTCAATCAAGAGAACGGGTAACTCGGAATTTTTCGATAATTCCCACGCTACCGTGAGTCCGGTTATGCCTCCGCCGAGAATAACGATCTTCTCGCCGGTCTGTGAGCTGTTAAGATCTGCCCGACGCACTCTCGTCGCTCCGCGCCCGCGACTCTTCAGCGAAGGCTTAAAGACCAGAGGTCAATGTATAGATAAGTATCTTCCGACACGGTATGCAGTCGAACTTATAAACGAGCCTGAGCCCGGGGTGTTGACTTCGCTCGTCGAGCAGAGACCGTAAATCGGAGAATTCATTGTTACCCCAAACTCCGTTTGATATCACTGCTTCGTCTATTGCCACGTAATCAACGTTAAGGCGTCGTGCGTGTTCGACGACTGTTTCATATTTCTCCGCAGGCAGATAAACGGGGCGTCCTCCGGAGTAAAAAGCTATGAACGGCGTGGTCGCCATAATCAGAGGCGACTTCTCTGATTGCTCTGCAACCCATCTCCCGGCCTCTTTATATTCGATCATAGGAGCTGCAGGTATTGTCATAATCAAGGAGTAGACGAGCCAGGGCAGCATCGAGCAAACCAGCGCGGTAATCATCAATAACCTGAGTGTCGCCGGATTTATAAATGGGACGACACGCAAGCTTTTCGTCTGCTTGAAAAACTCGATCAGCCAATCCTCAACAGTCTTGAACCCTCCGGCCACCCAGCAGACTGTTATAGGCAGTAAAGGCACCAGCAGTCTGCCGTTGATCTCATCCGGACACAGGGCATACCCGATTAATGTGAAAGCAAGAAATGATAGAAGGAGAAACTCCTTCAACCATTCCGTCTTGAACATTCCCAAGCCCATGAGTAAGGTGAAATGCGGCGGGCTCATGGCATAGATCAATAGTCCCGCTTCCGCTCTCAATGCTTCGATACTGCGGGCAGTCATCATTCGCAGGCTTGATACGTCTGCGACGGGCAATCCCCTGTTTTCTAATGAATCATCCTTCCGAGAAGCCCCGGCATACAGCCGGTCAGCCAAGGTAGTTGTCTGACCTTCTGGCAGGCCGAACCACCTTCTCTCCCAACTTTCACTCGGGTGAACGTGGGCCCGGAATTTGTCGCTGATTGTCCACCCGCCCGTCGTCCGGTGAAGAAACAAGATATAGGGTAAAGCGAGTAACGAAGCCGCCGCGATCAGGGCCATGACCCTGAACAGCACTTCCGAAAGCGGCAGGTGATTACCCGAGAGCGACGTACACAACGTCAAGACCGCCATCAAACCTACGTAGCCTATGGCTTCGGGTTTGAGTAAATAGCAAGCCCCGAGCGTCAGCCCTACGGACAAGAAGGCCACGTAGGTACCGCCAGAAAGTGCTCTCAGTCCTGCGCACAATGCAGTCACGAATAGAGTTGTATAAGTAGACTCTGTTGAGAGAGCCGTTGAGTAACGGATCAGTGGCGGGTGGATGGCAACTAAAAATGCGCCGATGAACGCTGCCTCTTTGCCATACAGCACCCGGATCAACGAGTAGATGGGTATGACCAGCAGACTGCCCGCCAGTACTGAAACAAATTTGCCGCCGCTCTCTATGTCTCGAAACACCAGTGAAGAGAGTCCGACCAATAACGGATATAACGGGGGCCAGAAGGTGCTTAATCCCTCCTGTAAATTCCCGGACACGAGCTGTTTCCCCAGGGTCGCATAGTAAACGCCATCCGGGATTAGAGGTGTTTGATGGCGCAACACTGAGAGACGCAGGACAAACGCTAACGACAGCACACCTATCACAGACGCACACTCTGTTTTTGAATATCTCGTCTGGCTTCTCCGCCTTCCTTCAGCAGCGCGAATCCGCAGCAGTATTCTTAATACGAGCGCGCCAACGGATATCCGAACAGCGACTGGATTAATGAGTCTGTAGACCAGACGCCGGCATTGAAGGATGCCAGGTAGCACGCTCCTCGCTAATGGCAGCAGCACGGCCCGGTCACCTGTTTGCGATCGCACGAGCTGCAAGCTGTGGGTGTCGTCTATAACCTTGTTCTGATTTACTTGTTTACAAACGTTGGTTGACGAAGCAGTAATCACTTCTTCGGCATTCGCTACGCCGTACGTCACTTCGTCACATGCAAACTCCGGCGCCGATTTTTTCTTAGACAGATATATCAGCATGGCGCCAAGGCCGGCGCCGGTTATTAAAGTGAGAATCCTGTTCATGCTATCTCTCCGCTGTCAGTGAGTCGGCGATAGAGTGAAACTTGCAAGGTATCGCAAGGATTTGTAGATAGAACTGTCCGCATTATGACAGGTTTAATTTTACGCGCAAGAGAGATAAGCGGTGGAGGGATGTTGGGCTGACTCACGTTTCGGAGAGGCTAAGCCGTCCGTCGCGCCTCGCGGCTAGGGACGCAGGAGCCGTCGAAACTTCTCGGCGAACGTCTCGCGACTAAAGCGCTGAGCCGCTGCGCGCGCGGCCTCGGCCATGCGTGCGCGCAGCGACTCGTCGCTGACGAGGATCGCGGTGTACTCCTTCAACTCGGCGAGCGAGTCCCAGAGGAAGCCGTTCGCGCCATGCTCGACGATCTCGGTCTGGCCGCCTCGATTGATGACGACGGGTACGCAACCAGCGGCCATCGCCTCCACCGTCGCGATGCCGAAGTGCTCGACGCGCAGCGGGTCTATCGTCTCGTCCTGCTCGTAGCCGGAGGCGTGCCAGAAGACGCTTGCGCGCTCGAAAAGATTCTTCAACGCGCCGCGGCTGAGATTGGTGACGAGCTTCACCCCGCTTCCTTTGGCGAGCGCGCGCAGGTGCTCGAAGTAGGCGTAGTGCTCAGGAGTTTCGCGTAGGCCGCCGGCGCAAAAATACCGCCAGCCGCGCAGGTCTTTATCTTCCATCTCGCGGAAGGCCGCGACCATCTCTGGCTGGCTCTTCGTGTGTCCCTCGGTTTCGAGCGCGAAGCGGCCGACGCTGAGGATAACTTTCTCCTTTTCCGTCTTACGGAAGTGCATGTCCACGGGCGGATGCACGACCTCACACTCGACGCCCCAACGGCGGCGCGTCCAGACGCGCGAGAACTCGGAGATGGCCGTCTTGACGCGGTAGCTCTCCATGCGCCTGCGCCACTCCCAGCCGTGGTAGAGGAAGCCCGCCGGGCGCCTGAGCGCTTCGCCGGCAGAGACGCCGCCCTGCAAACCCACGTAGGGTGCAGAGGTGGCGGGGAACAGGACTATCAACGCCCCGAGCCGCGCGTGGCAAAATGGAGGCATGCCGTGCGCGATGCAGACAAATACGTCGTAAGGCTCGCTCAGCCACGCGTGCCGGCGCCGCTCGGTCTCGTATCGTCGCCACGGGTTTCTAGTGAGCACGGGCGGCTCGCGCTCCGGGTCCACGTACTGCAGTCGCACGCCATCGAGCGTGGTCCCATAGTTATCGGTGAGGCCTCGCACGGAGATCGTTGGGATGCGGTGCAGTATGTCAACGTCGTGCCCGTCCGACAGCATGGCCTCGGCCAGCACCGCCGTGAGGCTCTCCGCTCCGCCGATACCTCCGCCCGCATCCTCGCAGTAGATGCCGACTTTCAGAGACATCCTTTTCTTTTTCCGACTGACCGAACGAACCGGGGCGCTCGGGTTGGCCCACAATGATGAGCATTTTCGTCGCTCTGGTTGACGTGCCTATCGAATACCAATGAAGGAAAGATCTGTAGTCTATTAAGGACGGCCTGTAACTATACCCACCACTTTCCCATAAAGTTCGTTGTACTCCTGCATACCTTGTTCGTCACTGATAGCTGCGTAAACACCGGCTGCCAAGTCTGGCCCTTCGTCTACCAAACTTGTACTGGTCAGCAGTGTTATTCGCACTTGCTTTAACCTGCCGTGTTGCCCATCGAGAATAACCTGTTTTCTTGAGTTGGAACTGGAGTTGAAATCGGAGTTGGAACTGGAACTTGAGTGGAAAGTTGAAGTGGACACCAGACGGTATCCTTGTTGTAACAGCTCCTCTTTATATGCATTAATGCGCTGATTGCCTTCGTCCAGTTCAGCCTGTGTCCCAGCGTGAAAGTTCATCGTCGAATTCATGCTGCTGAGAGGATATTTATTTCGGTTGACACAACTGAGTGCGAGTAGGGTGCAGAAGGTGAGTGTGAAAAATCTCTTCATGGCAAACTCCTTGAACGTGAGAATGCCGCGCTTATACCACCGATCCACCACAACCTCAAGGCGGCCGTGAGACTTGACGGAACATTGCTTTGGTTTTATACGGAACCAGATCATCTTGAGGATATGGAAGTCGAGACATACTTTGGCGGGTCGATGTTCTTAGGTGCGGGGACGTTTTGCACAGAGAATCTTAAGAAGTTGGAGTTGCAGGAGCGATGAAACCCACAAACATTCTCAAGTTGGTCCTGGTCTCACTGTTAATCGTCCTTAGCTCATCCTTAATACACGCCCAGGTCACGGCGATTAAGGCCGGCAAACTACTTGATCCGGAAACAGGGACGATTACGGCCAATCAGATCATCCTGATCGAAAACCAAACCATCAAGGCTATTGGCGCAGATGTAAAGATTCCTGACGGAGCATCGATCATCGATTTATCAAACCGGACAGTACTGCCCGGTTTGTTCGACGCACATACTCATCTCTGCATGACGACTCGAGGTGCGCGGCATGCCGGCAACTATTACTTTACAAGCCTGGTCGATTCGAACGCTTATCGCGCCATTCAAGGTGTGGCAAACGCTCGCTCAATGCTCGAGACGGGATTTACCACTGTCCGTGACGTAGGTAACTCCGGTAATTACGTTGATACGGACCTGCGTCGCTCGATCGATGAAGGACTCGTGCCCGGGCCCACGATCATTAACGCTGGCCGGATCATCGCACCTTACGGCGGACAATTTCAGTTGCAACCCGACAAACAAAACCTTGGTAACCCCGAGTACTTTTTTGCTGACACACGCGATGAACTGAAGAAGGCCATTCGCGAGAATATTCATTACGGAGCTCGTGTCATTAAAATAGTCGTTGATGATCAGCGTTATATCTACTCAGTTGAGGACATTCGCTTCGTTATTGAAGAGGCTGCTCGTGCTGGTCTAAGAGTGGCGGCGCATGCCTGGACTGAAGCAGGCACACGCAACGCCGCGGAAGCGGGAGTTGTTTCCATCGAGCACGGCTTCTCTGCGTCCAACGAGACGCTTTTGATCGCTAAGCGCAATGGAGTGGCGCTGGTGCCGACACCGGTTACGGAGATCAATGCGCGTGAACTCCATTTGTCTGGCTCCTACCAGAAGCTGAATAAAACCTGGTTTACCGATCCGGTTAAGCGCGCACATGAGGCTGGGGTCACACTCGTTTTTGGACCAGATGTCATCATTACGCCGGAAGGGCATACGCGTGGCGGGCTGTCCATTGACACAATAGATAATTGGGTTGAAGCAGGCGTTCCCGCGAAGGTGATCTTGCAAGCTTTAACGACGAACGCTGCACGGCTACTCGGTGTGGAGAAGGAACGCGGCGCGCTGCGTGTGGGAATGAAAGCCGACATTATCGCGACGGTGGCAAATCCGCTCGAGAACATTCAAACACTGAAGACCGTGACGTTTGTGATGAAGAACGGCAGGGTTTTCAAAGAGAACAGGTGAGCATTCCGAGGAGGTTGAAGTGCCTCCTCGGTACCATGCTCTGGAACTACTCAGAACTCACGGTCCGAATCGTCGCCGGTATTCAGGCGACTCAATGAATCCACGAGTGATTAGGTTTTCAACCAGGTGTGGGTCCAGGTCGGGTCCGAATCGATTGTAGTGGAAAATGTAACCGCAGTTAGGCGGGTCGGGAGAGCCATGACAATCCTCAGGCTCGCGCCGCAGATGACCGATGTATTGCATCGTCACGAAGTTTTGCAGTTGGAACTTGTTGACAACTTCAGTGCTCTCCGCGACTGCGCGCAATACCTGCGCGCGGGTTTGGCTTCCATTGTTTAAGCTTGTAATCAGTGAACTTTCGTTCGCTAAAGTCACGCCGGCAGTATTCTCCAGCTTCTGTACAAACTGCTGGTTCGTCATACTGTTCGGCAGAATCGCTTGAACTTCAGGACGTCCAAGCCACGTACCGGCGAGTTGAGTCTTCTTCGTGTTGACTTCCGCATCTGTCCCGGTCAGGAATTGGAGATCAGTCATGAACTCCTGGAAATGAGGTCGCTCAACTTTGGTTGGATCGCTCAATTCCGCCGGGATTTTCGGTCTTTGGCCAATGACGATATTGAACAGGTTCGCCACATAACCGCCCCTTCCTCCAAACTCCGGCGAGCGGAAGAAATTCGCTGACAACGCACCGCGCGTGTACCTGATGCATTCCGCGTCCGAGGGTCCGCAACCATTCAAAATGCCCACATAGAACTGCAGCCCACTATTGTCCGGTTCGCGATTGAGAAAATCCATGTACTGTATCCAGAAAAAGAAATGGGGATTGTCAATCGGGTTTGACGGCCCGGGGAGGAATGACGTCAGGAGAAACCGGTTCGGTGACGCAAGGGAACCATTGATGGTGCTCGTTAGCTTGTCCAGGTTTGCAGTGGCCTTAATGTAGCGAGCCACTCTATCCGGGCAAGCTGAGACGTTGCCACTCGCCGGCGCCACTCCCGTGATTGGGTTTGGACCACAGCTCGTTTGACCGGGTTTTCCCTGCAGATACAAGGCCACTGCTCCAGCCACATGCGGAGCAGCGAATGATGTTCCCGACACGAGACAAGACGAGCCGTTAGTGCCGTCCCAGAAACAGAGAAAGTTTCCGGTCAGAGCAGTCAAGATGGTAACGCCGGGCGCAAACAGATCCACACCAGGACCCCAGTTTGAGAATGAAGGCCGGTTACCGTTCCAATCTACTGCGCCAACTGTCAGCACGCCCGGAACATTAGCAGGAGATTGATTCGTAGCGGCGTTGGCGTTGTTGTTGCCTGCCGCAACCACATACGTAATACCGGCATTAAGTGAATTGTTCACCGCGGTTTCAACCCCAGCGCTGATCGGAAGTGCCGTGTTCATGGTGGCGACTGCCGGTATGGAAGGACTTGCCTGGCCGGTGACCCAATTCACTCCCGCGATGGCTGCAGAGAGGATGACGCCGCTGGTACTGCCAATCTTCACCGACTTGATGGTCACATTTTTTGCGACACCGAACTGGTTACCGCCGACGACGCTGGCGACGGCTGTCCCATGACCGTGACAGTCGTTATTGCTGGCGTTTGGCATCGGGAAGACGCACGCCTGCTGATTAAAGAAAGGCGTGAATGTCCCTCCCTGGCAGTTCAAAAACGTGAAACAGTCAGCCGCTTGAGAAGCGCGCGAGAAGAACGGCGTCATGAACTCCTGATGCTGTGTATTGATGCCTGAATCAAGCACGTATGCGGTGACGCCGGTCCCATTCGCACCGAAACCGAAAAAGCCGTTCGTTCTCCCGGTGCTGAAGTTGGGTGCCGGCAGCGGCATTTGGCCGTCGATGGCATCGAGACCCCATGGCGGACTGGGCTGCGGGGACGGCGGCGCCTGGTTCCATTCACCATAGCCATCTTCTTCGACCCACCTGACGCGCGGCGAGTTACTGATGGCTTGAGCCGCAGCTTCGTTTGGAAGCTCAATCGCAAATCCCTTCAACGCGGTTTCATAAATGAAGTCAACTCTTCCGCCGTAAGATTTGGCATGGCTGTGAGCAATCGCAGTTACTCGTGAGCGCCGCACCTCGAGCGACGCGTTCTCGGGAACAACATCGTCCTCCAATACGACGATATAACGGTTCGGAATGGGCTTTTTAGTTCTCATGAACCTGGCTTGGGGTGTTACTTGATCTTGTGGACCCACGGGTCTCTCAGGTGAGGGTTCCTGGTTGTGACTTGATGTAGTTAAGGGGAAGACGAGAGGAGCGAGTAGGGCGATCGTGAGTGCAAAATTCTTAAGGGTCTGCATTTGTTTTTTACTCCTTAATGGCTAGGGTAGAGTGATTGATTGCCTGAGATTCGTTGTGAGATAGCAGTCCTTTGCGATTACTCATCCACGTAAAAGCGATGTCGGGATGGGCGCCGGCCATTCGCAGGATTCGTCATTGACGATCCAAGTGTTGATGATTTCAGAGCGATTCATTGACGCGAGACTTTTCGCGAGGAGTCACGCGTGAACAAAAGGAGGGAGAATTTCGGCAACATACTCCTGGTGAGACACCTTGTCAATGGAATTGTTTGCCTCAAAAGTGCGACTTGAACTTGGATCTGGTCAGTGATCAAGACTCCTCTGGTTCGACCAGGTCGCTAACCGCTCCCTGTACTGACCAGATCCAAGAAGCACAACATTCGACTGATTTCCGCCCGTATCCACGAATTGTTTTCTGATCCAACCAGACTGACTTCCCGCGCGTCTATTGGTAGTCTACTAGCAGTACTTCACCGTCTCCCCTCTCACTTCAAACTCAAAAGGAGAGCCAACGATGAAGAAGTGCGCCTTGTTAATCCTGTCTCTATTCGCGGTGGTCCCTGTATCAGGCCAGGAATCCGGTAATCGAATTTACGGCAACACCGGTTACTACCAACAGAAACGACCCTCGCAAGTCAACACGGGCATGCTGGGAAATTCGAATGAAGGATATTCGATTGAAGCCAGCGTCCTGACCAACCTGAAACCAGATGCCTTCGTGGTCGTGTTCGGCGTCAACGACGAAGGCTCAAACGCTGCTACCAGCAATGAAAAGGTCAACTCAAAGATTGCTAATCTAATCCAGAAAACGAAATCGTTGGGAATAGAGTCGAACGACGTGTTTATCGATTTCATTACTCAGAACCGCGTCTACGACTTCACCGTAACCGGCACTCAGGCGACGGAGAATCTCACCGGATTTGAGACCAAGAAGACGGTTGCCATTCGTTATAAGAATCGCGAACTGTTCGAGAAGATCGTGAGTGCGGCGGCGGATTCCAAGATCTTTGACCTGATCAAAGTGGATTACATCGTCAGTGATTTCGAGGCGGTTCGAGCGGGTTTGTTTGATGAGGCTGTCAAGGTGCTGAAAACCAAGGAGAAGAAGTACGCAAGCGCCCTGGGGGTCACGCTTGGCATAGTCGGCCTGTCCATTGAGAGATACGACGTAACTTATCCCGCCGAAGCATACCAGCGCTACCAGGCATACGAGACTGGTGAAGCATCCGTCTACAACGAAAAGGGGACCTCGAGTCGAGTGGTTCAACGTAAGACGTCCACGTTTTTCTACGAACCGTTTAAAGCAGGCAGTTACGACTCAGTGCTTGCCCCTTCGGGGCTTGAACCGGTGGTCCAATTCTCAATCTACCTGCGCATGCAATACCAGGTCAGAAGACAGTCGATGGGCTAGTTGTTCAGGGATAGAGCAGAGGTTGTAAAAGCGGGGGCAAGCCCCTCTTCCTGACTTGTTCATTTATTCTGGGATTCATTTATTTTCTAAAATAGAACAAGTCAGGAAGAGGGGCTTGCCCCCGCTGTTAACGCAGCATCATCGTCATCGTATACCCAGAATGTGTGCTGCCCAGACTATGCAATCACCATGCGACTGGTATTTCACGGTGTAGTTGAGTCCTCCGCCGCCTGCAAGGTTGTGATCCTGGATCACATCAGAATGTGTATCCCAAAGCTTATTCATAGGTTCCCCATCGTAGCCATTCCAATCCGAATCCCGATTGCGAACTGCGCCATCACCCTTTATCTGAATTGAACTCCCAAGAGCATTAATGATCCACGTTCGCTCGTCACTGGGTTCCGGACTCGAATGCAAGCCGCAGGTAGGGTTGAACTCGAGGCCAAACGCGCCAGACGTCCATGACACCTGACCGTCAGCTCCAATTCTGCTGTGCTTCACAAACGACGGACCGGGAGCGATCGGAGGTAACGTCGAATGCGTAACCGTATGTAAACCATTGAACATCTGTGGACCCAGGTGAACGTAGATTTGTGAATCTAACGGAATGCACTCGGCGGCGAAGAAGACAATGAGGCTGGCGCCCTCCGACATAACCAGGTCGTTGCTGGGATTGACACAACCCGTATCCATCCACGGGCAGCGGTTGTCGGTGACTGCGCTGCGCAGACCTGTTACCAGATAGTCGCCGTTTATGCCGGGCGCGATTGCACTCGTGACGTTGGTAATGTAACCAGCATACTGGCCATCTTCATTATGCCAGCATGGTTCCTGGGTAACGCCATACACGTTGCCCGTGAAGGTCGCTGGGGAGGTGGTGATAGATCCGAACCCCATGGAATAACTAGTCAGCTGGTTCGTAATCTCGCCCCAAATGAGCACCGCGCCAATCAACTGCGCGCCGGGTGGAACACCGCGCAGCCTGATGACTCCCTTGCCCGAGTTTCTGGTTCCTACGCCGGCGACGGCGTGATCGATGCCGCCCACTAACGGAACTGCCACGTCTTCGAACGAAATCGGAACTCTACTGGGAGAAGTACTCGCCAGGCTGACACTTCCACTTTGCTCCTCTTTCGCGCGACGTTCCACTTCAGCCGCATCGAGATACAAATCGCACTGTTGTTCCACTTTTGTTTCGGCTGCCGGTAGCGCGGTGGTACCTGGTTGTGCCTTAACGTTAGTTTTGTCCTTAGCAGCCGGCTGTGCACTGGCAGTGCCCGGTTCGACCGCTACAAATCTGTTTTTGAAAGTTGATATGGTTGTGAGTGGTAAGACGATTAGCAGCGCAAGGAGTGGTATTAGCTTGTGAATTCGCATTTTGGTTTCCTTTCTGGTGAGACTAATACCGGGCAGGGTTTTGTGGTGTCAGGGAGTTAAAGAGTCCTGGTCTAGGACCACATCCTCGATCGGGACTTTAATTGAGCTGAGAAGGCCTGAATTATAGCCTTAAGTTTCCGGGCCGTCACTAAGCGGCAGAGGCGTCTAACGTTTGTCAATCACACTTGATTCGGATAGCATCCCGCATCATGAGCACCACAACTGAAACGTTATCGGGTGAGCAGATTGTTGAACTCTGCCGCCGTCATACTCTGTTTGAATGGTCTGCACAGGCCGCTGTCGATCCGATTCCCGTCGCGCGTTCGAAGGGTATTTACTTTTGGACGCCGGAAGGCAAGCGCTTCATCGATTTCAACAGCCAACTGATGTGCGTCAACATTGGTCATGGCGACGAGCGAGTGGTCCAGGCCATTAAGGACCAGGCGGAGACGCTTGCTTATGCCAACCCGTTCATGGCCACTGAAGTGCGCGGTCGCCTGGCCGCAAAGCTCGCCGAACTGACGCCCGGCGACATCGATGCATTCTTCTTCACTAACGGCGGCGCTGAAGCAAATGAAAATGCGATCCGCATCGCAAGGCTTTACAGTGGTCGACACAAAATCGGCGCGCGTTATCGCTCGTATCACGGCGGCACCGCCGGAGTGCTGACACTCACGGGCGATCCACGCCGCTGGGCCGCGGAACCGGGCATCCCCGGTGTCTTTCGCATTCCCGATTATTACCACGGCATACAAAAAGGTTGGGACACAACCGAAGACGTGCTCGCACGCACGGAAGAGGTACTTGAACTCGAAGGACCAAAGACCATCGCCGCACTGATCGTCGAACCGGTCGTGGGAACAAATGGGATTCTCATTCCCCCAGACGGATACATGCAGGGACTACGCGATCTGTGCGACAAGCACGGCATTCTTCTGATCGCAGACGAAGTGATGGCAGGGTTTGGTCGCACGGGTGAATGGTTCTCGATCGATCACTGGAAAGTCGTTCCCGATTTGATCTCGATGGCAAAAGGTTTGACGAGCGCGTACGTGCAGCTTGGAGCGGTTGGGATGCGGCGTCAGATTGCGGATCACTTCCAGAAGAACGTCTTTTACGGTGGACTGACTTACAACAGCCATCCGCTCGCTTGCGCGGCGGCGCTGGCCACGATTGCAGTTTATGAAGAAGATGATCTGATCGAGAACGCGCGGTGGATGGGTGCTGTCATGCGTGGACTGCTCGAGGATCTGGAGAGTCGTCACCCGTCAGTGGGCGCGACGCGCAATATCGGGCTGTTTGGAATCGTCGAGCTGGTCCGGAATCGCGAGACGCGCGAACCGATGGCGCCGTTCAACTCAGCGTCGCCCGAGATGCAGGCGTTGGGCAAGTTCTTCCGGCAGGAAGGACTCTATACGTTTGTGCGTTGGAACACTTTCTTCACGAACCCGCCGCTCTGCATCACTGAAGCGGAGCTGCGCGAGGCCTTCGCGATCATCGACAAGGGGCTTGAGATCACCGATCAGGCCACAAAAGACGCGAAATAGATTTAGCCACAAAAAGGCACATAAAGCACAAAAGAAGAATTGGTTAGCTAAATCATGATGTGCGTTTGTGCCCTTTGTGACTTTACTTTATTTGTGCCTTTTGTGGCTTACTTTAGCGGCTTTGGCGCGCTTCGGGTTTTTGCGCGGGCCATTTCACCTCCGATTCCTTTCCGGCGCCGGCTCCGAATCCGTCAGGTTTGACTCGTCCCGCGCCTGGTGCGGTGGATCAGCGCGCTGCACGCGCGGGTTCTCGCTTTCGCGCATTGCCTTGTTCTTCTTGTCCGTTCGCATGTGATCTTTCTTCGCCCGATCTTTGTCTGACATTGCAAACTCCTCCCTTCAGCTCGCTTTAGTGGTCAACGCTTGTGTACGAGATACTGTGCTGCTGTCTTCGTAAGGCGCTGCGTGCTCCTCCGAAATTCGATAGCGCAGAAAACCACCCACGCCACCCAGTTGCTCCAGCCGTGTACTGTCCTCAATAAACGTCACCTTCGCCGACGAATACACGTTTGCCCGGCGCACGAGTTCATCTGCAACTGTGCGCTGGTCCAGCGGGTCAGGCAGTGCCTCATCGTTTTTATAAAGCTTCAAGACTTTGTCTACCTCTTCCTCGTCAAACTGAATACCCTCCGGCCTGGCGACGATTAACATCTCTTCGACCTGACCATTTGACAGTGCAGCCAGCGTCTCAGGCACACCGGCGATCCCGAGATCGTCGGCGCGGAATTCATTCAGCAGGCGCTCGACCTTTTCCATATCAGTCAACGAATCGTGCCGCTGAAACGCCGTCAACGACTCTTCAAGTAACTCGTGCTCGGGTGTGTCGATGCCAAGACTCAGTGCGTCAATCACTTTCTCCTCCATCGTCTTCGGCATCTGCTCGCGCAGCAAAGGAATCACCGTCGCTTCGTCGCCGGCAAGAACGATGTGTTCGATATTTTCATCAAGCACGACCTTCTCGAGCATCTCGACGACTTCTTTCGCGTGGTGCAGGTGATAGTTCTGTTCGTGTCGCTGGTACCGCGCCTGTGACCACCCGCCCACCTTCGCATGCTTGGTCTTTACATTTTCCACGTCCTGGCGATCGACTGCGCGACCGGCTGCGAAGACGAAGATCTGCGCGCGATTGGTGTCCGCAAGCACCACCGCATAACGACGATATTGATCGACCAGCCGCGCCAGCGGATAGAAATGTGGCCGATCTGAAATGAACAATCGATTCCGTTCGAACGGAGCATCAAACAGCCCGACTTCGAACCAATTCTCCGCGGCCGAGCAGGCGAAGATGGCGAGTCCCTGAATCGAAACCGGCACTTCATCTTCCAGGTAGCGCATGATCCGGACGAAGTCTTCCTCAAAACTCTGCCGTTCCTCGGAGTTGTTTTCGTAAGACTTGCTCCGTTCATTCAATTGCTTCTTCACGAAAGGCAGGAAAGTTCGTTGACCCTGCTCGTTCACGCGAGCGTCGAGGTAGAGACTGATTACCGGTGCTGGTATCGGTTCAAAAGCCAGGAGACGTTCGAGCAGCTTGTCCGGCAAGGTTGTTTCCGTCGTTTGATTCGCGACATCTGTTATCTGATTTTCCATAGTCATCTCCGCTTTAACATCGTTCTGTTTACGTACGTAGCTGTCCGCAGAACAATCTACAAAGTGAACCGCTACGTTCACTTTTCTTGTCGATTGCAACGGCTAAAGATGGAAAGGCACGTATGGTTCCACGGAGCAGGAGTTGCGTCGATCGAGGTCGCTATGACTACGGGAAAAGACATCATCAAGTTAACAGCGCTTGCAGCCGGAGCTGTCGTACTCAAGTCAGCCTTGAACCACTTCCTCGAATACGATCTGAAAAACAAGACTGTCCTTATTACTGGCGGTTCGCGAGGATTGGGCCTCGTGATGGCGCGCGAATTCGCATATCAAGGCGCGCGTCTTGTCCTCTGCGCGCGCGATGAAGAGGAACTGCAACGAGCGCAAAGCGACATCGAGAGTTATGGCGCCGAAGTGATGACAGTTCCGTGCGACATCACAAACAAGCAGTCAGTGGACGACATGGTTACTGCCGTGAACAGCCGTTTCGGAGGCGTGGACGTGCTCGTCAACAACGCCGGCATCATTCAAGTGGGGCCGATCGAGGTAATGACGCTTGAAGACTTTGAACTGGCGATGAAGGTGCACTTCTGGGGACCGCTTTACACAACCATGGCCGTGCTGCCGTCGATGCGGCAAAAGAAGTCGGGACGCATCGTTAACATCAGTTCGATCGGTGGGAAGGTGAGTGTTCCTCACCTGGTGCCGTACAGCGCCAGCAAGTTTGCGCTCGTCGGATTCTCGAAAGGTTTGCGCGCTGAGTTAATGAAAGACGGGATCAAGGTGACGACCGTTTGTCCCGGCTTGATGCGAACAGGCAGCCCGCGCAATGCAGATTTTAAAGGACAACATCGGTTGGAGTATGCGTGGTTCAGCATAAGTGATGCGTTGCCGTTGCTTACAGTCAGTGCAGAGAATGCTGCACGGCAGGTTGTCCAGGCATGCAAGCGTGGCCAGGCAGAACTTGTCATTTCGGTGCCTGCGAAAATGGCAGTGAAATTCGATGAACTGTTTCCGGAACTCTCATCACATATGTTGGCGCTTGTTAATCAATTCTTACCGGCGCCGGGCGGTGTCGGTACAGAACGAAAAAAGGGGCGAGAGAGTACATCAGCGTGGTCGCCGTCGTGGTTAACTACGCTCAACGAAGAGGCCGCTGTACGAAATAATGAGACGTTGTATTAAGTGTTCACTAACCCCAGAGGCTTACGTTTAACCTTTTTTTAGCCTGTGGAAATTCTGTCACATGTCGATCGAATGATTGACCAAACAAGGAAACGCTTTTAATATCGGCGTACACACACGCCACTAGAGTGAGATTTGCAGTGCCCCGCAATTTCTCCCCCTCTACTCCCATCGGCCTATACATGTGGATGAAGTAGGCGCGTGAACGTTCTCAGGCAGCACAAGGAGGATCTTCCCATGTCCCGATATGGCAAACTGATTTTCTCAATAGCCGCACTATTGGTATTTGTCAGCGCCGCTACAGTGCGAGCGGACACGATTACGGTTTCGGGTGTTGGATCTGGCCAGTTCTCAACCGCAACTGTAGTTTGTGAGTTTAATTCAGCAACAAATACCTTCACCTTTACTATTACTAATACGTCAGCCATCACGCAGCCCGGATCAACTTCTACGATTACCGGCATTGGTTTCGACTTGCCGCCAGGTGGCAATGCGAGTAGTTCCGGATTGAACGGGTTCACCGGCATGCAGGCTCCCAGCATGTCTGCGAATTTCGTTTTCTCAGATGGCGACGTAGGCAATGTGCCACACGGTTTTAATTCAACTGTGTTGGACTTTGCATTTATTACGGGTAACTCAGGTAACTTCAATGGTGGTTCTGTAAACGATGGTTTGTTACCGGGCGAGAGTGCTTCGTTCATCGTTTCGGGTGCTGCGTTTACGGGCTTCACCGAGGAACAGATCTGCAATGCCATCTTTGTCAGGTTCCAGAATGTGCCTGAAGCAGGCGGCAGTGGTGGTAGCGACGTCGGAGTGCCTGGTCAGGTACCGGAGCCGTCAACGATCTTGCTGCTTGGCAGTGCGTTAGTTGGATTGGGTGGTTACGCCCGCAGGAGATTCAAAACGCGAAATTAGGGAGTGCCAGATAGCACCCGTTCAAGGGCGTCACCGTCGTGCGGTCGGTGGCGCCTTTCTGTTTTGTGCTTCCGCGCCCCACGCCGAGCGGAAACCAGGGGCGGTAGACGCGTAGCTGAAGCGGCCACGTAAACGCAGAACTCAAGCGGCTACGTGAACGCGGAGTTCAAGCGGCCACGTAAACGCCGGAAAGATGCCACGGGCTTGTCCCGTGGAGTTTTCACGTTTGATGCTATGAAAACCAGTAAATAACACTTTTGGATGCCACGGGCTTGTCCCGTGGAGGTTCCCGCTCGTAGCTATAAACGTGAGACTCCACGGGACAAGCCCGTGGCATCTGTACGTGGATAGTTATGTCGTTCTATTTAGCGGCGAGCGGGAGACTCCACGGGGCAAGCCCGTGGCATCTGTACGTGGATAGGTATGTTGTTCTATTTAGCGGCGAGCGGGAGACTCCACGGGACAAGCCGGTGGCATCTGCCCGTGATATTTTGATGATGTTCTATTTAGCGGCGAGCGGGAGACTCCACGGGGCAAGCCCGTGGCATCTGTACGTGGAAAGGTATGTTGTTTTTAGCGGCGAGCGGGAGACTCCACGGGACAAGCCCGTGGCCTCTTAACTGCGAGCGTGGAGACTCCACGGGGCGAGCCCGTGGCCTCTTAACTGCGAGCGTGAGACTCCACGGGGCAAGCCCGTGGCCTCTTAACTGCGAGTGTGAGACTCCACGGGGCAAGCCCCTAGTATTCGCTGCGCAGAGATAGGAGAGAAAATCTACTAACTCGTAACTTTGGACGTACGGAGACGTACACTTCAAAGTACTTACCACACCTACACTGCTCGCATCGCGGCATCTTGTTTGCCATGAGAGACGAACGTGGCGAAAAAAGGTTTCAGGACGGTTGAGAAGCAAACAGCGCGAGAGTTTGTTGTATTGAATTAAGGCGAGAGTCCTCAACTCAATCCCAATGGTTTCAATGGGCCAGCGGTAATCAACCCATGTAGGCCGGGTGGGGAACAACAAATTCTCAACCCAGCCGGCCTTAACACATAGTCGCAGACGGGAATCGCTCTCCGCGTTACAAGTGCGCACGCGGTCCGGTCCCCGTTTCAATGTTAGGTAAGTGACGGAGAAAGACGATGAATAACGCATTAATTCCACCTTCAATTCTCAATGCCAACGAGAAGACAGATCTCGTTTGCTTTTCTCATCTGCGTTGGGATTTCGTATACCAACGTCCACAACATCTCCTGAGTCGTTGCGCGAAGAAGCGCCGCGTCTTCTTTGTCGAAGAACCGATCTTCGGCAACGGATCAATGCGACTCGATACGCGTGAGACGGATTCCGGCGTACACGTCGTAGTACCGCATCTGCCGGAAGGATTGAGAAGTGAGATCGCTATCAACGCCGTCATGAAAGAGATGACGCGCCAACTATTTATTGATCACGATATCAATGACTACATCTTTTGGTATTACACGCCGATGGCGCTCAATTTCACGGATCATTTCAATCCGGTGGCTTCCGTCTACGATTGCATGGACGAGCTTTCAGCGTTCAAAGGCGCACACTCGGGCTTACCCACTCTCGAGAAACAGCTGTTTCAACAGGTAGATCTGGTTTTTACTGGCGGGCAGAGTTTGTACGAAGTGAAGTGTGATCAGCATCCGTCAGTGCATGCATTTCCGAGCAGCATCGATGCTTCGCATTTTCGCAAAGCACGAACCATCACTGAGGATCCAGCGGACCAGGCGCACATTCCGCATCCACGACTTGGCTTCTTCGGCGTTATCGACGAGAGATTCGATAGCCAATTGCTGGATCAGGTCGCCTCCATGCGTCCCGACTGGCAATTCGTCATGATCGGCCCGATCGTGAAGATCGATCCGGCGACACTGCCAAGTCATCCAAACATTCATTATTTAGGTTCGAAAAATTATCAGGAACTGCCCGAGTACCTGGCAGGTTGGGATATCGCCCTGCTGCTGTTTGCTCGGAACGACTCCACACGTTTCATCAGTCCCACAAAGACGCCCGAGTATTTGGCCGCCGGTAAACCGGTGATTTCAACTTCGATCAGGGACGTCGTGCGACCGTACGGCGATCTGAAGCTGGTTGAGATTGCTGACACTCCGGAAGAGTTCGTTAAAGCCGCCGAAAAGATTTTCGCAAAACCAGGCCGCGCTGAATGGCTCGCCAAAGTCGATGCGTTTCTCGAGCACATCTCATGGGACAAAACGTGGGCGCAGATGAATAACCTGATCGATAACGTAATCCAGAAAAAACGGCTTGCACGGAGGGCTACTGCTTTGCCGCTCAATCGCGTCAACCAGAGGAGCGGTGCGGCCGCAACTACCGCAACTACTTAGATTCGATAAAGAACAAGGAGGGTTTAATTTGATGTTTGATTATCTCATTGTAGGTGCCGGCTTTGCCGGCAGTGTCCTAGCTGAACGACTCGCAGCAGGTTCCAATAAAAAGGTTTTACTTTGTGACAGGCGACCGCACATAGGCGGTAACGCTTACGATCATTACAACGAAGCGGGCATTCTCGTTCATAAATACGGCCCGCATATCTTTCACACCAACTCGCGTGAGGTGTTTGAATATCTCTCGCGCTTCACCGAGTGGCGACCTTATCAGCACCGTGTACGCGCCAGCGTGGACGGGCAGATCGTTCCCATTCCCATTAACCTCGATACTATCAACAGTCTTTACGGCCTGAACCTGACTTCATTCGAAGTCGACGAGTTCTTCAAGAAGGTTGCCGAGCCCGTCGAGCAGATAAGAACGTCCGAGGACGTCGTCGTCAGCAAAGTGGGCCGTGAGTTGTACGAGAAGTTCTTTCGCAACTACACACGCAAGCAATGGGGGCTCGACCCGTCAGAGCTCGACGCCAGCGTAACTTCGAGAGTCCCGACGCGCACCAACCGTGACGATCGTTACTTTACCGATACTTACCAGGCGATGCCGTTGCACGGTTATACGCGCATGTTCGAGAACATGCTTGATCATCCCAATATCAAGATCATGCTGAACTGCGACTATCGCGAAATAGAAAAAGATATCCCCTTCACGGAAATGATCTACACCGGACCCGTTGATTCCTATTTTGATTATCGCTACGGAAAACTGCCTTATCGATCGCTTGAATTCAAACACGAGACACACGACGTGCCGACTTTTCAAACGGCACCCGTCGTGAATTACCCCAACGAGCAGCTCTACACTCGCGTGACGGAATTCAAATATCTCACGGGACAGGAGCACGCCAAGACGAGCATTGTTTACGAGTTTCCGAAGTCTCAGGGAGACGCCTATTACCCGGTTCCGCGCAAGGAAAATGCAGATCTATACGCGCGTTATAAGGCGCTCGCAGATACCACGGCGAACGTGCACTTTGTGGGCCGGTTGGCGACGTACAAGTATTACAACATGGATCAGATCGTGGCCCAGGCGCTCACTACATACGGCAAGATTGCCGGCATGAAGAGAGTCGATGCGATGATGGTCTACAGCCATGGCAACGGTAACGGTAATGGTAATGGAAAAGGCAATGGCTATGGCGTTAGAACTGATCGCATCGTCATTCCGGAACGAGTGATCACTGCGGTTAATGGTTAGTACTATGAGCGGTAAGACGGTTACGGCCCACACGCCTGATTTGTGGGCCGGAGTTGAGTGTACGGTCAACCGGGTTGGTGACAGTTATTCAGACCAACTTGAACGTACAGGGCACGCGCTAAGACTAAAAGACCTCGAACGACTGGCGGAGTTGGGTGTAAGCCGGCTCCGCTATCCAATTCTCTGGGAGCGAACTGCTCCCGATGATTTGGAGTCGTTTGCATGGTCGTGGTCTGACGAGCGCATGAAGCAGCTGCGCCGGCTGGGTCTGAAACCCATCGCGGGTTTGGTTCATCACGGCAGCGGACCGCGATATACAAACCTGCTGGATCCGCAGTTCGCGGAAAAACTCGCGCAGTACGCTGCAGCAGTGGCCCGGCGCTATCCGTGGATCACTGATTACAATCCCGTCAATGAGCCGTTGACCACCGCGCGGTTCAGTTGTCTCTATGGACACTGGTACCCGCACGCATGTGATCCGCTGCTCTTTGTGAAAGCGTTTCTGGCGCAGTGTCGCGGCATAGTGCTTTCGATGCGCGCGATCCGCTCGGTCAATTCCGAGGCGCAGTTGGTTCAGACTGAAGATCTCGGGAAGACGTTCAGTACGCCGACACTCGCGTACCAGGCAGAGTTTGAAAATGAACGTCGCTGGCTCACGTACGACGTTTTGTGTGGCCAACTGGCGCCGCACAGTCCGATGTGGGACTACTTCCGCTGGCTCGGAGTTGACGAAGCTGAGTTGCAGTGGTTTCTCGACAATCCAATGCCGCCGGACATCGTCGGCATCAATCACTACATAACCAGCGAACGTTTTCTCGATGAACGCACCACGCGCTACCCCGCGGATTTTCATGGCGGCAACGGCCGTCACGTTTATGCGGACGTTGAGGCGGTGAGAGTTTGTGCGACTGGTGTGGCTGGTCCCAGGGAGATCCTGCGAGAAGCGTGGGAACGCTATGGCCGGCCACTGGCCGTCACTGAGCTTCATCTCGGTTGCACGCGCGAGGAACAACTACGCTGGGTCGAAGAGGTCTGGGACGCTGCGGTTGAGTTGCGCTCAGAACAGATCGACGTGCGGGCGGTTACGCCGTGGGCGGCATTCGGAGCTTTCGATTGGAATAGTTTGTTGACGTGCGATGCCGGCTGTTACGAACCGGGAGTTTTCGATCTTCGTTCACCGCGACCGCGGCCGACTGCGCTTGCCAAAATGATTCGCACGCTTGCTGCGGGCGAGAAGTTCGATCATCCGGTGTTGGACACGCCCGGATGGTGGCATCGTTTGGATCGGCTTTGTTATCCGCCGACCAGTCATCATCACGAGAAGGCGCCTAACAGTAGAGCCGTCAATAGAGTTGGTGATGCTGGCCGCTGCCTGTTGATTACCGGCGCCACCGGCACCCTCGGGCAGGCGTTTGCGCGGATCTGCACAAAGCGCGGACTGGCTTATCAACTGCTTCGCCGTGATCAACTGGATATTGCCGATCGCGATTCGGTGGTTCGCGCACTGGATCACTACGAACCGTGGGCCATCATCAATGCCGCCGGTTACGTGCGGGTTGACGACGCCGAATCTGATGCGGAACGCTGCATGCGTGAAAATGTTCTGGGGCCTGTTTATCTGGCGCAGGAATGTGAGCGCAGGCAGTTGCCATTCGTGACTTTTTCTTCGGATCTCGTTTTCGATGGTGCGAAGAACGAGTCGTACATAGAAAGCGACGTTTGCGCGCCGTTGAACGTTTACGGAAAGAGCAAGGCAGAAGCAGAGTTGCGAGTGCTGGAGCATTTTTCGAAGGCGTTGATTATTCGGACGAGCGCTTTCTTTGGGCCATGGGACCGCTTCAATTTCGTTCACGCGGTGGTTGATTCTTTGACAAAGGGACGGCCGTTTTACGCTGCCGGCGATATCACTGTGTCGCCGACGTATGTTCCCGATCTGGTTAACGCGGTGCTGGATCTTTTGATCGATGGCGAGCACGGGATTTGGCACGTGGCCAATTCCGGTGGCGTGACATGGGCTGAGTTCGCGCGCATGGCGGCGTTAAAGGCGGGGCGTGATCCTGCGGCGGTGAAGCCACGTCCCGGACGTGCGCTTGGTTTCGTTGCGCCACGTCCGTCGTTCACGGCGTTGACGAGCGAGCGTGGCAGTTTCATGGCGCCGTTTGAAGACAGTCTCGATCGATGTTTTCGAGACATGCGGTGGAACGTTCCGAAGAACGTGGTTACAGCTTAAGCAGTCTTACCTCAGGAGTAGGAAATCATGCTTGGATCGGGTCAGTACAGCGAGCGGTAGCGACCTGGTCAACCATGGAGTCAAAATCGTCAGGAGTATCGCATGTTGATCAAAGCCAGGTCGCTACCGCTCGCTGTACTGACCCGATCCAAGTGCGATACTTATTTTTGAGGTAAAGCAAGCTAACAGGTCCCGCGTGATCTGTGGCCCATTAAACAAGGTTTAGAACGAGCAAGGGGGGTTCAAATGAGTCTCAGAGTCGGGGGAATTTACTGTCTACCCAACGGACGTGAGTTGATTGTTTTATGTAGACGTGAGAATGGTCGGGTTTTATACCGGCTCTCATGCCGATCAGGCAACTATGAAATTAGTGATGACGGCCGCTTGATCTGTGACGGTAAATTAACTGCCTGGGATATCTCAAATTTGAGTGACACGGGGCGATCGGTCGGAGTGGAAAGACCACCAACATATCAGGGAATAAATCAGAACCCCGAGTTGGTGCCCTCGTGATTTTATTGTCAGCATGACTCTCAACAGAAAAGAGATCCCCCGCTCAGAATACCCGCGTCCACAATTTGCACGCAGCATCTGGTTCAATCTCAACGGCGAGTGGGAATTTGCCTTTGACGATGCCGAAGAGGGACTGGAACTCGGTTGGCAGGACGGCCGCCAGTTGCCGATGCGAATCACTGTTCCTTTTGCCTACCAGACTGCGCTTTCAGGGATCAACGATAAGTCGATCCATGAAGTGGTCTGGTATGCGCGCTCGTTCGAACTCCCCGAGGAGTTTTACAAGCGCGATCTGCTGCTGAACTTTGGCGCCGTCGACTATGCCTGCACTGTTTGGATCAACGGGCAGGAGGTCGGACACAATCGCGGCGGTCACGTTCCGTTTCAATTTGATATCGCGCCTTACGTCAAGTCGGGCGTGAATCGATTAACACTGCGCGTCGAAGATCGCCAGGATCCGGAGCAACCTCGCGGCAAGCAGTCGTACACCGGCGTGCCTGAGAGTATCGACTACTACTGCACCACCGGAATCTGGCAGACCGTTTGGCTCGAACCGGTCCCACCGATACGAATCGAAGAGTTGCGCGTAATCACACACGCGAAAAGAAACATGCTCGAGCTGGTGGTGTTTCTGCATGCGCCGTCATCGGCATGGCGTGTAGAGGTCGAAGTGCTCGAAGAGGGCAAGCGCGTTGCGATTGGTGAAGATCAAACGGCGGTAGCAACAGGACGGCTCGCGATTTCGATTCCTTACGCGAAGCTGTGGTCGCCGGAGTCGCCACACCTGTATGACCTGCAAGTACGGCTCTACGATGGCGATAGGCTACTCGATGAAATTGGTTCCTACGTCGGACTGCGCGGCATCGAGTTGCGCCACGGCAGATTTCTCCTCAACGGCAAACCGACTTACATGAAGATGGTGCTGGACCAGGGCTTTTGGCCGGACGGCTATTTGACTGCGCCAACTGACGAAGCGCTGCAAACAGACATCGGCTGGATCAAGAGCTTTGGTTTCAACGGCGTTCGAAAGCACCAGAAGATTGAGGACCCACGCTGGCTTTACTGGTGCGATCGACTTGGCCTGCTGGTATGGGAAGAGATGCCGAATGCGCGCGAGTGGTCGCCAAAAGCAGAGGAGTGGTTGTCAGCGGAGTGGCAGGACGCCGTGCGGCGCGACTTCAACCATCCGTGCATCGTCGTCTGGGTGCCCGTCAATGAGAGCATGGGATTTCCTGGTCTGGCCACGGAGCATGCCGGACAGTATGCGTTCATCGAGCGGATGGTGCGGGTCACGAGACGATTAGATTCAACGCGGCCGGTTATAGACAACGACGGCTGGGAACATACCGACATCACCGACATCTGCGCGATCCACGACTACACGCCCAGCGGGGAAAAGTTATCGAGCCGGTATAAAGAGACTTTGAGCAGTGGCCAGTTACCAGCGAAAGTCTGGATCGCCGATAAGCCACTCTTTGCGCGGGGCTCGAGATATCGGGGACAACCGATCGTATTGTCGGAGGTGGGTGGCTTTCTGGCGATTCCGTCGGACATCCCGCCTGAGGAACGAGATCTGCTCTACAAGTACTACGGTTCGTTCAAGACACCCGGGGAGTTGTTGGAGAAGTATCGCGATTTGATGAAAGGCATTGCTTCGTTGGATTTTCTTGCCGGGTTCTGCTACACGCAGTTGACCGATATCGAGCAGGAGATCAATGGACTGCTTACGTACGATCGCAAGCCCAAAGTCGCTCCTGAAGAGATCGCGGCCATCCATGCCGAGCTCTTCCGCAAATTCTCCTAAAGAATAGATCTATAGGACTTATTGGATCTATTGGTTGTGTGGCCCGAAACTTGACTGCTCTTTGGTAATTCAAGGAGGCACAAGTATGGAAAGTAAGGCGAGAATCTTCGGTCATGCGATTCATCCGATCCTGATCGTTTATCCGTTGGGACTACTGTCGGCGGCTGTGGTCTTTGACGTAATTTATCTGGCGACGGCTAATCCGACGTGGACTACGGTTTCATTTTGGATGATCGCGGCCGGTATCGTCGGCGGGCTGCTCGCGGCTGTGTTTGGTCTGATCGACTATCTGTATATTCCGCGCGGCACACGCGCCAGTCGCATCGGGCTGCTGCACGGGCTTACGAATGTCGGAGTGATGATCTTGTTCATAGCCAGTTGGCTGCTGAGAAGAAATTCGCCGGATGCGCCAACGACCACTGCGTTCGCATTATCGTTTATCGGCGTAGCTGCCGCGCTGCTCGGAGGTTGGCTCGGTGGTGAGTTGGTCGAGCGACTTGGCGTTGGCGTTACTCCCGGTGCTAATCTGAACGCACCGAATTCGCTGACGCATAGCGCACAAGAGACGAAGAGGATGACTGATGCGGAAAGTTACTGACGTTGATCGGCTGGCTGTACGGCATCGCCCTGAAGGCCAGCCGGTTATGCACCAGGATTGGGGTAAGCTGCTCTTCATTCACTGGCGTATTAACGAAAACCTTCTGCGACCGCTCATACCGCGTTCACTTCAGATCGATACTTACGGCGACTCAGCCTGGATCGGCATCATTCCATTCACGATGTGGGATATACGAGGTGTGCCTCCGTACATGCCGCCGATTCCCGGGCTGGATTCGATGCACGAACTGAACGTACGTACTTACGTTCATCACAATGGCGTTCCCGGCGTCTGGTTCTTCTCGCTCGATTGCAACAGCAAGGCAGCGGTGTTGGCGGCACGCACCTTCTACCACCTGCCGTATTACTCTTCCGATATCGCATTGGAAGGTAAGAAGAAGATCAAGTACCGGCTGAAGCGACGTGAAGATCCCCACGCAGAGTTCAGGGGTGCATGGAGCATTGGCGACGCGCTGCCAAAATCACAACCCGGTTCGCGCGAATTCTTTCTCACGGAACGATACGTTCTCTACACGGAATACAAAGGTGAGCTCTTTCGCGCCCGCATCTATCACGAACCCTGGGAACTCTACCGGGCTGAGTTAACCGACTTCGGCTCCACCATGCTCGAAGCAACAAACATCCCGCAGCCAAACACCCAACCTATACTCCACTACGCGGAAGAAGTCAGCGTTGACATCTGGATGTTGGAAAGTGTTGACGAGGACTCCAATTAGATCCGTTCTTTTATCCGTCGCAATCGGCGGCTTGTATTGAAAACGATCCGCGTTAGCTTCTTACGTTGTAGTGTTGCGAAACATGAACTTAGATGTTCTGTGCGACACCGTACTTTCCAATGTTTATGACCGTACGATCCTCAAAATGATCGCGATCAAAATCTCATCTTCATGATCGCATCAATGCCGCGACAGTAAATCGAACAGACATTTTGACGTTCTTAACATTCTGATGACACAGCTTTTTACGACGCTTGTTGGCATGCGAATTGACAACGCATACGCCCATGAAGTTGAAAGGCAAGCATGCCATGAAAGTCGAAAGCATTCGCACGCTGCACGGTCCGAATGTCTACAGTTATCGTCCGGTGCTACTCATGCACCTGGACTTAGGCGAGCTTGTCGAACGCGAAAGCCGTGAGTTCAACGGCTTCAACGAACGACTCCTCAACACTCTTCCGGGAATACACAACCATCATTGCAGTCTGGGGCATCCCGGCGGCTTTGTGACGCGGCTCGAGGAAGGAACTTACTTCGGCCACATCGTCGAACACGTCGCGCTCGAGTTGACCGATCTGGCGGGCATCGGCAAGTCACATGGCAAGACGCGTCACGACAGTGGCAGCTTCTACAACGTTGCGATCGAGTTCCGCGCGGAGAAAGCAAGCAAATACTTGTTGGAACAGGCAGTGAGTCTGGTCGAGGCCGTGCTTCGTAAGCGCACGTTTGAAGTGAATCCGGTGCTGGAGGAAGCGAAACGCTTAGTTTCCGATGCGGAGACGGGTCCAACAACACGCGCGATCACAGAGGCTGCGGAAAGGCGTGACATTCCCTGCAGGCGCGACGGCACCGGAAATCGCATTCAGCTCGGCTATGGAAAACACCTGCACTACGTTCAGGCGTCCATGACCGATCAAACAAACGTGATTGCCGTCGAGCTGGCGCAGGATAAAGAAGAAACCAAGGAACGTTTGGAACGTCATGGCATTCCGGTTCCGAAAGGGAAATGCGTTTACACACTCAAGCAAGCTAAGAAAGCCGCAGACGAACTTGGCGGGCCGGTCGTAGTCAAACCGGTGAGCGGGCGCAAGGGTGATGCCGTCTCGCTGGAAGTCTCGACGCCCGAAGAGATGAAAGTTGCTTTCGAGGCGGCGAAGGAGTTCTCCTCAGCGGTCTTGATAGAGGAGATGCTCGACGGTCGAAACTATCGCGTCGTAGTAGTAGGCGGCCGAATGGTCGCTGCCAGCGAGCGCCTGCTTCCTCACGTGATCGGCGATGGCGTCAGCACGATTCGCGAGTTGATCGCAACTGAAAACAGAAATCCGCTGCGTGGTGATGGTCACGAAAAACCCTTGACCAAGATCAAGGTCGACTCAGACGTCATCAACCACTTGCAGCACGCCGGCATGTCGCTCGACGCAGTTCCGGAACGCGGCGAACACGTCACTCTCTCTAATCGATCAAATCTATCCACCGGGGCTACTGCGCACGACGTTACGGATCAAGTTCACCCGACGATTACTCGCATGTGCGAGCGAGCGGCGCGGTTGATTGGTTTGGACGTGTGCGGAGTTGATTTAGTAATTCCAGATATAGCTAAGCCGATAACCAGCGGCGGCATTATCGAGTTGAACGCTGCGCCTGGTTTGAGAATGCACCACTATCCGTCCGCCGGCATGCCGCGCGACGTCGGACAGGCGGTTGTCGATTCGATCTTTCCGCCGGGCGCGCCGAGTCGTATCCCGATCATTTCGATTACGGGTACCAACGGTAAAACGACGGTCACGAGAATGATCGGACACGTGCTCAGCAAGGCTGACCTCTGCGTGGGCATGACGACCACCGACGGAATCTACATCGGCGGCGAGCGCGTCGTGGAAGGTGATACCACTGGACCACAGTCTGCACAGGTTGTGTTGTCGGATCCGTCGGTCGAAGCAGCAGTGCTGGAAACTGCACGAGGCGGAATCCTGCGACGCGGTCTGGGTTACGACTGGTCTGACATCGCCGTGTTGACCAACATCGGCGACGATCACGTGGGGCAGGATGGCATCAAGTCAGTCGAAGATGTTCTTTACATCAAATCGCTGGTCGCTGAACGCGTTAAAGAAGGCGGCACGTTGATTCTGAATGCCGAAAACGAGTACCTCGCGAAGTTGATGGAATCAGAAAGAGTCAACAAGATTCCGAAGAAGGTGAGCTACTTCGCCATCGATGAGAACAATCCGCTGATCAGAAGTCATTTGCGGGACGGCGGAACTGCCTACTTCGCGAAGAACAAGGCATTGATTGAATGCATTGGTGAGACGCAGCGCATTATCGCTGAGACCTCGGTGCTGCCAGTCGTGATGAACGGCGCGGCGGATTTCCAGGTGAGTAATTTGCTGGCGACGATTGCTGCCTGCCGCGCTTTTGGTGTCGAACAGGAAGTGTTGCTGAAGGCTCTGATGAATTTCTCGAGCTGGGCCGACAATCCCGGGCGCGCAAATCTTTACCGTTTGAACGGCGGCCACGTGATGGTTGACTACGGGCACAACACGGATGCGTTTAATGCGATTTGTCGTATGACGTCAAACTGGAACAGGCGCGTGACCGGAATTATCACCATACCTGGAGACCGCGATGACGCCATCATCGATAGTGCGGCTCGTGCGGCTGCAAAAGGCTTCAACAAAGTGATTGTGCGTGAGGACCGCGATCTTCGCGGGCGCAAGCAGGGTGCTGTGGCGGACATTGTTTGCCGTGCGATTCGCGAAGTTTCTCCGGAGACTGAGTGTGAAGTTGTGCTCGACGAGATTGAAGCGCTGCGTCGCGCCGTGAGTCAGATGCACAAGGGCGAGGTAGTCGTGTGCTTCTACGAAAAACTGAAACCGGTCCAGCAGGCGCTACACGAATTGTCGGCGCAACCCGTAGTCGCGCTGCCGCCTGTGCCCGCACGCGTCGGAGAACGACCTTCGATCAACAGGCCACGAAGAGTGACTAAAGGCCTGGTTCCGGTAATGCGTCCAGCCTAATGCTATGAACCTGAGCCAGCCACTCGCTATCGAACAGAACGCGATCCGCCCCGTGAGAAGCGGGTGCCGGATGATGTTCTTTACGGCGTGCAAAACACTGCGGGCGCTGGAGAATTTAATTGATCGAGGCGCACCCCGAGAAGATGCGTGAGTATGGAGTTGAGCTATGGAGAGAGGCGATCGGACATTAGTGATTATAGGCGGCAAGGAAGACCGCGTGGCGAACAAGATCATTCTGGGAGAGGTTGCGCGCAGAGTTGGTAGCGGTAAGTTGGTTGTCTCAACTGTGGCTATGCCGACCACTCCTGATGGTTTATTCGAAGAGTATGAAAGAGCTTTTCGCGCGCTCGGCGTCAAACACATTTTCAAACTCGAAATAAACGAACGCAGGGAAGCGACTCTCGAGAGCAAGCTCCGCATACTTGATGATGCCACGGCAGTGTTTTTTACCGGCGGCGATCAGGTGAAGATCACCAGTCAAATCGGCGATACACCGATTTTCAGACGTATCCAGGAGATTTATGACGCAGGCGGAACCATTGCGGGCACCAGCGCGGGCGCTGCCGTTATGTGTGAAACGATGTTGGTCGAGGGCGGCGACAGAGACTCAAGTGTGATTGACGGCTCGGTCAGAATGGCTCCGGGGTTGAGTCTGATTTCGGATGTGATCATCGATCAGCATTTTATGGAACGAGGCAGAGTGGGACGCCTCGTTGGGGCAGTGGCGCAGAATCCGAAGAATCTGGGCATCGGTATTGATGAGCAGACGGCGATCGTGGTCGAGAGAGGCAACGGTTTTTACGTGTTGGGTTCGGGAGCCGTTTACGTTATCGATGGCACGGAAGTGAGTTACTCGAGTATCGCCGACGAAGCGAAGAAGAAAACCGTCTCCATCTATGACGTCCACATGCACGTGCTCAGTCAGGGTGATCGTTTCGATCTGCTCACGCGCAGGCCGCGACAGATGAAGGGACGCGCGGCGGAAAGACTCCCGGAAAAGGAAGAGGAACAGCCTCAGCCTGCGTGAGCGACCGGGGCTGTTGGGTCGGGTCAATAGCACTGACTGTTTCCAACCCTCCTCGGAGCAAAAGTAAGATAAAAGCAATGGATTTAGGGCGTTAAAAGTGGTATAAGCAAACCATAAGATTCCCCTAATTCGTTACATGTTCGGCTGGCCCCACCTCCGAACTTTCCCTTCGTGCGGGTTTTACCATCAACTCGGTTCAAGGGGGTCCGATGTTCAAATCGGTCGCTTTCGCTATCGCCTTTTTAAGTGGCTCATTTCTGGTGCCGGCCCAGACCGCCACCAACTACACCGACAATTCGCGAAACTCTGCCCGCATTGCTTCGCCTGAAGCGAGGGCTGAAGCCAAACGCCTTTACAAAGAAGGGGTGAAGTACGGTCTCGCCCGATTATTTCCGCAAGCCGTTGAGGTACTTCAGCGCGCCGTTAAGTTAGACCCGCAACATGCCGATGCGCATTACGCTTTGGGTCACGCGTATTACGACCTGAAGCAGTGGAGGAATGCGATTGAGAGTTTGAAGGTCGCAGTGCAACTGAACCCAAAGGACGACGAAGCACGAGACCGCCTCGGACTGGCCCGTGCCATGTTGTGGGAAGAGGACAATGCCAAAATCATCGCGCAGCGTCCCAGGAATGTTCCGACGCCCGCTCCTCCGATTGAGCGTAAGACTGAGCCTAAGCCGGCTGAGCCTAAGCCGAATCCTAAGACCGAGCCCCGGGCCGATCTCAATCCGCAGGGTCAACAGGTATCGGTTGTGTCCAAAGCGCCGACACCACCACCCGAAGTCGCCGCAGAGCCTTCGGATGGGGATAACGCCGCCGCAAATGAATTAGCTCTCACGAAGATCTATCGCGTTGGCCCAAACGACGTGCTGGATATTCGAATCAACGATAGTGCCTCACCACAATCGACCTTGTTTACAGTTACGCCAACGGGCTTCGTCGAGCATCCGTTGCTTGCCGAGCCGCTCCAGGCTGGTGGTCTAACCGTGGACGAGATCGGCAGCAAGTTGGAAAGTGAATTGAAGCGACGTGCTTTGATCGATAATCCGAAAGTCTCGGTCGGTGTGCGCGACTATGCCAGCCACACGATTCTCGTAAGCGGACTGGTGAAAGAATCAGGCACGAAGATCCTGCGCCGCGAAGCGATTCCACTTTACGTCGTGGTTGCCGATGCGCAGCCGCTGCCGGAAGCGGCGCGCGTAACAGTGCTGCGAAACGAGTCGAATCAGAATTTCGACATCGAACTCGCCCGGTCGAACGAGATGAACCTGTTGGTGCGTCCGGGCGATGTAATCACACTGCATCCACACGTGATGCAGTTCGTCTACATCGGCGGTGAAGTGAAGTCGCCGGGCGAGAAGACGTATCGACGTGGATTGACCCTGACGCAGGCGCTCATCGCCGCCGGAGGTGTGACACCCAACGCGAAAGAGGCACGCATCGGGCGCGACGATGGCAATGGATTTCTGGTTGTCAATCGCTACAAGTTGAAGGACATTGAATCGGGCAAGGTGCAGGATCCGGCAGTTAAACCTGGTGACCGGATCGTGATCCGGGATTAAGCATGGCAGCGAACGCGAAACAATTCATTTTTGATCCCGCGTCACGAGAGTTATGGCGTGCGGCTGAAGACGGCGATATAGATGCGCTGGACGGGATCTTGTCGCGCGGGGTTGATGTCAATGCGCGTAACGAGCATGGGATGACGGCGCTGATGCGCGCTGCACACTACGGTCACGAACGCGTGGTGCGTGCGTTGCTCGAGCACGGCGCCGATCCAAACGTAACGCGCAACGACAGGTTCACTGCGCTCGCACTCGCGGCGTTCTTTGGTCACACGGAAACAGTCCGCATTCTGATCGAGAATGGTGCGAAGACGGAAATCGTCACGCGCTCAGGTACGACTCCAAATATGTGGGCCAGGGCGCGGACGTTTACTGAAGCGGCGCGTTATTTGGAACAGCGAAGACCAAGACCTGTTCCGGTTGCTGCCCCGGTGGCAGTGAAGACGGCGCCGGCAGTGGTGAAGACGTTGAAAGATCCGCCGGAGATCTGGGATCTGGTTCGCGAAGAGCCGCGAGAAGGATTTAAGGCGCGCTCTGCGTTTTTCGAGCGACTTCAATCGATGAACAGAGCCGTTACGTTTGGCGCGTTTGCGGCGTTGTTGCTGCTGGTTGCGTGTGGAGTGGGAGCGTTGCTCCTGCGAAGTTCACAAGCGCGCAATCTGCCACCGGAAGTGCCGCCTGTTCAGACCACCGCAGTTGCTCCAGTCAGTGCTCCGGTTAATGTTGAGAGTTCAACTCCCGCTGCGCCACTGCCCGAAACAAATGAATTCGCCTCGGCGCACGTAGTCAAGAAAACTCCGGCGCGACAGCCGCGACGCCATCCTGTTGCAGAGTTGAACGTGATCGAGAGTGCGCCGAGCAGTGAAGCGTCCGCAGCGCCTGCGGAAGTTGTGACTCCTCTCTTCGAAAAACCAAAGACCGACTCGGCGCCCAAGACTACGCCCAGCACTCCGAGCCCTCAGATCATCACACCCCCGAAGAGTGCGCCACCAAAGGGCAAAGTCATCCAGTGGCCATAGCCACAAAAAGGTACAAAAAGTACAGCCACAAAAAGGCACATAAAGCACAAAATAAATTCTCAGTAAAAAATCATTTTGTGCCTTATGTGCCTTTTTGTGGCTAATGCTTTTTTGTGCTCTTTTGTGGCTAATACTCGGCGAAGGCGTCGTCGGGATAGCAGTACAACCAACTCTCGCCACGTTCAGCAGAGGCGATCACCGGATGACCGCAGCCACAAAAAGGAACAAAAAGTACAGCCACAAAAGGCACATAAAGCACAAAATAAATTCTCAGTTAAAACCATTTTGTGCCTTATGTGCCTTTTGTGGCTAATGCTTTTTGTGCTCTTTTGTGGCTAATACTCGGCGAAGGCGTCGTCGGGATAGCAGTACAACCAACTCTCGCCACGTTCAGCAGAGGCGAGCACT
>DASVGE010000399.1:0-9441 GCA_036379695.1 Pyrinomonadaceae bacterium | reverse complement strand
CGCGCGGCTCTGCACTAACCGGAACTGCAAGTCTTCCCTCACCTGCCACTGCGGCTGGGCCTCTGCTTCGTAAGCAAAGCAAAACGCCGCCGTGCCCTCAGCGACGTACAATTCCTGCCACTGCTCGGCCGCCGCTAGCTGCTCATCCACCGCCGCCAACAGCGCCACGAAATCCCCGCCCACTGCCGCATTGATCGGGAGAAAGCGCGCGAACAGTCCAAGCGCTTCCACTAGCTCCTCGTAGTTGCGGCCGTTGAAACTAACTCCCACCGACAAACGACTCTGCTCCGTCAGCCGGGCCAGCAACACGAAATACGCCGCCAGCAAACAACTCGACAAACTACCGATCTCGCCCAACTGCCGCACTGTCTCGGCCGGAATCACACTAACGAAAGTCACCGGATCAAACTGTCTCGATGATTTTTCAAAAGGAAGCGACAAATCTGTCTGATCGACTTCGAGCTGCGTGTGTGCTTTGACACGCTCGGCTTCTTCCGAGCTCAAGGCCTCGTGCTGCCATTCCGCATAGTCGACGTATTGAAACGGCTCCGAGAGCTCTGCCTCACCGGCGTAATGCTGGCCGATCTCGAAAACGAGGTTCTTCAACGTCTCCGCATCAGCACACATGGCGGGCACGCTAACGAGGAGCTCGTGCTTCGATTGCGATAAAACCGTAAGCGACCACTCGACTCCGTTACTGCCACTCTCAGCGACCACCTGTAACGGCGTCGCCATTCCCTCCAGGCTCTCGAACGAAGTACGAAGGATTTCGTGGCGGCTGATCGTCGTCTCGACTGCTTTTTCCAAACGCTCGGGGTCGAGCGCTCCTGAGATCTCAACCACACACCACGCACGCGCCGGCAACCCAGCTTCACTGTGCTGCAATAACCAAACGTGCTCCTGATGAGGAGACAGTCGAAATCCTGAAACCGTGTTATTCATAAGTTTTGAAATCGAGGAGGTCTGCGGGTTAGTTGATTGAAATCTGGTCGTTTAAGGTCGAGGCGCTTTCAGGCAAGGCGCCGCTGACGATTTGTTTTGCTTCGCGGCGTCGACCCTTGAGTTTAGAAGAGAGTGAGCGTTTGAGCTCGCGCTGCTGAGTCGAGACGTTCTGCATCTCCTGGTTGCTCAGCAAAGCCACGAGTTCGCTCAGACGCATATCGAGCCGGCTCGGGATCTCACTTAACAAGATCTCGAAGCGCCGCAACAGGTGACTGATAGTCGAGTCGTTGAAAAGATCGCGGCTGTACTCAACCGAACCCAGCATCGATCCCTCAAACTCACTCAGCCGCACGATGAGATCAAACTGCGCGGTGCCGCGTTTGAACTCAACCGGCGCGAGCGTCAGCCCCGGCACTTCCAACGCCGCTGCCGGCGTATTCTCGAGAATCAGTTTCACCTGAAACAACGGCGAATACTTCAGCGTTCGTTCCCGGCTCGCGGCATCAACCACGCGATCGAACGGTACTTCCTGGTGCGCGTAAGCTTCGAGCGAAACCTTGCGCACTCGTTCCAACAACTCACGAAACGTCGGCTCGCCACTCAGATCGACACGCATCGTCAACTGGTTAACAAAGAACCCAATGAGTCCTTCGACTTCAACGGCGTTACGGTTAGCGACATCGGTTCCGACCACGATGTCGTCACCGGCGCCCCACCAGTGCAGCAACACGTCAAACGCCGCGAGCAAGCTCATGTAGAGCGTCACGCCTTCACTGCGCGAGAGGGCCTGTAACTGCTTTGTGATCTCCGCACTCAACCCGAAGTGCTGAGTCACGCCCTGGTAAGTCTGCTCCTCGGGTCGCGGACGATCGTAAGGCAGTCGGATCTCTGCGGGGGCGCCCTCCAGTTGTCTCGTCCAATATGCCAGCTGCTGGTCCAAAACGTCTTTACTCAAAAACTCTCGCTGCCACAACGCAAAGTCGGCATACTGAATTTGCAACTCCCCGAGCCCGGCTATCTTTCCATTGGCGCGTTCGTTGTAATACGCTGCAACTTCTTTAACGAGCACGCCCATGGACCATCCATCCGCAACGATGTGATGCAGCGTCAGCAACAGCACGTGCTGAGACTCGTCCAGACGCAGTAACTTCACGCGCAACAACGGCCCATTTGCCAACTCAAACGGTCGTCGCGCCTCGGTCTCGGCCAGTTGCTCGATCAAATCGTCACCGGTGTTTTCGACCGGCAGGTCGATCGTCAATTGCGGCTCGATCAACTGCACTGGCTGACCGTCAACGAGCGGAAACCTGGTGCGCAGCGATTCATGACGGCGCACGACGTCATTGAGACTCTCACCAAGCGCCACGACATTGAGTTGTCCTTCAAGCCGCAAGGCGATCGCGACGTTGTAGAACGAGCTGTCAGGCTCCATCTGGTGCAGGAACCAGAGACGCTGCTGCGCATACGACAACGGAATCTGCGCTGGTCTTGGTCTCTGCGCGATCGCCGCGCGGGGCGCAACCTGCTGCGCCGACTCGAGGCGCTGCGCCAATCCTTCTATTGTTGGCTCTTCAAACAGCTCGCGCAAAGCGACTTCCACTCCGAACAAATCGCGAATACGTGACACTACTTGTGTCGCCAGCAACGAATGCCCGCCGAGATCGAAGAAACTCTCGCGCACACCCGGTTCTTCAATGCCGAGCACGTTCGCCCAGATCGACGCCAGCATCTCTTCGGGCGGCGTGCGTGGCGCAACGTACTCAGCCGCTGAGCGGAAGGAAATCGGCGACGCCGGTAACGCATTTCGATCAACCTTGCCATTCGCGTTCAGCGGCAGCGCCTCGAGGAAAACAAATGTCGCCGGCACCATGTATTCGGGAAGCCGCGCACGCAGGTGAGCACGGAGCTCGGATAACGACGGTCGCTCAGCGTCAGTGACAACATACGCAGCCAAATACTCGCGCTTCGCCACATCACTCAAAACCACGACGATGACGTCGCGAACTGCCGGATGTTGGGCCAGGACTGTTTCGATCTCCGCCGGTTCGATACGAAAACCGCGCAGCTTTATCTGTTCGTCCAGCCGCCCGAGGAACTGGATCTCACCACCATGCACGTAGCGCGCGCGATCGCCCGTGCGATAAAGACGAGCACCCGGCTGCGTGCTGTACGGATCGGGAATGAAACGCTCGGCTGTCAAAACAGGATCGTGCAGATAGCCACGCGCCAGTCCTTCGCCGCCTAAATACAGCTCTCCTGGAACACCGATCGGCGTTTGATTGAGTTTGTGGTCTAACAGATACACATGCGTGTTGGCGATCGGCCGTCCCACCGGCATTGACTGCAGATGTTTGCAGTCGTGCTCACGTCCCACTTCGTAGACTGTGGACGTGATCGTCGCCTCGGTTGATCCGTAAGCGTTGACACAACGAACCCTCTCGCCAGCCAACTGTTGCCAGAGCTCAAAAACCTCAGGCAGTCCAGCGGCGCTGCCAACGATCATCAGCCGCAACTTCGCCGACAATGAAGCTTTTCTGCCGGCGAGATCGCGAACCCACTCCTGCCAGTACGGCGTCGGCAGGTTGAGCACGGTTACCTTGCAGCGCTCCACCAGCCGCTCGAGATCTTTAAAGGACGCGTGCTCACGATCGGGCCATAGCACGACTGTTGCGCCGCTCAGCCAGGTTGGAAATATCTCCTCAGCGGCAACGTCAAAGTTGATCGACGCAAACTGCAGCACACGATCCCCAAGCTTCAGCTCGTACTGTTGGGCCATCGCCGTGCTGTGATTCACAAGACTGCGATGTTGAACCGCGACGCCTTTCGGAATACCGGTCGAACCGGACGTGTAGATCGCATACGCCAAATTCTCTGCACTCAGATCGCACGAAAGGTTCTGATCGCTTTCCGACTCGAGATCAATCTGATCGAGATAAACCACGGGCTCAAACCGCGCGCGGAACTTTTCGGCAAACTCCCGCTCCGTAACGACAGTCGTCACCTCCGCGTTATCAAGCAGAAAACTGAGACGATCGGTAGGATTCGACGGATCCAAAGGCAGATACGCGCCGCCGGCTTTCAGTATGCCGAGCACGGTAACCAGCAGCTCCGGCGACTGTCTCAGGCAACAGGCGACTATCGTTTCCGCCATCACACCTTGTTTCTGAAGGTGACGCGCCAGCTTGTTTGCCCTGCTGTTCAGCTCGCGGTACGAAATCTCATCGCCGTTGCAGATGATCCCAGTCGCATCCGGCGTGTGCACAACCTGGTCTTCAAACAGCTCATGAATGCAGCGCTGGTCCGGATACAGAGCCTCCGTGTTATTCCATTCTTTAAGTTGCAACCGCTCAATCTCAGGCAGCTTGAGCAAGCTCGACAAATGTTCTTCCGGAGCGGCAATCGCGCTTTCGAGAAACGCCGTAAAATGCTGCGACATTCGACGAATGCGACTATCGTCGTACAGGTCCGTGACGTAATCCAGCACTCCTTCTATTAACGCGTCGCCTTCGCGTTCCCACATCGTCAGGCCGAGGTCATACTTCGCGATGCCCGCCTGCACGTCTTCGTGAGTGATCTTCAGCCCCTGCATCTCCAGGGCCTGCGCCGGAGCGTTTTGCCACGCGAACATCACCTGGAAGATCGGCGCGCGACTCAGATCCCTTTGCGGCGCAACTTCCTGGACCACGCGCTCAAACGGGACATCCTGATTTTCATATGCTCCTAAAACGACTTCGCGAACTCGCTTCACCAGTTCTTTGAACGTCGGATCGCCCGTCATATCGACCCGCATCGCGAGACTGTTTACGAAGAATCCGATTAGGCCTTCAATCTCTACTCGCTTGCGATTCGCGATCGGCGTACCGATGATCATGCGCTCCTCGCCACTGAAGCGCTGCAGCAACACCGCAAACGCCGCTAACAAAATCATGTAAAGCGACGCGCCTTCACGTCGCGCGAGCATTCGTAAAGCCTCACTCAGCTCGACGCTGCAAGAAAACGGCACGATGGCGCCGCGATAACTTTGCAGTGCGGGGCGCGGACGATCCGACGCCAATTGAAACACTGACGGCGCACCGGCAAGCTGCTTCTTCCAGTAACTCAATTGTTGTTGCAAGACGTCGCCGCTCAGATACTGGCGCTGCCACACCGAGTAATCAGCGTATGTAAGTGCGAGCTCAGGTAAGCCGGCGCTTTCGCCGTTGAGGTAAGCATTGTAAAAAGCAGCGACTTCGCGAACGAGAACGCCCATGGACCAGGCATCGGAAATGATGTGGTGCATGGTCAGCAGCAACAGGTTCTCATTATCAGCGAGACGCAACAGTCTCATGCGCCACAACGGGCCTTCGGTTAAGTTGAAGCCGTTAGACAGCTCCGCATCACACAGCGCGCGGATCTCGTGACCGGCGGATTCCGCCGGCAAGCGAGATAAATCAATGACCGTGATCGTCACAGGCGAGAATGGCGCCACCACCTGCACCGGCTCGCCATTTTCAAGCGCGAAAGAAGTGCGCAGCGTCTCGTGACGGCGAACCAGCTCGTTAATGCTGGTTTGCAGTGCTTCGGTATTCAAAACGCCCGAGAGACGCAGCCTGAACGGAATGTTGTAGGCAGGATTACCGGGATCGAGCTGATCGAGAAACCATAGTCGCTGTTGCGCAAACGAGAAGGGCGCTGCTCCGGACCGCTCGGTCTTCACGAGCTCCGGTTCAACTACGTTCTCGCCTCTTCTGGCCGCGTCCAGCTGTTGCGCCAGCTCACGCACGGTGGGATGGTCAAACAACTCACGCAACGGCAACTCGAAGCCAAACGCTTCGCGAATGCGCGACATAACCTGCGTAGCCAAGAGCGAATGGCCGCCGAGATCGAAAAAGCTATCGCACACTCCAACCCGCTCGATCTGAAGCACATCAGCCCAGATATTCACGAGCACCTCTTCCGTCGGCGTCTGAGGTGAAACGTATGTCGCGGTGGCGTCGTCGCTCGTGCCATCGGGCGCCGGCAACGCGCGTCGATTAACCTTGCCGTTCGGCGTCAACGGCAGAGTTTCGATAAACACGAAGCGTGCGGGAATCATGTAATCCGGCAGCCTGCTTCGTAAGTACTCTCGCACCGGCTCGGCTGATGGCGAGCTGTCTGCCGGAACAACGTACGCGACGAGGCGCTTCTCGCCTGAGTCGTCTCTGACGACCACTACGCACTCGCGCACTCCCGCACAATCTGCCAGCACCGTCTCGATCTCGCCGGGCTCGATACGATAGCCGCGCAACTTCACCTGATTATCGAATCGCCCCATGAACTCGAGCACGCCGTTTGTCAGCCAACGAGCGCGATCCCCGGTCTTATAAAGCCGTGCGCCAGGCTCGGAGCTGTGCGGATGAGGGATGAAACGTTCCGCCGTTAGACCGCCCTGATTCAGATAACCACGCGCCAGACCTGCTCCACCGAGATAGAGCTCGCCGGGAACACCGGCAGGCACAGGGTTGAGCTGCTGGTCCAATACATAAACCTCGGTGTTTGCGATTGGTGGTCCAATCGGCACTGTATCGTGGAGCTGCTGTTCGTCAGTGGCGGCGTAACAACACGTGAAGGTGGTCCCTTCAGTTGGACCATAGCCGTTGGTGACTCGACCCGCCGCGAGCGCCGCAACTGCCTTGCGCACGTGCGGAACCGAAAGCACATCACCGCCTGCGATTAACTGCCGGACCGAGCGCAAGTCGTCCAAACGCTCATCAACCATCAAGTGAAACAGTCCGGCCGTAAGCCACAGCGTCGTCACGTTGTACTGCCGGATCGCCTCGCCGAGGTCGGCAAGCGCCGGCACACCCGGCGGCATGATGACGAGCTGACCGCCGTTGAGCAACGGCGCCCAGATCTCCATCGTCGAGGCGTCAAACGAAATCGGTGCCAGTTGCAGGAAGACGGTTGCCCGATCAAAGTCAGCGTAGCTCGTGTTCTTGACCAGCCGCACCACACCTCTGTGTGTGACGCTGACGCCCTTGTGCTTTCCGGTTGAGCCGGAGGTGTACATCACGTACGCGAGGTTGTCTGACGTGAGCTCAGGCTCGAGATCGTTAACAGGTTGTTGCGCGATGAGCTCCGCTTCTGAGTCGACATAGATCACTTGCGACAACAGCGCCGGCAACTTGTCTGCAAGTTTTTCCGTCGTTAGCAACAGGGGGGGCGCCGCATCGTCACACATGAACGAAAGGTGTTCGAGTGGATACTCGGAATCGAGGGGGACGTAAGCTCCGCCCGCTTTGAGAATCGCAAGCAGTGCGACCATCATCTCGACCGATCGCTCGAGACAAACCCCGACCAGCACTTCCGATCCGATGCCGAATGATTTCAGGTAGTGAGCCAGTTGATTAGCTCGTTCGTTGAGCTCGCGATACGTGAGTGTTTGTCCTTCAAAAACTATCGCCGCGGCATCGGGTGTGCGCTGCACCTGCTCTTCAAACAGCTCGTGAATGAGGGCGCGGTCCGGATACGGCGTACGCGTATCATTCCATTCAACCAGCAACTGCTGGCGTTCGGCGTGAGGCAAAAGATCGTAGTCTGATAGTTGTCGTTCTGAATTCGCGGCGATCTGCTCCAGCAGCGTCTTGAAATGGCCGAGCATTCTCCGGATCGTGTCGACTTCAAACAGCGAACAGTCGTATTTGATCAGCGCCATCAACTCGGGCACGGGGGTTATCGTCACGGTGATCGGGTAGTTAGCCATCTGAATGGTGTTGACTTCTTCGATCCGGACCGTGCCGTTGCCACCGCGCAGACTCGCATCGACGGGATAGTTCTGATAACTGAGCAACGTGTCAAACAGCGCGGTCCCCTGAGGCACGTCGCTCCATTGCTGGATCTGGCTTAGCGGACTGTATTCGTATTGGCGCGACTCGATCTGTTGGTCCTGCAAACGCTTGAGCCACGGGATCAGAGTTTCGTGCGAGTCGATCTTCATTCGCACCGGCAGCACGTTGATAAACATGCCGATCATTTTTTCGATCCCGCGCAACTCGCTCGGTCTTCCCGAAACGACGTCGCCAAACACCACGTCCGTCTCGCTGCTGTAGCGATTCAGCAGCAGCGCCCACGCACCCTGCACGATCGTGTGCATCGTCAGTCCATGCTTGCGCGCGAGAGCATGCAGTGCCTGCGTAGCCGCGAGCGAGAGCAAAGTATGCTCTTCACTGAATGACTGTTGCTCGCCTCGTGGGCGTTTCAATGTATTGACGTGGAGCGGAGTCGGAGTCGTGAAACCTGCGAGCGTCTCGCGCCAGAACTTCTCGGCGCCCGCGAGATCCTGGCTTTGCAACCAAACGATGTAATCGCGAAACGGCCGGCAGTCTTCCAGCACCGGCTCTCGACCTTGACGGAAGGCCTCGTAACAGGCGAAGAGCTCTTTGAGGATGAGGGTGTTACACCAACCGTCAAGCAGCAGATGATGATGAGTCCAGATGAACTGATAGTGGTCATCCGCCAGACGAATCAGGCGCAGTTTCATCACCGGCGCGGTCTTCAAGTCGAAGCCGCGGCGTCGCTCCGACTTGAGTAACGCGTCGAGTTGTTGCTGCTGGTCCAACTCAGCCAGACGACGCCAATCGTTTTGTTCCAAAGGTAACGAAAGCTGTTTGTAAACTACTTGCAGTGGCTGGTCCAACTCTTCCCAGATGAACGCCGTTCGCAATATCGGATGACGATCAATCACTCTTTGCCACGCCTGCTCGAATGCCGCGACGTTCAGCTCTCCGCGGAGGGTGCAACACTTCTGCACATAATAGACCCCGGACTCAGGCGCGAACAGGCTGTGAAACAACATGCCGTGCTGCACCGGTGACAGTGGATAGAGATCCTCGATTTGGTTCCCGTTTCTCATTTGGACTCGATACCCCCGATGGCACGTGAAAGAATTCGATCGAGTTGCTGTTGATTGAGATTCGCGAGCGGAAAGTCCGATGGCGAAAAGCGCGCGGATTCGAGAGATTGGCAGTGGTCGATGATCGAACGTAGCGACGCAACGATTAGATCCGCAAACTTCTCGATCGTCGCGCTTTGATAAATGCGATCGCTGTAGCTGACAGTGAGCTGTAGGCGTCCGTCTGAAACCAGAGCGACAATGTCGAGCAGGTACGGGCGACGTTGCTGCGCGCCTCGCTCCGCCCCCGTGCTTCCGTGGCTCAAAGTGAAGATCGAGTCGGGCGGTAAAACGTTATCCAACTGACCGTGATAGTTGAACCTGATTTGTGCAGTGGGTATCGCGCGCAAGTCTTCTTTCATGTAACGCAGCACGCCGTAGCCCAGCCCGCGATTGGGCACGCGTCGCAATTCTTCCTTCACGTGCTTCAGCGCCGCACCCGGGTCCGCTTTGCCTGCCAGGTCCAACCATACCGGATACACGTTCGTGAACCAGCCCACCGTGCGCGTCAGATCCAGCTCCGCAAACAGCTCGTCGTGGCGGCCGTGTCCTTCCAGATCCACCAGCAACTGCCGCCCTCCACTCCAGCC
>DASVGE010000398.1:0-18818 GCA_036379695.1 Pyrinomonadaceae bacterium | reverse complement strand
TCAGTTTCGAACGTGAACGCGGCGAGACACTGGAATCCGATCGGAAGCCGTATCAGTGGCTGACTAACCGTAGCGCAACTGCAGTAACAACTGAGTTCATCACCGGAGTGAGCACGAAAAGCAAACGCGGAGTTATTCAGGCAATCTCAAACCCGGAGAAAAGCTCGTATCGCGCAGTGAAGATCGTGTTTCAGCCGGATGGTGAGCAGACGTCCACCCTGGTGTATCCCCGCGACGAGGATGACTACGAGTCTCCTGAACTATTTGTCGGCGACGCCGTCTCAGGACGCATCTACCCGAACAGTTATCTTCCATTAGATCCCGAAAAGTGGTTGACGGGAAAGCGCGCCACTCTCCGCACTTACGACGACAAAAGGTTCGAAGTATTATGGCTTGAACCACAAACAAGCACTAAAGCCACAAAATGAAGCTCTTGATCATCGGCGGGACGAGGTTTATCGGTCGTCATTTGGCAACCGCCGCGCTCGCACGTGATCACGAAGTCACACTATTCAATCGCGGGAATTATCCTGTTGAGCCCACGTTTGAAAATATACAAGGCGATCGGCACAACCACAGCGACCTGGCGAAACTAAGCAGCCGTCGATGGGACGTGGTTGTGGATACTTGCGGTCATCTACCGCGTTCCGTGCGAGCAGCAGCAGAGATCTTATCCAACTCAGTAGATCGTTACGTTTTCATCTCCAGTCAAAATGCATATGCCTCTGTAAACGTTCCCGGTGTGGACGAAAATTTCCCGAGCGCCAACCTAACTACGCAGCAGCTGGACCAGGCGAATGCCATCGACACCTCAGGACAACCTTCTTACGGCGCACTCTACGGTGGGTTAAAAGCACTATGCGAACAGGCGGCTGAAGAAGCGATGCCGGATCGAGTGCTGATCATTCGACCCGGTCTAATCGTTGGTCCACACGACTACACCGATCGGTTTACTTACTGGGTCGCGCGCATCGCTCGCGGCGGCGAAGTATTAGCCCCCGGTCGTCCGGAAAGGTTTGTGCAGTTCATCGACGCTCGCGATTTGGCTGAATGGATCGTGAGTATGGCCGAACAAAAAGCCACCGGTATCTACAACGCCAACCGTGCACCTGAAAAATTAACGATGCAAACCGTGCTCGAAGAGTGTAAGTTGGCAAGCCATAGCACTGCCATTTTCACGTGGGCGAGTGAAGAGTTCCTGTTAAAAGAAAACGTCTCAGCCTGGGCCGAGATGCCGCTCTGGCTGCCGGAAGATGCCGCCCCGCACTTGAAAGGCTTTATGTTCATCAACTGCGATAAAGCCATCCGGTCGGGCCTTCGCTTTCGCCCTCTGAGTGAAACGACCAGAGACACGCTCACGTGGTATCAGACAGCCGGTGCGAATCAAGAGTTGAAAGCCGGGATCGGTAGCGATAAAGAACAAGCACTGCTACGCAAGTGGCACGAGACAATCACGTAAAGGAGTGTACGTATGCACAAGAAGACCTTCTGGACCGCGGCGTTCGTAGCAGTTGCTTTCGCTATCGTTTTGCAAATCCCTGCAAGCCAGACGGTCTATTCGCAGGGTGGGCGTGAACGCCTCGCGCCGGAAATCCTCGCCCGGCGAACCGCCATCGAGAACGAACTACAATCCATCGCCATCGTCGAACGCAAACTGATGATCCCGATGCGCGACGGTATGCGGATCGCAACTGACGTCTACCGGCCCAAAGACACGTCGAAGAAGTACCCCACGATCTTTGTGCGCACGCCTTACAACTTCAATTATTGGGACGTCCGCAACGGCGTCCCGCGCGACCTGACAAACGAGCTCGATGCGGTCAAACGTGGTTATGTATTCGTGCAGATGAACGAACGCGGGCGCTTCTTCTCTGAAGGCAACTACGACATTCTCGGCCCGCCACTCACCGACGGCGTCGACGAATTCAACTGGATCTCAAAACAACCGTGGTCCAATGGCAAAGTCGGCACGATCGGTTGCTCATCGACTGCGGAATGGCAGTTGGCCGTCGCGGCCCAGGGTAACCCGGCTTACACCACGATGATTCCGCAGGGCTTCGGCGCGGGTGTCGGTCGCGTGGCACCTTACTGGGAACAGGGAAACTGGTATCGCGGCGGCGCCGTCCAGATGCTGTTCATCGCGTGGCTTTATGGCCAACAGAACCAGGTGCGCCCGATGTTTTCGCCAAACACTTCGCAGCAGGATCTCATTCGCGTGTCGAAAGCATTCGACCTCGCGCAGCAACTACCGCCAGTAGATTGGTCGAAAGCCCTGCGTCATCTTCCGGTGCAGGACATCATGGAAGCGGCCGGTGGACCACACGGAATCTTCGCCGATCGCATGCCGGTGGACACAGGCGGCGCGATGATCCAGCGCGAGCCGAACGATCCGGCGTGGTACAAAGGCGGTTTGTGGCACGACAACATGAAGATCAACATTCCCGGATTCTGGTTTATGTCGTGGTATGACGTGTCGGTTGGTCCCAACCTCGCCGCCTTCAATCACGTGCGCAAGACCGCGTCTCCGGAGATCGCCAACCAGCAGTACGCCATCATTGCGCCGACCTTGCACTGCGCTTTCCGACGCGCCACGGAAAACACGATCGTCGGCGAACGAAGTGTCGGCGACGCCCGGTTGAACTACGAAGAACTGACGTATGCCTGGTTCGACCACTTTCTCAAAGGCGAGAACAACGGGATCCTGGAAAAGATGCCGCGCGTGCGTTACTACACAATGGGACTGAACAAGTGGCAGACTTCCGACACGTGGCCACCGCGCGGCGCACAGTCGTTGAGCTTTTTCCTGTCGAGCGGCGGCAAGGCAAACACTCTCAACGGCGACGGCGTGCTGAGCGAGATCGCGCCCGCCAACGACAACCCGGACAGGTTTGAATACGATCCGATGAACCCGGTGCCCTCTTTAGGCGGCAATGTTTGCTGCACCGGCAATGCGATCACAGCGGGCTCTTTCGATCAACGTAAGAATGAGTCGCGGCCCGACGTTCTTGTGTACAGCACCGAGCCTTTGCGCGAGGGTCTTGAAGTAAGCGGTCCAATAGAAGTCACGCTTTACGTCTCATCCGACGCCAAAGACACTGATTTCACCGTGAAATTGATTGACGTTTACCCGGATGGTCGTGCGTATAATCTGGACGAAACGATCCAGCGTATGCGCTATCGCGACGGCTACGACAAACCAAAGGTTTGGATGGAGTCCGGCAAGGTGTACAAGGTGACCCTGCAGCCGATGACTACCAGCAATTACTTCGAAGCCGGTCATCGCATCCGCATCGAAGTTTCGAGCAGCAACTTCCCGCGTTTCGATCGCAACCTCAACACGGGAGGGCGGAATTACGACGAAACAAAGGGCGTCATCGCTCGTAATGCAGTGCATCACTCAAAGCAGTACCCGTCGTCGATAAAGATCACAGTGGTCCGGAAAGGCTCGTAAGGAGAAGAATCATGCGCGGTGGAATGATCGGGTTAATTGCTATCTTAATCGCTGTGTTCGTTTTCATCTGGGTGCGAAAACGCAGGCTATAAACTAAAAGCCGAGGACTGTCTTATGGCGTGGAAACCCGACCGACTCCTTAAGGCGATTCTAATTTGGACGATGGTTTCGCTGATCATCGTATGGCTGCCGTTAGTGCGTGGCCTGATGGATGGCGACAGCTACCAGTGGGGCAACTCTGCGTGGGGATTCCAGTTTGGAGGACGCGGGGTGGGCGGTGATTATTGGTTCCTGTTGCTACAAGCCACGTTCGGATTGGCTCTCCTCTATTTGGGATGGAGAGGAGCTCGGCAGCCGTTTCATTGGTTGCTGTTACTCTGGCACATACAACTCGCTTTACAGTCGACTTACAACTCGTTGACTTCGCCTGAGGACTATCGATTTCGTGGTGACACTCTGGGAGTGGACGTGTCGTTAGCATGGGTCGGTCCACTATTGTTTGGCGGGTTCGCGTTGCTTTCGATCTGGTGGGTCGTTCGCGACCTCAAGAGCGGACGAATGCCCGCAGTGCCGGAATGGACTCTTGCCAATCGTCTGCTGCTTTTGATCGCTGTGAGCTTGCTTCCGATTCAATTCATGCTTCTCAGGTTTGGTCCACCACACGGACCAGGAGACCAGGCCGGCGTGATTCTAACTATGTTGCAGTGGGTGTTAATAAATTTGGGGCTGTTCCCGTGGTCAAAGTCGAAGAAGTACGCCGAAAGCGTTAGCTAATTTGAGGAAAGTGACCAATCCTATGAAACCAAAAGAACTCACCTTACGGGGCCTGATCCTGGGTGCGCTCATCACGACGGTTTTTACCGCTGCGAACGTTTACCTGGGTCTTAGAGTCGGCCTTACTTTCGCATCATCGATTCCTGCCGCGGTGATCTCGATGGCCATCCTGAGCAGGGTGAGGGATTCGTCGATCCTCGAAAACAATATCGTACAGACCGTAGCGTCAGCGGCCGGCACGCTTTCCGCAATCATCTTTGTACTTCCCGGCCTCGTGATCGTCGGCTGGTGGACCGGGTTTCCATTCTGGCAATCGTTTCTCATTTGCCTGAGCGGCGGCGTGATCGGCGTGTTGTTCACGATTCCGCTCCGTCGTGCACTCGTGACCAATTCGGATCTTCCCTACCCTGAAGGCGTCGCGGCAGCGGAAGTGTTGAAAGTCGGATCCGGCACGCGTGGTGAAACGAAAGACGAGACGGGCGAAGCGAAAGAAGGACTCATCGCCGTGATCCTGGGCTCGGTCGCTTCGGCAGGCTTCTCTATCGTGACCGCAACGCGTATCGCTTCGGAATCAGTGGGTGGTTTCTTCCGCCTCGGTGCTGCGGCTGCAAGTGGTTACGACATCAGATTCTCACTCGCCCTCGTGGGCGCCGGGCATCTCGTTGGTCTATCGGTCGGAATGGCAATGCTCACCGGACTGATCATCGCCTGGGCCATCGCCGTTCCCTATTTGACGTCGATTCAACCGGCTGCCGCAGGTGTCTCACTCGATGCTCACACAATTGGGATCTGGCGCACGCAGGTTCGTTTTATTGGCGCGGGCGCAATCGCAGTGGCCGCCATTTATACTCTCGCCAGACTCGCCAAACCAGTTGTCGGCGGACTCGTAACCACACTCGCCGCTTCTCGCTCAACCGAGCAACGAGACGATCGCGACCGCGATCTCTCACCCACCTGGATTCTCATACTCACTGTCGCTTGTCTCGTCATCGCAGGCTGGCTCGCGTTCAACTTTGTGAGATCCACGGTGCTTGCTCCGAGCGCGTTGACACTCACGTTGACGGCAGTACCCTTCGTCCTAATTGGTGGCTTTCTGATTGCCGGAATTTGCGGTTACATGGCTGGACTGATCGGCGCTTCGAATAGCCCGATCTCAGGCGTCGGCATTCTGTCGATCGTGATCTATGCGTTTATTCTCGCGCTGGTCATCGTACCTAACACGACAACAGAACAGGCGCTCGTCGCTTTCGCACTGTTCATCACGGCGATCGTCTTCGCTTGCGCGACAATTTCAAACGACAACTTGCAGGACCTGAAAACCGGCCAGCTTGTCGGCGCTTCACCGATGCGCCAACAGATCGCGCTCATCGTCGGCGTCGCCGCGGGCGCCGCAGTAATTCCGTTTGTGCTGAACCTGCTGGCGACTGCTTACGGCTTCGCAGGCGCAGCGAATGTTGGCGTGGTTGCGCCCGATCCTTTGCCGGCGCCGCAAGCCACACTCATCTCAGCTCTGGCTAAGGGTGTGATCGGCGGCAGTCTCGAATGGAAGATGATCGGAATCGGCGCGCTGGTCGGGGTCGGCCTGATTTTGCTCGACACACTTCTCGGCGCGCTGAATAAACTGCGCATTCCGCCGCTCGCCGTCGGCATTGGTATTTACCTGCCGATGTCGGCGACGTTCGCAGTGGTCATCGGTTCAGTGCTTTCTTACTGGTACAACGGGATCGCTCGTAAATCGTCAAATCCCGAACGCACGGAACGACTGGGGACACTCGTAGCGTCGGGATTGATCGTCGGCGAGAGCCTTTGGGGTGTGCTCAACGCCGGACTCATCGTCGCCCTCTCCAACGAAGCTCCGATTGCACTGGTGCCTGCCGACTTCCGCGGTGGTCCATGGCTCGGCGTGCTCGGCTTTGTGGCGATCATCGCCTGGCTCTACTGGTGGATGGTCAAACGATCGAGAGCGGCGTAGTAGCAACAAACGCCGGCTTTGTGTCTTATGTTTTACCGGGAGCGCTTCGTGTATAGAAAACTCTGCACAACTCTCCTCATCGTCTTCGTTACGCTTGGCCCGGTACACGCGCAGGCGCAACAAGACAGTTCAGCAGCACAAGCTAAAAAAATCGAAGAGCAAGCTTTGCGGCAGAAGGCTTTTGAATTACTGGAGTCGCTGGCGGGCGAATTAGGAACGTTGCAGTCTGCCGAGAACCGCGCCCGTATCGGATCCAACATCGCCTGGTCGCTTTGGCCTCACAATGAAAACCGCGCGCGTGCATTGTTTACGCAGGTCCAATCAGACCTCAACCTTGTGTTGCAAGCTCCACAGAGTAAGCCGCAAGACGTCAACACCTTCATGGTTTTCCTCAAACTGCGAGCTGACACAACGGAGCGTATCGCGAAGCACGATCCGGAGTTAGCTTACGAATTTTTCAAGGCGACTGCGCTAAGCGCCAATAAGAAGTTCTCGCACCACCTTTTGGAAAATGAAAGGAGGCTGGAAACGCACATCGCGAAACAGCTCAGTTCCAGCAACCCAAATCTGTCACTCGAGATCGGCCGGAAATTACTGTCACAAGGCTTCTCTGACGATCTGCGGTTGCTACTCGGTCGACTGCACAGAAAACACAAAGCCCAGGCGACGGTTTTGTATAAAGAAATCGTCCAGAAACTCAGCGGGGTCGATCTCGTGGAAGATTGGAGCGCCCGAACTTTAGCCCTGAACATAGCCAATACGCTTGGGCCGCCCGCGGGTGACGAAGCATCTTTTAGAGAGATCGTGAACATGTTCGTTAAAGCGCTGGCACAAAATGCATGTGCGACAAATCTAGACGATGAGGAAGAACGAGCCAGCAGTTGCCGGACATTAGCCCCCTCGATATTGTTGATCGCTAAAGTTGATCCTTCACGTGCGAGCAAGTTCCAACGATGGCTTGAGCAAGCCAGTCACTATTATTTGCCCCCGCAGCCTTATGATGAACTTCAACAACTTTCGAATGACGGTTCAGTCGACGACATCCTCGCACTCATCGAGCAATATCCGCGGATGGAATTTGATATCCGTTTTCGGGCAGCACAAAAGGCACAGGAGGACGGCGATCCGGAGCGAGCACGAAAGATTGCAGCGGAGTACACCGCGGATCCCGAAGGCCAGCGCAGGCTGTTAACGGGACTTGAACGAACACAGATAACGCCAATTACCAGCGCTGAACTGGAGGAAGCGCAGAAGCGTCTCGGTGAACTTCATGGCAGTTTCGCGCAGGTGGTGTTTCTGTTGACTGCTGCCGACAGAGTGGCCGACACTGATCGTAAGGGTTTCTTGAAGTTACTGAATCAGGCCACTGAAATCGTTGACGCGATGAAGCCCGGGAAGGATCAGGCTGGCCTGCAGATTCACCTCGCAGTAGTGTACAGCTACGAGAAAAATAGTCGCGGGCTGGCGATCATGGAGTCGCTCATGCCAAAACTGAACGAACTCGTTGGGTCTGCGGCCAAGCTTGACGGCTTCGACATTCATTACTTGCGCGACGGCGAGTGGAACATGACAGGCGAGGGCGAACTGGGCCAGCTGCTAACCGGTCTCGCTCAGCATGCCGGCTACTTCGCATGGTGTGATTTCGATCGGGCGGTGAGCGTGGCAGGACAATTTGAAAGACCTGAGATACGCATGATGGCCCAGTTGAAACTCGCCCAGGGAATACTCGCTGGTCCACCGAAGCGTTTGGACCTGGATCGCGCTGGATCTCAGTACTAGGAGAAACTGATGTCGTTGGAAGGTCTAACAATACGGCGCGCAGAAGCAGACGACTGTTCGGACATCTCCGAAATGTTCAAGTCTCCGCAGGTGTATTCCGGCACGTTACAAGTGCCGTATCCGTCGCGTGAGTACTGGCGGCGCCGCCTGACTGAGAATACCGATAGCGTGTATAGCCTGGTCGCCGTCATCGACGAACGTGTCGTGGGATCGGTCACCGTAGTAACGTTTCCTGAGAGGCCGCGTCGCAAGCACGTTGGCACAATCGGGATTTCCGTTCATAGTGATTGGCAGGGCAAAGGCGTCGGCGCGGAACTGATGCGCGCGATTCTCGACCTCGCCGACAACTGGCTCAACCTGACGCGCCTCGAGCTTGAAGTCTATGCCGACAACGAAGCCGCCATCCGCCTCTACGAACGTTTCGGCTTCGAAGTCGAGGGAACGCTGCGGCGACACGCCTTCCGCAACGGCGAATACATCGATTCAAAAGTGATGGGCCGCTTGCTCAATCGTTGACTTTTCTTCGGGCTTCGCGTTAGAACATCGCTACCCACTTACATTGGTCCACTCACGGGCCAGCCGCCCCAATAGATTAACGATTTCAGTCCAGACTTGAGGATAGTTTTATGGTTGAAGAACCTCACACCCAACCAGGCGTTACGACACCCGCTCAATCAGATCTCGCGAAACAAGAACCTGAACCTGAATGGGTTGATTGGTTGAAAGAGCACTGCGTTCCAATTTGCGGAATTCTGCTGATGTTGTTGGCGCTCAGTTTAGTAAGTCATTTTCGAGCTGGTACCGGATGGAGCAAAGCCAGGGACATAACAGATACGCTGGCGAAGGTAGTTCAGACACTCGCGATTATAGTGGCCGGCGGGTGGGGATACTTCAAGTTTATCAAGGGCCGAACATATCAGGAGAGGTTGATACCAACGGTCTCGGGAAAACTATTAACGATTGATTCTCAAACTTATTTAATCGCGAACATCCGCGTCGAGAATGTTGGACACTCAGTAGTGCAATTCGCTCCTGACGCAAGTACATTGAGGATTTTGGGACATATGAATTCAACATCATCAAAAGTGATGACGTTAGAAGACATCAAGCTTGCGCAATTTGTCGCCCTTAATAACATGTCCATTGAACCGAATGAGATTATTCAAAGGACCATGTTCATGAGTATCCCTATGGAAGTGCGATTTGGTCTTAGATTAGAGTTGGAAATAATAAGCAACCATAGGAAGCAGTATGGTTGGCTGGCTTCCTTCGTGGTTGAAAAGAGTACATCTAGTGCTATCATTGATTCCGGCAACGAAGTGTAAAGGAGACGATATGAGAATTATTTTCGAAATAGGGCCGAGACCTGCGGCCAAAAGATATCGCGTAACCGAAGAGTATATTCGCGAGAACCAGAGGCTAAACCGACTTCAACGAGAAAGGGAGCAGCGTGCTGCTCAGAACCACAGCTCAACTTCCAGCAACGGGCAAGCTATCCAGGACAAAGACAAGGCATAAGATCAGTTCCACTTGCAACCACCCACCCTGCAAGTGAACGCTTCACGCTTCATCATTCATTGACATTTCACAATCCTCCGCGTTAGATCATCGCCGTCCTTTAATTCCAACATCCGAACGAGGTCTTGAAATGACCACCTCTCGTCGTGACTTTTTGAAGACGGCCGGGGTTGCGGCAGGTGCGCTGTCGTTATCTTCCCTGCCCTCCTGGATTAGCACTGTCACTGCCGCAGAAGAAGCCGCCGCCAACGGCATCAATAAAAGCGCGCTCGCCGACATCGCCCTAAACACGGCACGCAAACTCGGCGTCACCTACGCTGACATTCGCATCAATCGCTATCGCAACGAGAACATTTCTACGCGCGAGCAGCAGGTGCAAAACGTGTCGCGGGGACAGAACTTTGGGTTCGGCGTGCGCGTGCTCTACAAGGGGACGTGGGGCTTTGCTTCGAGTCGCAGTGTCACTCCCGAAGACGTGCGCCGCATCACGCAACAGGCGGTCGAGATTGCGCGTGCAAACTCCGTTTTTCAACGCAAACGCGTTGCGCTGGTTCCGGTCGAGAAAGTCGTCACCACGTGGAAGAACGCGTTCGAAAAAGATCCGTTCGAAGTCTCGATTGACGACAAGATCCAGTTTCTTTTGTCACTAAACGAGTCGGCGATGAAGACGCAGGGGGTGAGTTTCGTCAACTCGTCCATGGGCTTCGTCAACGAGCAGAAGTTTTATGCTTCCACTGACGGCTCGCGAATCGAGCAGTACATTATTCGCGCGAACCCAAACTTCACGGTCACTGCCGTCAACCGAACCAACGGCGACTTTCAATCGCGCAGCGCTCTTGGTGGACCACAAGGCATGGGCTACGAATACATCGAGAAACACGACTGGAAAGGAGAAGCGCAACAAGCTGGCGAAGAAGCGCTGATGAAGCTGAAAGCAAAGAGCGTCGATCCTGGCAAATACGATCTCGTGCTGCACCCGTCGCATCTCTGGCTGACGATACACGAATCAGTCGGCCATCCAACCGAACTCGATCGCTCACTCTGGATGGAAGCAAACTACGCGGGCACGAGTTTTCTAACGCCAGACAAAATCGGCAAGCTTCAGTTTGCGTCGAAACTCGTCAACTTCATTGCTGACAGAACTCAACCCGCCGGCCTGGCGACTGTCGCTTACGACGATGAAGGCGTTCCCGGACAACGCTGGCACCTCATCAAGAACGGAACGTTTGTTGACTGGCAAACGACGCGCGATCTCGCTGCGATGACGGGTCAGAAGAAGTCGTACGGCTGCAATCACGCCGACAGTTGGGGCAGCATCTCGTTTCCACGCATGCCCAACGTCTCGCTTGAGCCGGCAGCCGGCAACACGTCGCTTGACGATCTGATCGCGAGTGTTGAGAAAGGCATTCTCATTTACGGTGATGGCAGTTATTCGATCGATCAGCAACGCTACAACTTCCAGTTTGGCGGCCAGGTCTTCTGGGAAATCAAGAACGGCAAACGCGGCGAGATGTTGCGCGACGTTGCTTATCAATCACGCACTACCGACTTCTGGAATTCGTGCGACGGACTCGGCGGACAGGCCACATACGAGCTCGGTGGCAGCTTCGGTGATGGAAAAGGCGAGCCGGGCCAATCGAATGCCGTGAGCCACGGTTGCCCGCCGGCCCGCTTCCGCCAAGTGAATGTTTTGAACACCGCACGAAGGTCATAGGTCATATACGTCTCATAGGGAGAATCCTAAATGCTGCTCACTGAACAAGAAGCGCGCACCATTTGCGAAAAAATGCTGAGTTACGTGAAAGCTGACGATGCAACCATCAGCGTCAACAGCGAAAACTACGGTCACCTGCGCTTCGCTTCCAACGCTTTCACCACCAGCGGCGCGCGCGAGAACGTGACCGTTAACGTCACCGTCTGGATCGACAAGAAGCGCGGTGCCGCTTCGACAAACGAGATCGACGACGAATCGCTCAAAGCCGCCGTCGCACTCGCCGAACGACTGGCTCGCATCTCGCCCGTTGACCGCGAATACATGCCCACGCTGAGCAAACAAACCTACAAACCCGTCAACGGTTACGCCGAAGCCACTTCAAATATCTCCGCCACGACCCGCGCGAAGACAATCAACAACGTCATCACCGCTTGCGAAAAATCCAAAGTGATTGGCGCCGGCTTTCACCAGGCCAGAGGATCGGCCAGTGCCTCCGCCACAAAGAACGGCAACTTCAACTACGAACGATCGAGCCTGGTGAGTTTATCGATGACGGCGAGAACTGCGGATGGCACCAGCTCCGGCTACTTCCTCCGCAACCATTTTGACGTTGCCAAACTCGACACCACACGCGTTGCCAACGAAGCGATCCGCAAGGCACTCGACTCACGCAATCCGCGCGTGCTCGAACCCGGCGTGTATCCGGCGATTCTCGAGCCGCAGGCAGTCGCCGACCTGCTCGGGTTCGTCACTTTCAATTTCGACGCTCGTAGCGCTGAAGAAGGACGCAGCCCATTCTCCGCACCCGGCGGCAAGACGAAACTCGGCGAGAAGCTCTTCGACGAACGCATTAACATCTACAGCGATCCGTGGCATCCGGAACTGCCCGGTTCACAGTCCGCACAGTCAGGTTTGCCGGCGCAGAAGATCCACTTCGTTCGCAATGGCGTGCTCGAGAACCTCACCTACTCGCGTTTCTGGGCCAAACAAAAAGGCAAAGAACCGACTGCTGGTCCAGTCAATAGCATCATCGAAAGCTCGCAACCGCCAGCCTCAATCGAAGACATGATCAAGTCGATGGATCGCGGCTTACTGCTGGGACGTTTCTGGTACATCCGCGGCGTCGATCCACGGGTAGCGTTGCAGACCGGTCTCACGCGCGACGGCATCTGGTACATCGAGAACGGCAAGATTCAGTATCCCGTCAAAAACTTCCGCTTCAACCAGAGCGCCATCCAACTCCTCGCCCCCGGCAACGTCGACCTGATCGGCAAACCCGAACGCGTCGGCAACTCCGAAGGCCAGGGCGGTAACTCCTCCCTGCTCCCGGCGCTGAAAGTCAAAGAATTCAACTTCTCGTCGCAGTCTGAAGCGGTTTAAGGAGGATCGCCACAAAGAAGCACAAAAAGAGCAAAAACTTATCTGATAGCACCAGTCTCACAATGCGTGAGATCATTCTGAGTATTCGCTCCTCATGGCTACAAAAACACCACAACTCTTAAACCGATGAAAAGGAGATCTAATGTCAGTACAACTCATCATCGATCAACAGGGACCTTTACCGATAAAAGCTACCTTCAATTCCATGACTAATGAGCCGGTGTTTGTAGAGGTTAATGGCTCGGTGTGGTCGACAACTCCAAACACTTTGATTGGAATCCTCGTCGAGGTCGACGGTGTTGTCGTAGGCAAGGCACTAATCTTTTCAAACGGGCCTTCAACTCACCGTGCGGTTGTGCCGTCATATGGTCAGGTTCAGCTTGGTCCCGGGCAACACACTATTGTGCTCAGCCCAGTCACACCCACTACTACGTCGGATGTCAATGATTTCTATACTGCGGTAATTCACTATTAGTCGATTTACCCGAACCTCTCTCTAACCACAAAGACACGAAGGCACAAACGGACGGTAGTGCCCTAGTTTCACTTTTTTTATCCACAGATTACACAGATTAATTAATAAAATCTGTGCAATCTGCGGATAAGAACCTCAAATTAGGTCACCACCAAACGGACTTGTGTCTTTGTGCCTTGGTGGTTAAGGCCATATACTTCCTCAACCCGGCAATTCCGCTGAAGTTGAGGGAGTAAAGTGAAACACATTCTCCTGCTGGTTTCATTTTTGACCGCCGCACTTTTCTCCTCTGCGGTCGCGCAGGAAATGACCCCACACCGCCACGATCGTCCAGAGAAACTGGGCACCGTGAACTTCACCACCTCCTGTTCACCCACAGCGCAGAAGCAATTCAATCAGGCCGTCGCCTGGCTTCATTCGTTCGAATATGAGGAGGCTGAGAAGGCGTTTACAGAGGTCGCAGCCACCGATCCACAGTGTGGCATGGCCTACTGGGGCATCGCGATGAGCAACTACCATCCGCTTTGGGTGCCACCGACGCCCGCAGAGTTGAAGAAGGGCTGGAGTGCAGTCGAAAAGGCAAAAGCTGCCGGCACAAAGACTCAACGCGAACAGGACTTCATCGCAGCGATCGAAATCTTTTACAAGGACCACGACAAACTCGATTATCGCTCCCGCGCTTTCGCCTATAGCGACGCCATGAAACAACTCCACGATCGCAATCCATCCGATCGCGAAGCCGGCGTGTTTTACGCCCTTACTTTGATCGCCACTGGCATGATGTCGGTGGATAAGACTTATGTCCGGGAGAAGCAGGCGGCCCGGATTCTCAACAACGTGCTCGCGCGTGAGCCGCAGCATCCGGGTGTTTCACATTACCTGATCCACAGTTACGACTACCCTGCCCTGGCCCAACTCGCGCTTCCTGCCGCGCGCAGTTACGCGAAGATTGCACCGGCATCAGCGCACGCGCAGCACATGCCTTCGCACATCTTCACGCGTCTGGGCCTGTGGCCTGAAGCTATCCGCTCAAATCTTGATGCACACGCCGCGGCGAAAGCATTTGCCACCAGGAACAAAATGGCCGGTGCCTGGGACGAACAGATTCACGCAATGGACTACCTCGCTTATGCCTACCTGCAACGCGCCCAGGACAAACACGCCGCGGGCGTGCTCGGTGAGCTGAAGAAGATTCAGAAAGTCGAGCCGCAAACATTTAAAGTGGCTTACGCTTACACGGCCATTCCCGCGCGCTATGCTTTGGAACGACGCCAGTGGAGTGAAGCAGCGAAATTAACTTTGGCTGAGGAAGAATGGAAAGATTTTCCCTGGCAGCGTTTCCCCTGGGCCACTTCTCACATCTACTTCGCGCGCGCAATCGGCGCCGCACGAATCGGTGACACAGCTGCGGCACGTAAGGCAGTCGAACAGCTCGACGCCATCAGGCAGGCGCTCAGTGAAGTCAAAGGCGAATACAATTGGGCCAAACAAGTTGACATCCAGCGCATGATGGCGCTGGCCTGGCTTGAGCACGCAGAAGGCGAGAACGAAGAGGCATTACGTGTGCTTCGTGCAGCCGCAGATCTCGACGATGCCACTGACAAACATCCGGTGACTCCCGGTTCAATTTTCCCAGCACGAGAACAACTTGGCGAACTGCTTTTGGAGCTGAAGCAACCGGCGGCAGCGCTGAAGGAGTTTGAAGTCTCATTCCTTAGCACGCCGGAGCGATTCAATGGACTCTACGGTGCAGCGCGTGCCGCCAGGATGGCTGGAGATCAAAAAGCAGCCAGGACTTACTACTCCAAACTGCTTGCACTGGCACGTGAAGCAGACAATACGCGTTCCGGAATCGATGAAGCCCGCGCCTTTATCGGCAACGGCAAGCCAACAACACGATGATGCTCAACGGAAAAGATGGATACACAGACGTTGACGGCTCTCAACCCGACGCGTGGCGTTATCTTGTCGAAGTCCAGGACCCTGGCAAACCCGCTGATGCAACTGGCTATCGGTAGTTGACAACCAGATCCACGATCAGTGGATTGTGATCGGAAATCTGGTCCTTCAAACTGCGATTCAACAACTTCAAGGTGCGTCCAAACTGCGGCGCGAAAACGTAGGGCTGATCGCGGTCGTCCGGATCGGTCAGTTGCGCCGGCTTTACGAAGATCCAATCCAGTTTCATACCCACTTTTAACTTTCCATCCAACTCGAATGTGCTGACAAATCCCTTGCTGCCACGTTCGTTTGAATCGGAAAGCGTCTCCCCACTCGCGCCAGTGGAGTGTAATTTCGAACCACGGAAATCAAACACGCCGCCGTCCATAAACCGAAAGTCTTTCAGCGTACTGAAAAACTTTTCTTCCGGATTCTCCGACACGAATCTCACGCTCTTCACCGTCGGATCGTTTCTCGTACGCTGCATTTTGACGACACCCACAGTGATGTCATACAGAAGACCAACGCCGGTCGCGTACTTGATTCCCTGCGTGGCCCAGAACGATGTGCTGCCGAGTCGCTTCTTAACTTCACGCTGAAACGATGTGGGCGTGGCATCACTGCCCGAAGTATTCATATCGCCCGCCAGGACTACTGGATTATCGATGCTCTTGATCTCACTGAGCACTTCCTCGAGTTGCTCCACGCGTTCGGACGGTTTTGCTTTGGCTTCGAGATGTGTTGCCACCACGGTCAACGTGCCGCCGGGAATACTCGTGTGTGAAACGTCTGCGATGAGCATCATGCGGCCGCCGCGGCGCACCTCGCGCAAGATCTTTTCGCCGAAGACAAGCTTGGCGCCTTTGCGCTTCCCTTTTTCGAGCTTTGAGATACCGTCCTTCTCGCCGAGATACCAGTCGTGGCCCTGCTTGATGAAACGAACCACGCGCGTGTTGCGCAAAGGAAACCGACTGAGTATCGCCGTTCCGTGCAGACCGAGCGTCCGCGACTTATCGACGGCAAGATTCTCGATGATCTTTGCTTTTTCCGTGCTGGTCTCACCTTCGAGCGTTTCAGTGCCGAGTGTGAGTGGATCGACTTCGACAAACTCGACACCAAAGGCGTAGTTCATCTGCATCGCGACGGCGAGATCTCTTACGACGTTGCGATAGTTTGTGCGTTTGAGTCCCCAATCAACTTCGTTCAGGATCACGATATCGGCTCGGCTCAACTCAGCGGCTTGCTGCAGCACTCTGGCGAGATTGAAGCCCGATCCGCGCATCGACGCTGGCAAACGCCGGAAGAATCTCTGATCGTTCGTCAGCGCAGCTTTGACGGCGTCAAACTCGAGGCCGCGTTCGATGTTCCAGGTAGCGACGCGTAGAGACTCGCCTCGGGGCGGGCGCGTGCCGGTAGAGTTATTTACGAAAGGTGTGTTGAGTAAACTTGTCAGCTTTTCGGCGAGTTCAGGTGACGGTGGATCCGTTTCGTAAAGAGCGACGAGCTCGTTGTAAGTCAGCAGTGTTGGACTCGTTTGACCCTGTGCTGTTGTGAAAACTAAAGTGACAGTTAGTAAGAGAAGCAGTCGTCGGGCAATTTTCATGGCCCGGTATTAGGCCACAAAAAAGCACAAAAGTCACAAAATAATTGTTCTTCTCTTTTGTGTTTTTTGTGCCTTTTTGTGGCTAATTAGTCGCCGCCCCTTGCTTGAGCGTGATGATGTGGTTGTCGGATTTGTGGATCTCGTCGAACAGTCGCTTGACCTGTGAGTAGCTGGTAACCGGAAACAGGATCATCTCCTGGCCGCCAAAGAAAAACGTGCGATTGTAGACGAGCTGCGTTTGATCTTTGGTGACACCCATGTTGATTTGATGCATGCAGATGTCACCTGCCTTGATCGGCGTGGGCCGATCGGCGTTGTCGAGCGTGTAACCCTTCGGCAGCGAGATCTCGATCTTATCTTCCTCGGACCATGGAAAATGAAAGTAAACGGGATAGCGACGCGTGCCGGCGCTGAACAACGCGTCAATTCCCTTGAGAAAGTATCCGGGCTGGAAGAAAAGCCGCTTGCCCGTACGTTGCGCGTATTCGGGCACGCGCACGTGATACTTGTAGATGAACGGCTTGACCGGATCGGTAACATTCTCGATCACGATGTTGCTCAACTCGGCCGAGCTCAACCTTCCCTTCACCATTTCTTTAAGGTTCTCCTCGCGTTGCACCGGAGAATCATCCTCGTTCAGGAGTTTTCGTTCGACGCCTAAATGGCCCGTGTACTCGATGGTGATGTCTCCTTCGAGCGTGCCGTTCTCGTCGAGAGTCAACTTCGCGAAACGCTTCTCTTTCGACTGGTCGTGCGTCGACATCGGCGTCTTGAACCACTCAGTAGTCGAATCGGCGAGTATGCCGTCAACACCTTCCTGCTTCCAGTTCATCATCGGCGGCGTGACGTACTTCTGACTCAGATCGAAAAATTTCCACGACTCGCCCAATCGCACAACGATACTCGAGGGCCGCAAGGCGCCTGGAACGAACACGCCGCGATCAAAAAAACGCTTCCCGCGATCTGGTAATAGTGCAACTCGAGCATCGTATCCGGTCGCATTAACCAGAGCTGCAAACAGCAGATTTATGTCGCCACCAGAACCAACACCGCGTTTCAAAGTGTCAGACGGTTTCTTGTTGTCTTTTAGTTTTTCCAACTGCTCATCGGTAAAACCGGCGCTCTTGTCGTCAGTGTTTTTGATGTTGTCGCGACAGAATTCAAAAATGCGCTGCAGCTTTTCTTCCGGCGACGCAGCACCCGCAATTAGCTCAGCCGCCTTCTTCTTGATGTCGTTGTCGACCTTCATGTACGGTTGAAAGCCGAAGTAAATATTGGACGCTAAAAGTGGGTAACCTATCAGGGTATCGAGTAAGCCCGAGTACCTGACCATGGCCCACGACTTGACGCTATCCTCGGGCGGCATCATCGGTTCTTCGCGGAAGGCGGGCATGTTCTTCACAGTAGTTACCTGAAACCCGTTTTTCTCTTTCTCGAAATTGAACTGCGCCATGTTGAATGGCCGCACGTCTAATGACGAGTTGCGCATAGGCTTGATTCGATAAGTCACCGATTGAATCGGAATGTCGCGCTGGAACTGTAGCCGCATGTTGTTAGCGGAAGTGTTGGACCTGACTTCCTTCCACTTGTATTCGATGATGGCACCCGGCTCGATGCCCGCAAATGCGAAAGTCTTTGTCCGCAACTTGAGACCGCTGACTTTCACGACGGTCTTTTCGATGATGTCTTCCTTGGTCAGTTCGACGATTGAGCCATCGGCTTTGATCGTGCGCGCTGCGACGTCTTTGATCTTGATGCCTTCGACGTACGGAAGATCGACTTTACTGTGCAGGTCGCGTCCGCGCTCCGTGAAGATCTTGATGCGCACGTAGTGGTTGAGCACGAGATCGCTATAGCCGCCGTCGTCTATACGAATGTCCCAGAAGATGGCTTCGGCATCGGCGTTGGGCTCGACCACCGCGGCTTTCAGTGCAATATCGGCAGGATCAACCGGCTGCCACTCTTCACCGCCGGCTTTGACACGCAACGAGTCGACACTGATCGACGCAACCAACACCAGCAGCAACAGAACTAAGATCGAGCGGCGAAGAGATTGGAGGATCATCGTTAGTCTCTACTTTTCGGTTAGTGTTGAGGACAACTTCAGCCGAGGACGCCACCGCCATAATGCCACTATTCTTCGACCTTGAGAATAGCTGCGCCTCCTTGGAGTGCGGTGCCTTGGCACCGCTGTGGCCAAAGCGGTGCCAA
>DASVGE010000397.1:0-11455 GCA_036379695.1 Pyrinomonadaceae bacterium | reverse complement strand
GCAGAAGTACCCGAGAAGACTGCCGAGCCCGACTCTCGTCACCGCATACAGCAACGGCGTACGAGTGTCGCGCAGCGCGTAATAAGTCGACGAATAAAGCCGGCCAAGTGTCGAGGCCAGCAGTCCCACCGAAGCTCCGGCAAGTATGGTCCAAACGTAAATCGAATCGTCGCGCGTAAACTTTCCGGTTTGATAAAGCACGGCGGCAATCACGTCGCCGAGCGCCAGGAACGCGACCGCCGATGGGACGATGAAAAAACTGATCCGTCTCAATCCTTCGTCGAGCCGGTGTCGCAAAGTCTCGGCCACCACTTCAGCTTTGCCGAGTGTCTTCGACATCGCCGGCAGCTCCGCCGCAGACACCGACATTCCAAAGAGGCTCACCGGCAGCGTGTAGAGACTCTGTGCATAAGTGAGCGCCACTACCGCGCCCTGCCCGAGAAAGCTCGCGAGAAAGGCGTCGACGAAAGCGCTGATCTGGACCACGCCGCGACTCATGAACACCGGAAAGAAACTGTGGAGCACTTGCCTGACGTGCGGGCTTGCGAGCGTGAGCACCGGACGAAAACGATGAATCAACCGCAGCACCATCGGCAGTTGCACGCCAAATTGCAGCGCACTACCGACAACCGATCCCCACGCCGTCGCCTCAGCCAGGCTCGATAGATCGAGACGACTTCCAAAAAACAGGAGCGCCGCGATGATGGCGGCGTTCCAGGCAACCGGGGCTGTGTAGGAAATGAAGAACTTGTGATGACTATTGAGGACGCCCAGACACCACGCTGAGAGAACCAACAACGCCGCGCCGGGAAAAAAGATCCGCACGAGGGTGATAGTCAACGCTCGTCGTTCTTCTTCAAAACCGGCGGCGATTAGTGTGACGATGTAAGGGGTAGCGAGTACGCCGATCAGGACGATGACGGCCGTAACGAGCGCGAGGATCGAGAAGATGGCGTTGGCGACGCGTGCTGCTTCCTTTTCGTCTTCCTGCGCGAGTAGTTTTGCGTAGACCGGGATAAACGACGCCGAGAGGGCTCCTTCGCCAAAGACGTTCTGGAGGAAGTTGGGAATTCTGAAAGCGGCGCTGAATGCATCGCCTTCAGCCGAGCTGCCGAAGTAGTACGCGAAGATTCGCTGGCGTACGAGACCGATGATACGGCTGATGAGGATGCCGGCGCCGACAAAAAAAGCTGACCGTCCGGTGCTGACTTCTTTGCGGGCGGGTTGTTGAACAGCGCCGCCGCTTTCCACAGAGCCGGCGTCACCAACCTGTTCCAGCCTTTCACCGGCGAGCACTCCCGGAGCTTCGTCCTTCATCTCAGAGAGCGTATTCCTTTATTTTGTTGAGCAGCGTCTTGTAACTGACACCGAGATCCTCGGCGGTTTTACTCTTGTTACCGAGATTTGCTTCGAGCGCGTCGCGAATCTTTTTGCGCTCGACGAGGCGTAACGCGCGATGGGCCGCTTCCGCAAGCGTTCCCGAAAGATCGAGGTGGTTGAGAGTTTCGGCTCCCGCCGTGTCTGCTGGTCCAAGGCCGAGATCTGACGGCTGAAGCAACAGCGAATCGGAAATGATGCAGGCGCGCTCGATCGCGTTCTCGAGCTCGCGAACGTTGCCGGGCCAGTGATGCCGTTTCAGTGCCGCAATCGACTCCGGGGTTAACTGTGCTTCACGCCCGCGCAACTCGCGCCCGATCTCGCCGGCGAAGTGCTGCGCCAGGAGCACGATATCGTCACCGCGATCGCGCAACGGCGGCACTTCGATCGGAAACACCGCCAGGCGGAAGAACAAATCGCCACGAAACTCCCCGTTCTCGACTGCTGCTTTCAAGTCTTTATTCGTCGCTGCGACCACACGAACATCGACACTGACCGGAGCACGTCCGCCGATACGATCCACGACCTTCTCCTCGATCGCGCGCAAGAGTTTTCCCTGGACTCCCAAAGGTAACTCTCCAATCTCATCGAGAAATACGGTGCCGCCCGAGGCAAGTTCAAACTTACCCTGACGGCGATCGCTCGCGCCCGTGAAAGCGCCACGCTCGTGGCCAAAGAGCTCGTTCTCGATCAGCGTTTCAGGGATGGCGGCGCAGTTGATGGCGACGAAAGGATGATCGCGGCGAGCAGAGAGATGATGAACCGCGCGCGCGAAGAGTTCCTTGCCGGTGCCTGATTCGCCAAGCAGTAAGACAGTGGCTTCAGTTTGGGCCACACGCTGAGTTTCGCCAACGGCGCGCTTCAGAGTCTCCGACTCGCCGAGGATGCGCGGAAAGCCATAGCGGCGCGACCACTCTTCGCGCAAGAGAACGTTCTCGGTTCTGAGTCTGGCTTGTTCGAGCGCGCGCTCGACCAGCAGCAGGAGATGATTGGAGTCGACTGGTTTTTGCAGGAAGTCGTGTGCGCCGTCTTTCATCGCCTGCACGGCTTCGTCAATCGAGCCGAAGGCAGTCATGACGATCACGGGCACGTCCGCGTCGGCGGCGCGCGCAGAACGCAGCACGTCCAGGCCGGAACCGTTTGGCATGCGCAAGTCAGTGAGGACAAGGCGGTGACGAGAAGTCGCGATCTCGTTGAGCGCCGCGCGGGCGTCGATCGCTTCCGCTACGCTGTATCCGGCACTCTCGAGGGTCAATCGCAGTACGCGACGCAGACTGTCTTTGTCTTCGACAAGTAGGATATCAGCCACTGGCGCCAAATTTAGCCACAGATGACACGGATAAACAAGAGGAAGTCCGCTTCCTAGTCGTGTAACTAAAAGTAACACCCACGGAATGCCCTCGCTGAAAACTCCGACAATTTCCCCGTAATCCACACCGGAACGATTGTTGCCCAGTGTGGGCCGGGAGGGAAGGTATGAACCGCACACGAGGAACAACCAGGCAACAGCACGGATTCACAACCCTGCAGATGATCGCCACCATTGCGATCATCGCTATCGTCTCCGTCTTCGGAGTGCTCGGGATTACAAACGCCCGCGCGGAATTCCGCCTTCAGAACTCCGCCAGACTCTTTGCCTCGTACGTCGAGAAGTCGCGCACCGACGCCATTCGGCGCCATGCTCCGGCAGGCCAGGAATCGGCGGTCGAAACTTTTGGGCCAGGCACCTCCAACTACACGGTTACCATGGATTTTGGTTCCGGCGTCCTGGAGACGCGCACTTTCCAACTCGAAACGGGACTGGTTTTTTCCACGGCCGCCAGGAGAGTGACCTTTGACTGGCGCGGCAGAATTACCGAAGCCTGGGTGTTCCAGATATTCAGCTCATACCTTGAACGTAGTATGCCGGTGGACGTTTCCGGCTCCGGCGATATCACGGTCGGCGAACAGCATTTCCCGGATCAGTTAATTCCGCCCGTTGATGTAGCGGAAGTTTCGGGCGATGTTGAAGCTGATCCATTGTCTACTCCTACCCCGGAAGCAGGACCGACCCCACCTATCGACGGCGGAGGCGGTGGTGGAACAGATCCAGTTGATCCAACACCAACACCAACACCAACTCCAACACCTACTCCTGTTAATGGCAACGGTAACGGCAATGGCAACGGTAACGGCAACGGAAACGGAAATCCGAGTTCGACGCCGACACCCACTCCGACACCAACACCAAGCCCAAGTCCGAACGCGACCCCGATTCCGCAGTGTATCTCCACGATCAGCCCGAGCACCCTCTCGTTGAGCCAGAGTGATTCGACCAGGAAGTCAGGAACAGCCACGTTCACGATGACCAACGCGACGGGAGTCAGAACCATCAGCGCCTCGCTGCAAGGAAACGGCAACAGTCTGACCCTGGATGTCGGTCTACAGAGAATCGATGGAAGTGGGTCAAGCGTGATCACGGTCACAACCAAGAACGGCGCCGGCAATCGCGGTGTATTCATCGTTCAAGTCGAAGGCAGTCCTGCTTGCGGCAGCGCGGCCACACTGACCGTTTCGGTGAGTAATTAACGGGGGCACATATGCATAACCATCAACGTCCTCTAAGCACCGCTGCCGCGCAACAAGGCTTCACCTTACTCGAAGCCGCCATCGCGCTCGTAATTCTCTTGATCATCGGATTGGGCATCGCGTCTCTCTTCACCTACGCCATCGGAGCCAACAGCAGGGCCGACGATCGCGAACTCGCCATGGCGATCGCGCAGAAGCGGATGGAGTGGATGCGGACGATACCGTTCAACACACAAACCCGAATGGTCGACTTTTCATTTCCTGGGGGCGGGCTTAAGGCAACAGCCGCCGAGGGTATTACCGAGACAGTCACGAACGCAGGCCGCAGCTACATCGTGAACACCGTGATTCAGGACATGAGCACGGTTCCGATGGGCGAACCCGATGCCGGCGCCCCAACGACCAAGAGCTTTCGAGTTTCGGTGACTCCGGCAGGGGCGTCCACTGCATTTGAGACGGTCATTCTCAACACTCAACGATCCACACAGGTTGTCGGCGTTAACTAGCCCACTCGAGCGAGGACTCTATGAGTTCGTTAAATAAAAAGGACACAGAAGGCGGTTTCTCTCTGCTTGAACTTGTGGTCGCCCTGGTCATCACGATGGCGCTGATGACTGCCGCCGCCACTCTGCTCGCGAATGCCCTTCGTATGCGCACTCGGGAGAACCAAAAGTCCGACGCGCTCGCCGATACGCAACGCGCGATCAATATCATGTCGCGCGAAATCGCCAACACCGGATTCAACATGACCAACAACGGCATCGTTGCGGCGGATTCCGGACTGAACTCGATTCGTATTCGTGCGAACCTCAACAAGTTTGAAGACGAGGGAGTAGTTAGTGCTGAATCGCAAGCCAACGTTCAGGATGCAGGCGAAGACATCACCTATTTCATCAACGAAGCTGCGAACACGAAGTACCTCGCCCGGCACGATCGGTTTGGCAACGGCAGTACGGTGCTGGCGAACCGCATCGACAGCATGAACATTCATTACTTCGCTGAGAAAGTGACGTACACGGCGCCGCAGGCGGGATCGGATATCACCGACGTGTCGTTGGCAGAAGTAGCGCCGGCAAATGCGAGATACATCGTCATCGCTGTCTCAGTGACGCTGGACCAGGTCGGAACTCCAGGCTCGCCCGGCTATCAACCGGCTTACTCAGTTTTAATTTGTTCAGACGTCGCGCTACGCAACAGTGGTTTGTGGAGTTACTAAGATCACGCTTGTAAAAGAGGTTCTTCGGTCAATGAGATCACAAAAGCCGTTACTCGAAAGTCGCGCCGGTGAACGAGGCGCAGCGCTGATTACCGCCGTGCTTCTTTCTTTGTTGTTGTTAGCTGCCGGTGGAACGCTGATTTTGACTGCGACCATGACCAGCATCACGGCGCGTGACTCGACCGCCGAGATGCAGGCGTACTACGCGGCCGAAGCAGGCATCGCCAGAACGCTCGAAGTGTTGCGCGGAAACGCGAAATCCAATCCTGTCGGAACCAGGGCCACCTTCCGCAATGTTCTCTGCTCGCCTAATCTGTGGACCACCATGTCAGGCGCCTTCGTTAATGTCACCACCGACGCCTCGGCGCGTTTTCGAGTCACGAGGATTCTCGATCCTGATAACCAGGACACGCTTACGAACTGTGCCAACGCTGCGTATAAACCCGACCGACTCAGAATTCGCGTTACGGGGATGGGCCCGGGTAATAGTCAGAAGAACATGGAAATCGTTGTTGCCCGCTACACGCTCGAGTATCCGGTGAATGCGGTTGTGACATTGCCGAATGGTTCAGGTAATCCAATGGCTTTCATGCTCGGCAGCAGTAACGGAAATTCAACGTCGGGCGTGGATGCTTCCGGCAGTGGCGCTACACTTCCGGCCTATGCGGTCAGTGCCGGCGACTACAACACCACCAATAACGTTATGGATGGCTGTGATCCGGACGGAAGCAACTGCGGCAACAGTTCTGAGGTGACACCTGGCGACCCGGCGGTCCTGGTAAACGGAAATACGCCGAGCTTTCTTCAGTCGGTTGAGAAGACAAGACTGTTTTTGTATGGCCCCGAAGGCATGATGAATTCAGCCATCAACCAGGGACGATATTTCACCAGCGGCGCGGCTGCGATAAGCAGCGCTGCCGGTCTCGGCGCCAGTAGTCCTGATGGGGTCTTCACTTTCGTGGACGGCGATATCACTATAGGGCCCGGCAATCCTACCGGCCAGGGAACTTTGATCGTCACCGGAAATCTCATTCTGGATGGAAACTTCAACTGGAACGGCGTGATCATGGTCCTGGGCGCAGGGAACGTTTTGCGTAACGGCGGCGGACACGGAAACATTTACGGAGCCATGTACGTGGCTAAGTTTGCCAAAGTCGGATTGAATAGTGATGTATTTCAGGCGCCCACGTTCAACACGAACGGCGGTGGCACGTCGAACATTCAATACAGCTCCGACGCGGTCGACATGGCGAAGTCGGTAGGCGGCCACGCGGTCAAGGGCGTCCGCGAGTATTAAAGAACTTTCCCTGGAAGCAGGGGCGCTTTACAAATTTACATTCATTTGTAAATCGAGAATCGTCCACCGCTGCGGTGCCGCACGCCGTATGCGATTGGACGGTAAAGCGCTCCGGCTATCTTCGGATGCCGGGGCGCATTTATTGCCACAAAAAGGCACAAAGAGTTAAGACACAAAAGGCACAAACGTCGCAAAGTAGAACCCGTTCAGAATTCGTTTTGCGACTCTTGTGCCTTTTGTGTCTTAACTCTTTGTGCCTTTTTGTGGCTTTAGTTCGAACGTGAGGGTGGTTCGTATTCTTCCGTGTCTGCGACGGTGCTCTCGGTCTTAGAGAGTTGCATCGTCAGCATCAGAGGTTTGTAGTCGAATGCTTTCGGACCACCGCGAGAGTTCTGAACCAGCATCACCAGGTAATCCTGATTTTCCCTGAACCGCCAGACACTGCCGCGCTGATTCATAATCACAAAGAGCAGGACTTCGCCATTAGCCGCTCGCATCTGTCCGACTAATGAACTCGCACCGCCATCTGTCCTCACCAACGTGCCGGTTTTGGCGATGACACTGCCACGCCACGGTAGGCCAGTAAAGCGATCTTCGAGCGTGCCCGGATCGATTCCCGCTACCGGCATGATCGCTGCCGGCGCAAATCCGTGTTTTTTAAGCTCAACACGCAACTCGCGGTAGATCTTCATCATAACGCGCGGCGAGATGCGATTGACTCCCAGCCCACTCAGGGAAGCAAACCTGGTCTCATCCGGACCGAGACCGAGTTCGGCGGTGAGCTGCTGGCGCACGGATTCGGGTCCGCCGAGTGCGTCACCGATGCGCTCGGCCATGAAATTATTCGAGTAACACAAGAGCACTTTGAGAATGTCTACCAGCTTGCTCGAGCGTTGCGTCAGCAGAAGTTTCGCCGTGGGCGCGACCGGCGCGACACTGACTTCGCCCATGACCGCGAGGCTGGGAACAGTCTCCAAACTCGCACGATCGTTGAGCAGCGTTCTTTCGTAGTTCCAGGCGCGCGTGGCTTCGGCGTAGCGCAACGTTGCGTCGAGCGTGTCGTAGAGTCGCTCGCCCGAGCGTGTGGCGGAGGAGCTGAAATTCATCGTAAAGCCGGGGGCGACGATTAAGTCGCCGGTAACCTGTTTGATACCGAGCTTGTTCAACTCGCGCGCGAGCAACACGCCGTGTTCGTAATGAAACGAGGGATCGCGGCCGGAGATGTACAGATTTCCGGTCAGTACGCCGGTGTTTTTGTCCAGCACGCCGTCACTCCAGACGCCGGTTGCAAAGCGATGTTCGGGACCGAGCGTGCGCAAAGCGACGAGCGCGGTCGCGAGTTTGAGTGTCGATGCGGGATTAAATAGTTCGTTCTCGTTCTGAGCTGAAACCACTTTGCCGTCCAGCGTTTCGATTAATACGCCCTGCACGCCGTACAGCGGCCGATAGTTCTCGGGCGTGGCTGACGGCTGAGGCGAAGCCTGGGGCGAAGGACTCGCAACGGGAACTTGCGCCGCGCCACTCGAATAGAGCACGAGTGTCAGCAATGACAATAATAGTAACTGTGTCGAACGACTCATCATTGGGCTACTTTGATGCACCGGGAATCGATGAGGATGCGCATACCGGCGGGGTCACCGGTCACCCATCATAGCAGAAAAACCTGCCGCAGATTCACACAGATTAACATGAGATATGATCTGCGTTCGTCCGCGTAGATCTGCGGCTGGTTTTCAGGCCTTATCGTTGACAACGCTTCTGACCCGCTCATAGAATCGCGGTGTTGACAAACTACAGTGCAACGTAATCAAGAACCCGTTACAGTTGAACGAGTCGTAGCCACTCACAGAGCACGACGCAAAGAGATTCGCAAGCGGCTCCGTGAGTTTGAAGAAGTTTGGCGCAAAGGATCCGACGCACGGCTTTGGGAAGAGCTGGCCTACTGCATTTTCACTGCCGGCGCCTCGGCTCGCATGGGTTTGAGTGCTGTTGACGCCGTGCGACCGTTGTTGCTGCAGGGTGACTCTGATGCGATGACGGCAGCGCTGAAGAAAGCCGGCGCGCATCGCTTTCCGGTGGCACGGCCACGTTACATCGTAACTACGCGCAACTACTTTCACGCGGACTGCGGCATGGCGTTGCGAAAACGTTTGCGCAGCTTTTCAGATCCGTCTGAACGCCGCGACTGGCTGGCCCAGGAAAAACAGGTCAAAGGGTTAGGTTACAAAGAAGCCAGCCACTTCCTGCGAAACATCGGCGTGAAAGGTCACGCGATTCTTGATAAGCACGTGATGCGATGTTTGGCTGATGTTGGAGTGATTGATTCAGCCAAACCACCTTCGACGCGAAGGAAGTATCTCGAAGTTGAGCAGCAACTGATGCGCTTTGCTCGCGACATCCGAATAGATTTTGACGAACTCGATTTGGTTCTTTGGTCCATGAAGACAGGAGAAGTCTTGAAGTAGCAGTCGAGGCGCGCAGCCGAGCATTCACCAGAGGCCAGAAAGTGTGAATCATGCAAGGTAATAAACAGCAGAGTCTCTTCCGGATGGCGGCCTTCAGTGTGGCCGCCTTCGTGCTTTGTTTCGCACTTGCCGGTACGACCAACATTGCCGCGGGCTCTGCTGACAAGAAAGCTTACAACAAAGGCTATCGCGCCCTTCGCAGAGGCGACTTCCAGGAAGCTGAAAAGATCTTTCGCGAACTGCTCGGCAAAGATGCGCACGACACCGAGGCGCGCCTGGGTTTGAGTTTTGCGCTGCTGAAACAGAGGAGTCTGCAGGGTGCTTACGACAACGCGGCCCGAGTGATCATGCAGAACCCACTCTCCGCGCGCGCTCACGCACTGCTCGGTTCGGCCATCCTCGCCGCGGGTGAGTTTCAACTTTCAGTGGAAGAGTTTCGCACGGCGCTGGCGCTCGACGAGAATGAATCGCTCGCTGTCGCCGGGTTGGCCATGGTCGACTTTTACGAGAATCGCATGCCGGTGGCGCTTGCCGGTTTGCGCAAAGCCGTAAGCATGGATCCGGACGAGCCTGATTTCACTTTCAACCTGGGCCAGGCAGCGGCGCGCAGCGAGAAGTACAAAGAAGCCGCCGACGCGTACGAAAGATTTTTGATGATCGCGCCGAAGACCGATACCGATCGACGCGCGCGCATTCTCGGATTGATCGACTTCCTGCGTTATCTTGGCAGGCAGGGAACACTTTACGTGCCGGGCGGTGAGCATCGTTCGACGGTCCCTTTCGAAGCCACTGACAATCGTCCGATTCTTGAAGTCCGTGTAAACGGAAGCAAGCAGCCGCTTCGTTTCGTGCTCGATACCGGTTCCGGGATGTCAGTCATCTCCGATGAGACTGCTAAAAAGATTGGTGTCAAATCAGTTGCGAAAGGCGGCCTCGCGCGCGCAGTCGGTGGCGGTGGAAAGTTTGAGATCGTTTACGGCTTTCTGAATTCAATCGAGATTGGCTCGGCAAAAGTTGAGAACGTGCCGGTTTACATTCGCAAGTTCTTCGACAATCACATTCCGGTTGACGGATACCTCGGGCTGTCAGTGGTCTCGAAATATCTGACGGCGATCGACTACGGCACGAGACGCATGTCTCTGTTGCGACAGAACCAGACCGATCAGGTTGAGAGTTGGACCATGGTGCGGCGGCCGGACAGTTATCAGTCACTGCTTCCGGTCTTGCCTAACGACGGCGCCGTCGAAGTGCCTTTGCGAACGACGTCGAGCGGTTTTCTTAGCGGGGAAGTCGGACTCGACGGCTTTACGAAAAATGTAAACTTCATTATTGATACAGCAGCGAGCATTACGGTAGTTTCTGAAAAGCTTTCCCAGGAGGAACAGCTTTTAGATCTGTTGCAGCCGTCGAAGATGCGCGTGTTTGGAGCGGCGGGCGTGAGTGAAGACGTGAAGCTTTTACAGTTGCCGCGACTGAGCCTCGGCTTGAGCCGGCTGGAGAAGATCAACGCCGCGGTGCTCGATTTGGAGCCGGTGAACGAGACGGCGGGATTTACGCAGAGCGGAATTCTCGGTGGGAACTTCCTGCGTCACTTTCGCATCTATTTTGACTTTGCAAGGGGAGCAATGCGTTTGGAACCTTTGAACTACAAACCGAAAAGCGTGGAAACTATCAATCCGGAAGTGGTGGTAACTCCATGAAGCAGGGGCTATATCTCGAAACATCGGTGATTGGTGCGTATCTCGACAATGGGGAACCATTCCGGCGCGACTTGACGATCAGGTGGTGGGAGCACGAGATGCCCGACTACCGCACGGTGATTTCACCGTTGGTAACTTCCGAGCTTGGTCGTTTGAAAGAACCGCATCGCAGTTCGTACTTGAAGTTGATCGGCAATCTCGAGCAGGTTGATCTCACGGAAGAAGCTGCGATCCTCGCGGAGGGTTACATCGCGCGCGGCATCTTTCATCGCAAGTACATTGCCGACGCCTTGCACGTGGCGATTGCGTCGTTTCACAAGATCGATTATTTGGTAACGTGGAACTTCGGTCACCTCGCGAACGTGCGGCGGCAGGCACGAATAAAGCTTTTTAATACGGCTGCTGGTTTCTACGTGCCGATGATCGTGACGCCGGAGTTTCTGGTGTCTGAAGCAACAGAGAGAGTTATTTAGATCGATCCACAGATTACGCAGATCTGTGTAATCTGTGGATGGATCGAACAAACAACGAAATGTATAGACGTCCAAAATTCCTTGAAGTCCTGCACGCGATTCGCGAAGAGATGTCGCGTGAGGCTGATTACGATGTTGACCTGTTTGCGGAGATGGTGCGGTCCGGAGTGCAGCCCACTCATGGACCACAAAGAGTCATTCGCGGTTTCAGAACACGTGCGCCTCGCGCGGAAAAGAGTAACGGTAAGCCTGCGAAGCATAGACAGCGCAAGCGCAGCGCGTAATAATGTCGGCAATTATGAATCCTACTTTTGAGACGATCGGTTTAGAGGTATCGAGCGAGAAGGCATTCAACTACC
>DASVGE010000396.1:0-18016 GCA_036379695.1 Pyrinomonadaceae bacterium | reverse complement strand
AAATAGCAGGCTGATCACTGACCAGGTCGCTACCGCTCGCTGTACTGACCCGGCGCAGGCAGCACGCCGCTGTTAGATCTTGTGCACTGTCAGAGTGACTTCATACTCCGAAGACTTAATCGCTGCTTTAGACTCCGGATACGGTTTTAAGTCTTTCAGTCTCAACTCATACTCCAAATACCGAGACGTCTTTGGAGTCATGTTTGTATTCAACTCCACACTTGCCGCCTCAGCCGCGTCTTTCCTGACCTTGAGTAGAATTTTCGCGTTGCCCGCCCAAATGCAGTTCACATCCTTTGGGCAACGTGAATCTTCAGCCACCGAGTCGAATTCGACCTGCAATCCCTCACTCGATGCTTTGGCACTCTCGCCAATCTTCAATCTGAATTCCTGCTCCAACACAATGGTTCTCTTTCCGGGCTGGACGGCGATCGATGAAAACGTCAGAAGAATAACAGCGACGATAACAAGCAGTTTCATGTTTGTAATACTAAACGAGGCGACAGCCAACTGACCATCGCCTCGTTCGTCGCGCATCTTTCCCTTGCTTACTTCTGAATTGTTATGGTACTACCCGATCCGACTGGAGTGGTTGGATCATCGGCATCGCTGGCGCCGAGTTGATTGTCGTAGACAATCGCTCCCGTTGCCTTGTTCCAGATCTTCATCCGGAAACGATCCACCCCGCCACCGCCGGGTAAATTGCCATCAATCACGGTAAGCAAGAAGTTGTATGCTCCGCTGCCGTTCAATTTTCCAAAGCCCTTGAACTGGGCTTTAGCTCCCGAGATAACCAGGTATTCAAAATTAACGGCATTGAAATCAAGGTCTCCAAGTTTGAACGAAAACTGCGTCTCGCCCTTTGGATTCGTTGCATTCTTGAAGTACTTGGAGGTAAAGCCAAAACTGACCTTTCCGGTCAATAAAGGATTGGCCACGTAAGCGCCCGGAGGCGAAATCACCCAGCCTCCACCGATCGTGTAGCCCGCGCTGGGATCGTAAATCACTGCCAGGGCCTCAACCTCGTCCTGCGTGTCAACCCAGGTCGTCACTCCAAGATTAGAGGTGACTTTCATCTTGACCCGGTAAACACCAGGAGTACCGAAAGTGTAGACGCCACTAACGGTACCCTTTCTCGAGCCGACTGGTTCGACTACTGTCCCCCCGGTCGAAAGGCCGTCAAACAACCACGACGCGGTGTGCGTTCGCCCGGCAACATCCCAGAATGTACCGGAGAAATTAAGTGGTGTATTGATCTTGACTGCCGTTCCGCTGACTGGTCCAGTAATGTTGTGATCGACGTGGACCTCCAACGTCTCGACGTCAGTGTTTACTCCGTTCGTACAGGTGATAGTGATCGTATAAATACGACCGCTGCCATTACCTGAACGCTCTGCTCGTAATCGCACGTGATGGGCATCCACAACCTCCCAATCAGGATCCGTATCGCCATCACCGGTTCCGTTGACGGGCTCGTTGCTGGTAACGCTGAGACTGCAACTCGAGCAACCGACATTGTAATTTACGGTAACGTCCTGCATGGAGTGATTGGGTGGCCACAACGAAGACTTGTCGGTCGACGGATTTTGTATGTCAACCGCCGGTATGATCTCGCAGACCGGAGTCTCCGTAGTTATTGCGAGCGACCAACCTCCGGCGATCGTGCCAACATCAACGCCGGCATCGTCGACCACGTACAGGTTCCAGGTGCCATTGGGATTTGACCCATTGAACACGGTGGCGAACGTAGCCGCCCCCGCGGTAGCCGGAAACTGATACGGGGCAGGTGGCGCCGGGGCCGGAAATACATCGCCCGTCCCGATATTAGTTGGCCTGAACGTACCTGACACGGGCGTTCCAGTTGACGGGATCGTTGCTGCACCAGCGTCATCAAGTACCCAGGTGACGTTCACTGCGTCAGTACCACCGATCACGTCCGAAACAACGGTGAACTTCTGACCGCCCGGTCCGACGAGCAACACGTCCACGTCTCCCGGGAAGGTGTGACTAAAGTTGTGAAGTGTTACCCGCACATTGGTCACTGTTCCCGTTAACCCTCCGGCTACGATGTTGGAGGGATAAGGATTGGCGGGCGAGCCAGTGGCTGCGCCGGTGCCGGCCGCAGGAATCACGATTGCGGTCGGGTTCGAGAGAGTTGTTGTGCTTATGATCTTCCCTCCCACTCCGATAACGAAACTCACCGTTCCCAAACTCATTCCGTTATCGTCCAGCGCAAACGTAGCCGTAACACTGCCGCCGCAGGCCACGGATGCATCAACTGCAAACGTAAAGTCTCTGGAAACAGCCGGACCAATCGGACTAAGAACCCCATAACTCTGTGGTCCGCTGAGAGGCGTTATGCCTCCCGAAGATTGCAGTGTTGCGTTCAGGTTCGTAGTAAGACCGGAGCCGTTGTTCTTCATGGCGAAGCTCATGGTCACAACCTCACCCGGATCTGCCGCTCCATTGCTGCCGCACTCGGTTACCAGCACTGGAGGAGGCGCGGCCTCGATCAGTGGTGTTCCGGCAACGCCACAGCAGAAATACAACTGCTCTCTGATTTCGAGTTTGACACAACCAACGGACCCGGTGTCGATGTTTGCCGTATCGGTTACTCTCAATTTCCAGATGCCGTTCATCTCTTTTCCGTTTAGGGCGGAGAGTGGAGTCTCAGGTCTAAACGTCGCGGCGAAGGGAGCTACACCCGCGCTAATTGCTACCGCAGCGGAATCGTCAAAGACAGTTGGCGTTCCGGAACAATCATTCGCGCCGGTGCCAAAGTTATCGCCGGTACCTCCACGGTTGTTGACGAGATTGACGATGGTGCCGTCGGGCGCGATCAAGCGGAGTTGCACGTCGCCGTCGAATGTGTGGTTCAAACGAACGGAAACGTTAACGTCTCCAACTGCACCGGTGTCACTAACCGTGATCGGAATATCGACCGTGGTGTTGTCGAGAATTGGTACGGCGATGTTTCCGGTGCTATGGGTATTCGCCGGCAGTATTCCGGTTGGAGTTCCAATCTGAAGAACAAACGTTCGAGTCACGGGTCCGAGACTGCTATTAATCGTGACTTCGACCGGCAATTGCGCGCCGCAGGAAATCTCCTCGGGTACGTTAAAGGGAATGCCTTTCGAAACTGTAGCGCCGGCCGGAATGTCGCCGTAACTTACCGGGGCTCCACCGCCAACACTTACCGTAGTCCCGTTGATCGAAGTCGCGCAGAAAGGATTAGTTAAAGGTATGGTCAACGTGACGGATTCGCCTGGATCTGCGACTCCCAGGTTGTCGCACGAATCGTTTGAAACGACTACGTTGCCTAAGCTCAGGTGCGGGGTGTCAAACGCTTCGGTAACGGACGAGCCGGCGTTGACACGCGCACTAAAGCCCATGCCACGAGAAGCAAATCCGTCCCAGATCTGTAGTTCGTCAGCGCCTGCAAAGCCGGCGCAGTCTGCGGCGAGAATGGAGTCGCGGCCCTGTAGCATGTTGGGATTGACCGGATCCAGCTTCATGCCGTCGGTAACAATCTGCAATGCGCGTTGGTTACCCGTCGCAAAGCCCAGATTGTTAATGAGGCGCGCTCGCATCTCGAATAACGCCAAAGCCCAGATCTCACCGAGGTTGTGGACCTCAGTAGCGCCATTGCCCGAAAAGTTAATCGGACTCTCCGGAAACGCGCCATCGGTGGTATTGAGTTGTGCCGGATCCGTATCCGCAAAAGTTAGCGGGTTGTGTGGCTTGCCGTTGGGACCAAGCGTTGTTTTCAGCGCATAAGGAAAACGGCGAATGCCATAGTAATAGCTGTTGGTGCCGATCGGTCCGAGTTGCCACGTGGCGTAAGGACCAGCCGGATAAAGACCATTGATGTCTTCGTCGGCCGTCGAGAGAATCGCACGTCCGTAGAAATCCGACCAACCTTCGCCCATGCCGACGGAAGTGGTGCTGGCTAGGCCGGACGCGTTGGCATGCAGCCGGTTCGAAGTACCGTGAGTTAGCTCGTGAATGACAATGTCGTGATCCAGATCGCCGTCGCGGTCGGGAGTGGGGCCGGTGAAAATGAACATTTGCATGCGTGGCAGTAAACCGTCCGCAGGTGTTGCAAAGTTCGCGTTGTTTGTACTCGCCGAATCCTGAGCTTCCGCGCGGACAAAGTCATTACCGAGACCGCCGCGTCCGAAATTGTTCAACTGAAAATTACGCGCAGCTTCAGTGAAGCCCAGTTGGTAGAGAATATCGTGGTAACGATTGGACCAGAAAAACAGGTCCGTCACGATGCCGTTGCGATAATTGGCGAGGGTTGGTGCATCACCTGGTGGAGGAATTCCCGGCGGTGGGTTGTACGGAAAATCGAAAACGCGGAAGGGAGCGCCGATCGGGCGTCCGGCGGGATCGATCCCGTTCGGCGCCACGATGTCGAGACCCGCATCCACGTTGTTGCCGGTCGTTGTGTTAACGCCGTCCGGTATCCAACCGAGGTCGTTAAAAGCAGGGCCCTCACTGATTAGTGTGAAAAGCGTTCGGGAAATCGGCGCGCCCTGTATGCCGGATCCCGGGAATGCATTACTTGGAGAAAGAGGCGCCGGATTGTCGTCGTTGTAAACCGAGTAGGTAGCTGTTTGTGTTTGCTCGTTGGTGATGTTCTTGCGCCACAGCAGATCGCCACCTTCCTCTGCGTCGACAATGACGTAATAAGCCGGAGCTTCCTGCCAAAGAACCATCGACCATGCTTCAGTTATCACACCTGGTTCGAGGGGGAAATACTGAAGGTCAACTCTAACCTCATCGGCGAAAGGTCCAGGTTCAAAAACAACGGTATTACCGTCAGCCGATGTCTCTTTGACTACCAGTCCGGCCGGGTCCACTGTCATTCCGATTGACTCGGCGGCCTTACTTACTGCCTGGGCGGCGCTGATCCGGTTCACCTTCACGTCGGCGGGATTGATGATCGCGTTTTCAAGCGCCGGCGCGAGCCGGCTCACGGTGCCGACCAACTCACCTTCGCTTGTAAGGACCGCACGCACTTCACCCTGAAATACAGGACGTCCATTTATTTCCTGGCGGAGTTCCACCCACGATAAATTACCGGCGGGGTTTGTGTAATCCGCGATCTTCTTTAGTTGAGCGACTTCTCTCTGCGTCAACCCGTACATTGCGGCGTTGGCGCCAAGAAAATCCCTGACGATCTTTTCACGCGACTGTTTAGAAGGCTTGGTAAGAAACTTTTTGCCGTTGGTACTGAAAACGCTTTCCGGAGTTCTCAGTGCTTCACCCATAACAAGGCGCACGCCCGGCAAATTAGCTGCGAGCCTTTCTTGCGCGACGGAACTCGAGTTCAGTATCTCGTCCGTACGTTCCTTCTGCTTGGCGCCTCTTTTTTGGCGTCGATTTTCAAGCTTCTGTTGTCCTGATTTATCCTCGCGTATGTCGAAATTAGCCGGTCCCTGAGGCTGCCGGGCTGCTGTTCCGGTCTGGAAATTTCCCGAACCATGAGTGGCATTGCTCCAAACATGTGTTGGGCCGAAACTTGCTACCAGAACAACAACCGAGGTCGCGACAAAAAGACCGAACGACCATCGTCTTCGATTCTTGCTATTCATTTTTGAGGCTCCCAAGAGGTTAGAGGACGAGTTACACTCTGCCGCCCATTTCATTTGCAGAGCATCTAAGGGTCTAAGTGTTTAGAGTAAATTATGAACCAGTGAAGAGAGACAACTCTCTCGAAAAGAAAATTCAGTTCCCAGGTTCAACTTCAGCCTTCAATCAGCACAAAAGTTATATATAAAGGGCTATGAGTACGGCAGACGATATACCTGCCTTCACGACATGTCAATACGAAGAATTCTGGCGGAAGAAAATCGCGGCGTGTTGCTCGACATCGTTGTCTTCTTTCTAAATTTGCTGCTGATGCAGTGGCTGACAAGCTATGTCGTAGAACTGTTCCGAATGGCTGATGGTGAGCCGCTGGCGCAGTTTGTGCTTTCGCTGGGGTGCGTGGCGATGTGGGTGTTGCCGGCAGCAGGTGCAGTGCTGAAGCGTTGGCATTTTCATCGCCGCTTGAAAGCTCATGGGAAGAACATCGACCTTGACTCTAATTTCTCAGGCTGTCTGTTCAATCCTATCTTTTATTTCTGCCTGAACCTGGTGCTGGTTTCGGCGATTCTTACGGGCGTGGGAAGGTTCTTATTTGGTGAGCGGTTGCTGCAGAACGGCGCCGTGTTTGTGCCGCTGATTATTGCCGGACTGATCTGCACGATAGTGCAAACGTTTCTGATCTATCGATACTTCTCTGCCCCTAAGCAACCGCCAAAGTATCCGTTTCTGCGACAGCCTGAAAGCGAGACACTTGGCGACGTCTGCATATTCATCAATATGATTCTCTTCCAGATTGTTTGGAACCTGCTCACCTTTGCCGATCTCGGCAGGCCATCTGGTCCAGTAGAATTTGTGGGGCGCCTTTTCTTTCTGAGCTTCATTGCGTTGCTGATCTATTTCCCGCCGCGGATGTTCTATCTGGCGGAAGACATCCACCGATCTCGCACGTGGCTGACGATGCTGCTGGCGAATTCACCCGTAATCGTGAGGATTCTGATCGGTACGAATGAGTGGCGTTAGGGTGAGCTGGCTTTGGCTCAAGTCTGATTCGCACTTGGAGCATGCTGATCACCGACCAGGTCGAAGAATGATTTTCGACTTTGAGGCAACGGTGGGCGCGCTCAAAAGCTTGAACAGATCAGAGCCGTCACCATAGATCACGTTGCTTATTCTCCAGCCTTCTTTATCGCGATGGAGTTTGAATTTGACTCTTGTGCGCTGACCGAAATTACGAAAGTTTACGGTGACGGTAGATTGATTACCTTCCACCACCGTCGTACTTACCTGGAAGTTTGTAATCTTCGTGTCCTGCGCGTTGTAGAGTGGATCAAAGTCGAGATTACCAACTTCTCCTTCCGGTGTCTCGGTGATGTTCTTCCAGATCAGATCAGCAAGCTTCTGATCGAAGTACTTGTAGATGTACACCTTTCCTCTGGCTTCAAAGACGCCGCCTCTGCCATCGTTGTGTACTCGGTATAACTCCCTGACGACACCATCGGGGGAATCAGCCGGACGGACCTTCTTTGCATTCGCAAAGTGCCCACCAAAGATCACGAGCAGCGAGAATAAAGAAAGGGTTATTGTATTCATGGTTGTGTCCTATCCAGGAATGTTGGATGGCAAGGCCAAGTTCACTGACCAGCATGCGACTAGGCTCGCTTATTGCGCTACTTCTCTGCCGCAGAATCGACAAAGCTTGGCTTCTACCGGAATCGAGTAGGCGCAGAAAGTGCACTTCTTCGTGCTCGCATTCGAATGCTTGTTTCTTTTGACGAGAAAGACAATCAAAGCAATTATCGCCACTGGTGGTACTACAAGCATCAGAAAGACAACCAATAGAATAATGATTTCTGGCAGTCCGAGGCCACCTATTTCCATTAACTTATCTCCCTTACTATTTCCGTCGTCTTCGCCGCGCTGGCGTCCGCTGCTTGAGCAAGTCTTTGTGCCTGGTGTTTAGTGCGTAGTCTAGATTTTGATAAGTCATCCCAAGGCGACGCGCCGCGTAGGTAACGCTGCCTTCGCATTCCTCAAGCGCGTGTTTTATCAAGTCGTGCTCAACGGCACGCAGCTCATCACTGAGCGTCCGCCCGGAAATGGGGCGTGCGCCCTCTGCAACTGTTAACCTTTCACCTATCTCCTGGACCAAAGTGAGCGCTACGTGAGCCGCCCGATTGATTGAACCGATATGCTGCGTTATTGCAATAGCGCGCTGAAACGCTGCAAGCGCGGCGCTGTAGCGTCCGAGGCGAGCGAGAGCGGTCCCGTGTGTTGCCAGTGCTTCAGCTAACAATGATTGGCGATCGCTATCTTCCAATGTTCGCACAGAGTCTCGCGCAACCTTTTCGGCTTCTTCGTCTCGTTGCTCTTTCAGAAATACGCGGGCGCGAGTTTCGTCAACTTGTGCGGCTGCGGTTTTGTCTTTTAGCTTAGCGAAGATCCGGCGCGCACTATCCAGACGCTCGTGAGCTTCCTGGCAGTGGTTGACCTTGTAGAGTAGAAAGCCGAGATTGTTTTCAACGTTGGCGAGATAGGCTCTGTGCTCTGCTTGTTCAAAGTGATGACTGGCGGCAGCGTATTCAACCAATGCACGATCAAGATAATGGGGTGGGCCATCCGAGGCCCAAACATTCTCCAGCACATCGGCGAGAGTTTGATGGTAGCAACCTTTCAATGTCTGATTGTTTAATTTCTCAAACAAGGCCACGCTCTTGTCGAGAATGCGCAATGCCTTGCTGTAGTTGTCAGCCCTCTTTTCTACAATCGACAGTCGTAGCAACGCCAAGGCCTTTAACTCGCTATCCGTGGTTAAGTGCGAAAGCGCTTCATTAAGTAGATCGCGCGCTTCGTTGACCTCGCCAGTACGCCAGTAACACAGAGCGAGTTCGGTCTGTGCTTCGGCTATCTTCTTTGGATAACTAAGTGACTCGAATATGGTGAGGCTTTCGCTGATTAGATTTTTCGATCTCTCGTGCGCCCCCGCGATCTGATTCTTACTACCAATCCATCCTATTAATACGCCCGCTCTCAAAAGCACTTCGCCACTTGTGCTTTCCTCTAAGCCTTTCAGTCTCGGACGTTGGTCCATGCGTGGCCAAAGATCGCTAAGTACCTCGCGCGCTTGCTCGTACTCTCCCTGATTTTCAAAGTCTTTCGCAAGTTCACAGCATAGCTCCGCCCTGCCTCCCACTTTGAGGTTCGGCTTGAGCAATTCACGTAAGAGTGAGGCACGCAATGTCATGTGAGAACGACTTTTACTGAAAGCAAGGAAGTAACTGCGGGCAAATCTTACGCACTCGCTATCCCTCTTGCAACAAACTTTCTACTCGACTAGGTTGATGCAAATTTTCTCGACTCATGCAAATTTTTTTACATCACTGCAGGAGGCCACTATGAACACTCTACGCCAGACTTGTGCGGTAGCGATGCTCAGCTTGACGCTTGCTGTTTCAGTCTTTGCCGGACAGATAGATTCCCCCGGCGCTCCAGCTCCGGTGCCGCCGCCACCGAGCCCAACATCATCGTCATACACCATGACAACCACGCTGATTCTTACGATCATCAGTTTGATCCGATAAGCAGTGGCTTGCAGTGAGGGCAATCAACCCGCCTTCGCGGGCCCGTGCAAGTGTGTCTGCATCACATCATAAATCTGGCAAGAAGTTTTGAAATCCCAATTGCGCGAGACACGTTGAATCAAACGATTCAGCGACGATATAAAGCCGTCAGTTTTGCGGCAAGCCTCACGAAAGCCCAGACGTGAGGCGGGGCGTCGCGAGATCGTAGCGGGGCGTGACGCCTCAAAAGGGCGCTACTGAATAGTGGGTGTTCCGTAGCGCCCTTCATTGCAACCATGCTCACAGTAGATGATTCAGACTTCACGCCTGTCACAGTGGCACCGATTCTGTAAATGTCGGTTCGGCGTTTAGATGACTTCGGGAGATTGCGGACTTGTGCGCCGGAGTTGAGGATTGCGCCGCATGTTAGTGAGATAGAGATTGCAACGATCAAATGTTTTCATTTCAAGAGATGTCCAACAAGGATGCCCATTCATCTCCGCAAATCGAGACTCATACATACCGCGCTTGAACAACGTGGCAGGTTCCATTCCGATGATCCTGCCAGCTCTTTGTCGAAGACAGTGCGCGAGTTTTCACAAAAACCGAAACGTCGCGCAAAGAATTCACGCGCCGTGGTGGTCAGCAGCACCACTCTTTCAACGCCATCACGAGTCGCTCGCTCGAGAAGTTTTTCGGTCAACCGGGAGCCAATCCCGCAACCTTGATATTCCGGCGCAACCGCAGCGGATCTCAAGAGCGCAGTATTGCCATGATGTTCAAGCCCGATCGTAGCAATCAGTCGTGAAGATTCATCTCTGGCAACTAGAAATCCGCTCAGAGTTTCTGCTACTCCGTCGTGTGGCAACTGGACTTGAGAGAGCAGGTCCAGAATGTCGCGCAAATCGTCGGAGGAGGCGTCAGTGATAGTGATGTTCTCGCAGTTCATTTTCCGATTTCCTCGATAGCAGCGGCAATTTTGACTCGATCAAGTTTGTCCAGTGGCAGTGATGTAAATCGTTGGAGTCGATGGTTAATCTGGAAAGCCACTTCCTTAAAGGCGCGATACTTTTCCGCATCAGTTCCCTCTACGGCTGCGGGATCGGGACTTGACCAGTGCGCCACCATTGGCTGCCCCGGCCACAAGGGACAGGTTTCGCGAGCGTTGTCGCACACAGTAACGACGAAATCAAATTCTATATCTTTGAACTCTTCCCACGATTTGCTACGGGCTTGAGAAGCATCGATGTTGTAAACGTCGCTCAAGACCTGAATGGCGAGGGGATTGACTTTACCCGTGGGAAACGAACCGGCGCTGAACACCTGAAAGCGAGATCCGCCAAGTTGTCTCAACAGGTATTCGCCAATGATGCTGCGCGCTGAATTGCCCGTGCACAAAAACAAAAACTTGTAGGGTTTGCTTTCCATTATTCGTTGTCCCGCGTTGGCGCTAACCATCGGAATAAGACTGTAGCAACAACACCGCCCGCGAGTTGGGCCAGAACAAAACCTGGCACATCAACTGGGCGAATGCCCGCGAAGGTGTCGCTCAAACAACGGGCAACAGTTACTGCCGGATTAGCAAACGACGTTGAAGCCGTAAACCAGTACGCGGCGCTGATGTACGCGCCTACGGCAATCGCGACAACAGCAATCGTCGAGCGGCTGGCGGCGAGAATCACACTTACTAATCCAAGCGTCGCAATGAATTCACTGAACAGTTGGGCCAACCCGGTTCTGGGATGTCGAGACGCAAAAACCGCCGGCAACCCAAACATCACGTTTGCTGCGATAACCCCGCCAATTCCACCCAGCAACTGCGCCAGCATATAGAACGGAACATCCCGCCAAAGCAAATCGTGACGTAAAGCAAAAGAGAGCGTCACTACCGGATTAAAGTGCGCGCCCGACATCGGCGCGAAACTTATAATCAAAGCGACGAGCGCAGTTCCTGTAGCCGCAGTGTTGGCGAGCAGGGCGAGAGCGACATTACCACCTGCAAGGCGCTCAGCCATGATGCCTGAACCAACCACTGCGGCCAGCAGGAAAAACGTTCCGAATACTTCAGCAACAACCCGCTTTGCTAACGGCTGACGCATTTGTGACTCCAATCGGTGTTGGCGCACAGCAGGCAGCCGAGGTTTCCGCCTTCAATGTCTCAGCTTTGCTCTCCGTTTCCTCCAGCTTTGTTCCGCACTCGCAAGGTGCAGTTTCCGGCAGATTGTCTTCAAGCACGACGAACACTTCCCACTCGTTGCCATCGGGATCACGCACCCAGGTCTTGTCTTGCAGTGCATAACAGCAGTTAGTTTGCATTTCGTCGCGGGTTAACAAGCCGACCTCGGTCCACCGCTCGCGAACGGCGAGCACATCCTCCGTAGATGCCACCTGAATTCCCAGGTGCGAGAGCGCACCACGTTCATTAAAAACATGCTGATTAAGCGTCAGGTTTAATGGTGGATTTTGAACGTCGAATTTTGCGTAACCCGTTCGGACTTTGCTTGGTTCAATGCCCAGAAGTTTTCGATAAAACCCAAGGCTTGCTTCCACATCTTTCACGTTCAACGCCAGGTGGGCCTTCAGCGCCTGAACCGGTTTTTGTTCGTTTTGCATCTCCATACTCCTCATTTGGTTTGGGGCCAGTGCCGCAGAACTTCCTGCCGGACCAGCCATTCTAATCATATACGCGCAAACGCATATGCAAACGGGCGCAGTATCCTGCAAAAATAGATATATGTCAAGGCATATGTGTTTTATGGTATTATGCGGGGCGTTATGACAAGGAAAGAGAAGCCTTTCGATCGTGAGTTGTTCTTTAGGGCATTGGCCGATTCAACCCGGCTGCGGATCATCAACCTGATGGGGAATCAAGAGGTCTGCGTCTGTTATTTCGTGGAGATATTGAAAACGAATCAGCCGAAGATTAGCCGGCACCTGGCCTATTTGCGCCGTGCGGGTATTGTCGCAGCACGACGCGAAGGAATCTGGATGCACTACAGGGTTTCGACGCCGAAGGATGAGAACGCGGCGAAAGTGCTTGCGGATGTGCGCGCGTGGCTGGCGAATGATCCGTCGATGCAGCAGGATCTGAAGCGTTTGGACAAGATTTGTTGTGCGCCGGAGTTGCCGGTCCAACTGCAAGGCAGTCCGAAGCCAGTGCCCATACAACGACTGCCAAACACAATAACCGCGTTTTCCTGATTCACTTCCTGGCGCGCAACAGCTCGGCACGGACCCTTTCAACATGAACGGCCAGAGCATCTGCGACGGCATCGATCTCCAGACTCGTCGTATCGATCACCGGCAAGTCAAGGGCGTCTGCCTGGCCACGTAAGTACGCAGCCCAACAATCCATGTCGGGATTCGCCAGCTCAGGCTGTCTACGCAGTTCGATAAGTCGCCGGTTGCGAACAGAAGGTGCGCAGTCCAGCAGCACGATGTGCACGATGTCTACGGCAACTCGCCCTGCGGCCCTCCTAATGAATGAGAGGCGCGTCTGTCCATCGAGAACGTAGACTTCCGCGCGATCCGGATCGGCAGCCAGCCTTTCCAGCCATCTCTCTGTCGTCAGCGCCTGCCAATTCTCGCCTCCGCCGAAGTCGCGCTCCATCTCCTCGCGTGAGGGCACACCAACCGTGTCGAAGTAGTAGCAACGAACACCTGGCAGGGCGCGTGCATCGAGAGCGTGGACGGCAGCAGTCTTTCCGCTGCCAGACGCTCCCGTGACGACAAGAATCGCCGGTTTCATGTTCGAGTCTTCACCTTTATCTCTCCGCTGCTATGGTGATGGACTGCTCGAGGCGGATGGCTGAGGTGCTGCGGGCGACGCTCTCTCGATCACTTTAACGTTCTTCGGATCGAGAAGAGCCACGACACCGTGTTTGCGATACCAGATTCCTTCTCCCGTTTGCCATGCTTCGTCAGCTTCGATCGTGAGACCACTTTGCAGTCTAATCACGACGGCATTGGCCTTTTCGCCGGCCGCAGTTGAGACTGGAGAGTTGCTCAATTCGACTTGCGCGGAGCTACCCTGAGGCGAGGGTGTTTCGACACTTGGCGACGGCGAAGGCTCGACTGACGGTTCTGGTGAAGCATCGGCAGTTGCCGTTCGAGCAGGCTGACGAGGATTGAGGAATTCTTGTTGCGGCGCGCTCGAACTGGAACTGGCTACATTGGAATTTTCCGGCGCCGTTTGACGGACCATAGTGAAGTAAAAGAGAACCAGCAGGCCGCCCAGGAGAATTCCCGCGAGCACTCCGATTGGTAGCAGTCCGAGGCTTGACTGTGGCTGAGGCGCGACAGCTGCTCCGTCAACAGGCACTGTGGGCGTCTCATCAACGGTTACGAGCAGCGTCCCGTCAAGCTCACAGAATTGTTCTGTATCGGGAAAGAATGAATCACATTCTGGGCAACGTTTCAATTAATCAGCTCCGGGCAGATCTTACACTATCGGCGCGTGCTCTCACGAACTTTCACAGTCTTCGCATTGCAGCCTGGAGTCAAACATAAAGGCGAAATAAGCCACGGATGAACACGGATTACATTCACAGATTAAGAAAATCCGTGTATGAAATCCGTGTTCATCCGTGGCTAAAGCTATCAGAACGACCACGTTGCAAGTCCGTTACTGTGGAACTTGAGAACCGATTTCGACCCGAATCGAAACTCGTCCTTATCCTTCGGCTTCCTGCTGACGCGCATTTTAATTTCCCGAATGCCCCGCGACGTTTCCGTTTGCGGGACCAGGCGCAACTCTATGTCACGTCCTTTCAATACCGTTACATCGCCGTCGTTGCGCTCGGTATATCCCAGCAGCTTGCACAGCTCGGCCAACTTTTTGCCGTGCGCATCATTAACGGCGACTGTCAAGGCGATCACATCGTCAAAATAAGGTTTGGGCGGGATGTCTTTTAACACGGCCGAGTAGCGTTGCAGGATCTGCTTTCGGCTCATCCCTTGATTACGCGCGCCCGACTGAGGGTTCCATTCATTTAGAAATTGCGGAAGATACTCCATGAACCAAACGGCAAGACTGGAACCTAGCGGAAAGTCTTTCAGCTTGCCGGCATAGAACCATGGAACTTGTTTCCCGTTGTACTGTCTCGTAATCGTTTCCTGGTCCATAGAGAAACTGAAGGACAGCTCTTTACCGGCTGATTGCAGTTCTCCCTCCCGATCAACTCCTAAGGCGATCCCGCTGAAGCCTACTTGATTCGATGGATCGCTAGCCACATCAAAGAACTCGAAATAGGTGTTCGTGCCGTAGAAATACAGGCCCGTATACGTCATGTCAGTCCGGACCGTGGTCCGCTGCTCCGTCACGGCAAACTCTCCACGCAGAAACGCGCTCTGCTCGATGTCCTTGTATGTAGCTGAATCGAGCACCACATAAAAGTGATTCAGAAAGACTGGCGGGCGCTTCGACTTTGCCTGGCGCGGAGTGAGAACACCTAGCAGAAAGATCAGCACTCCGAGTGTTGCAGTTATCTTCATCGAACCCTCTATTGGAAGATTGAGTTGAGGACAGCAGCGAGGCGCAGGCCGCCCTTGAGCAATTGCTCGCGCATGCGCTCGCGGTGTGCGCCGATATATTTATAGGAGATCTTAGGGATGCCAGCTGTTTCGCCGTCAGGATATACATAGAGTTTCGAGCGCATGGCGATCGCCTCGTCGGCGTAGGAGATGGTGTCGCCGGTCGTCCAGCGCGCTTCATCCGCTTTGCTCGCACGGTCCAGAAAACGCGCATACTCGGTGTAGTCGTAGCGTTCGTGGTCGACCATCTCGTCATCCCAGATGGAATGAAGATTCGACTTCCATCGGTCCAGCCAGTTCACGCTCACCTGGTTGCCGCCGAGATCGGTGCCGCCGACGTGAAGCGGTTGGTGAAGATCGCCCATGAGATGGACCAGGAAGCTGAGTGCCTGGCCGGGTGAGAGCGGTTCGGTTTCCTTTGGATTGCATGCGCCCTGGCCCGTTCCATCGCTTTTATCTGAAAGCGCCTTCACAACGTAGAGAGCGTCGCGCGAACCGGTGCGAAGGAAAGCACTGAAGGCATCGATAGCAACCACCACATCACCGCAACGAGCTTTCTCCGAATCGCGGTAGCTGGCGATGCCGTTCTTAACGGTGGCGAAATGTAGTGGCTTGTACTTGTCGAAACGTGGGTCAGACCGCAGATCGTCGGGCCAGTTCGCGACATCGGCAAGCGTGCGGCCGTCCAGAAGGCGCGACACCCTGGACTGCGCAGCCGGTGTCAGATGCCGTTGCGCTATCTCCGCGACGACGCGGTGACCGGTGGGTCCCCACGCATACGCGGAAGTGGGCAATGTGAGAAGCAGAAACGTAGCAACAACCTTGAGAAGAATATTCCGAATGCGCTTTTCGTGCATGTGATTTCTCCAAAGAAGTGTTTCTAGTTGATCTTTCCGCGGTAGTAGTCGTTCCCTCTCTCCTTCGTCGCTTCGCACGCCGCCGAGAGCTTGTTTGAAAAGCGGAGTTTGGAGTCTTTCTGGAATTCAGCGGGCCACGTCGGAGAATAGAGAAGCTCCATCATCCAATCCCACTGTCCCGGCACGTACTTAGTGAAAACCGGATTGACGCCCATCCCCTTCCATTCGTCTACGCGCTGGCCCTCGCGCTGGAGAAACCAGAGCGGAATCGAAGTCCGGATCCGGTTCAGCCCGCGGATGACCATGAACCTCTCGTCGTGGGACCAACTTTCCTCCGTCAACGTGCAATAGTCGATCGCGAAGAAGCTACCGTACTTATGGTTTCCAATTACAGATGGAAGCACGGTGCGGTGCCACTCGAAAGCTGCCAACACGTCAGCCTCATTGAAAAGACCGTCGCTCAAGTCGATGACGGTGTTGAGACGATCGATATCAGCAATCATTGCCTCACGAGAGTAAGTCTCCGGCAGAACAGATATCGGAAAGACATCGGCTTCGTCTCCCCATTCGCGCTGGCAGTCTGCAAAGAGGCTCATCACAGACGCCCAACCATCAGGATGATTCGTCAACGGCACGAACTCCTGCGGTGGAGCAAAGCCTCTGGCGAGCGTCAAACAGGCGTTGTTGGTGATGGCAGCGTCCTGCAACCGGAGAAAGATATTTCTAACAGCGGCTGCACAGGCCAACAGTTTGTTCTCCCACGGTTCAAATGGAAAGAGGGTGAACACCGTCGTAAGTTTAGGAAACTGCCCCGTTTTGAAAAACCCGATTTCTTCTCCGGCAGGCTCTGGAATCACAACATCAAGCGCATTTAGATTTGATTGTGGCACTTCAATGAAGAAGCGGCCGTCCAGGAAATCCTGCTGATCGCGCAGGTATTCGAATATCTCACGCTCGCGACGGCACCAGGCCGAATCCTCGTAGTGTTCGGAAGGAATGCGAATGAGCGCGGGCATCGTGCTGAACAGTCCCCACACTTGCGCGACGTTCGTTTCCCAGTGAGGGATGGAAGTGGCGTCAATTGAATAGCGGAAGTTGGACCACGCGCGCATGGCTGAGAGTGTCGCCTTGACGTCGATACTCCTGTGACTAAGCCCGAAGATTCTTCGCGGCCAGTGTGGCCGCAGCGCGCTGAAAGCAAAGGTAGTGAGATCCTGCGTCCGGACGTGCTGCCACGACTGCTGCAGCGCGTTCTCCAGCCACGCCATCGTCTGCAGTTGAAGCACCCAGCGACGGAAAATGACGGCGGCGAGTAAGTGGCCCGTCGTGACGGAATTGTCTGCTTCGCGGAATTTTTGCTGGAGAAAGAGGCAGACGGGAATGGAGACCATGATCTGCGCAGCCTTTTGGACTGCTGCCAACGCCAGTTCGCGATCAGTGTCGGCGCTAAGCCAGGCCCAGTCTTCACGCCACTGCTCGGACTGTCCCTGCCGGCTCGGGTGCATGTCCAAACCCACATCAAGGAGTTTGGCGCCGTAGAACACATCTGATTTCCATTGGATCAGCTCCGGCACCGGCATGTGGTCTTCGTAGTCGTCCTTCTCGTTCCAGACGAGGGACCAGCGCTGGTCGCAAACTTGAAGGATCTGCTGAATGTTCGATTCGACGGGCGTTAGCGCAAGGCCCTTGAAGAGTTGGCCCAGGGCGAGGTTAAGCCAGGCGATGATCTGGTTCAACTCTGTCATCGCGGGATCACGCTGCGCACGAATGCGCGATCTGAGATCGTAAAACTCCTCCAGTGCTGACGGCAGTGTTAGTGTGCCGGAAGGTTGTTCTTTGAAGAGCGCGGATACCTGGAAGGGGGCACAACTCTGCTTGAAGGTCAGGCCAGTCGCTTTGCTGATCTGCTCGACACATGACGCGGCGTCGAATGTTGGGAACGCGTGGAACTCCGAAGGCGGCAAGTATCGAGATGTCATCCCGAGGGCGGGTTCATCTACTGCATATTTCGCGAGGAACCAATCCTGTTCCCAACTGTCGTCCCGGAAGTACATGGGCGCCTCCGGATCGGTCATGATTTCCGCGAACTTACCCCATATGTATTGGATGTTGTAGGTTTCCTCTCGAAAGAACCCCGCGAGGAACTTGAGCGATGCGACGGAAACGTTCGGGTCTTCCATAGTTGCACCATCCTTTACAAATTGCTGAGCTTAAGATCAATCGCCGAAGTGGCCCAGGTACCAATTACCTGTGAGGTGTTCGGCGCCGACGAAATACATATCGAATCGTTTTCTTTCGTCCCAGGACTTGAGGGCAAGGACCTTGCCACTGGGATCGTAAATAATGTCGTGCCAGTTTAAGAAGCCGTGAACATAATGGAAAGCAACCCGTTCGCGATCATGTGGAGTCTCACGTTAGCAGCCACTCTTCAAGATGCCACGGGCTTGCCCCGTGGAGTCTCACGTTAGCAGCTAC
>DASVGE010000395.1:0-5850 GCA_036379695.1 Pyrinomonadaceae bacterium | reverse complement strand
GGCCTGGCGAGAACGGAGAGTTGATTCCATGCGAAACAAACGTTTCTTCATAGTTTTGGTAGGGGCGCTGATTTTTGGAGTGCTCGCTGCCGTTTCAGTCAGCAGATACTTATCGAGCGCCCAGGCTTACGGCAAGAACCTGAACAAGGTCGCCGTGGCCAAGGTAACGATACCGATCGGAAGCAAGATCGTTGCCGAGCAGCTCATGATGGTCCAGTTTCCCAAGGAATCAACTCCCGACGGAGCATTTGACTCACTTGAAAAGCTGGCCGGCCGCGTGGCAGTGGTGAACATCGCTGCCAAGGAACCAGTCACTGAAACCAAACTCGCAGCCGAAGGAACCGCAGCCGGCCTGTCCGCCGTGATACCGGAAGGTTATCGCGCCATGACCGTTAAGGTTGACGATGCCGCCGGTATTTCCGGTTTCATCATGCCGGGTTCTCTGGTTGACGTAGTTGTCACCATCGACCCGCGCGAAGGTTCCGGCCACCAGGATCCGATCTCCAAGATCGTTCTTCAGAACATCAAGGTCCTGGCCAACGGTCAGAACATCGACAAGCCTGAAAACGAACGCGAAGCCAATAGCGTCAAGGCCGTCACCCTCCAGGTTACTCCGGAACAAGCTGAGAAACTCGCACTCGCCGCTACGGAAGGCAAGTTGCAGCTCGTGATGCGTAACCAGATCGACCAGGGCGACGAACAAACTCCGGGCGTCAACAAGCGCAATCTGTTAGGTGGCGACACCGCCACGCCGGTTCCCGAGCCCGGTGCATTGAAGAGTGAACAGCCCAAGTCGGAATCGCGACCAGTGCGCAGATCAGCGCCGGCGCCGAAGGCAGCGCCAGCAGCAGCCCCAGCTCCTCAACCCACTCCGCGTGCGCAAGTGGAAATGATCGAAGGCGCAAAGAAACGCAGCGTCGAGTTTCCATAAACAGCACTCACGTAACTGAACTACTGAAGTTGATCGCATTGGCGATCGCTTGAAACAAAGGAGCATAAAGATCATGCAGAGCCGTTCCCCAATTTCACGCCGAGTGAGTTTATTGCTGGCGTCCCTGATTACTATCTTTGCCACATCCATCGCGCACGCCCAGGAAAACTCCTACAAGGCGTCGTTCAGTCAGAACAAAGAGGCGATTGCCGTCAACGTTCTGGTGGGACAGTCGCGCGTGATCAATTTCGATCGCCCGGTGGGCCGCTTCTCGGTTTCGAATCCCGAAATCGCCGAAGCCGTGCTCGTCACTCCCGACCAGGTGCTCGTGAATGGAAAAACTTCCGGGCAGGTCAACTTCATCGCCTGGGAGCAGACCGGCGGCCAGTTTTTGGTGTTTGACGTTTACGTCCGCGCCAATCTCTCCCTGATCGACTCCCAGATTCGCGCGCTGTTTCCGAAAGACGACATTCGTCTCAGCCAGGCCGCCGGGTCAGTTGTGATTTCCGGCAGCGTGGCGAATGCCGCTACATCAGCGCAGGTGCAGAGTGTTGTCGAAGCGGCGAACTTCAAAGTCGTGAACATGCTGACGTCACCGGTTTCGGCCGCGACGCAGGTTCAACTCGAAGTACGTGTCGCCGAAGTGAATCGCAACAAGCTGCGCGACTACGGCACGTCGTTCCTGACCAACGGGCAAACTGGCGGCTATGCAAACAGTGGTGGTGGTCCAAGCCAGATCAGCGACTCAGTCATTGGTTCTGCCTCTGCCATCTTGCAGCCAGCACTTAACGTGTTGCTTTTCAACAGAGGGCTCAACACTGCGGCCATGCTCCGCGTCCTGCGCCAGGAAGGTGCCTTCCGTGAGTTGGCCGAACCAAACCTGGTCGCGATGAACGGTCAACAGGCAAGCTTCCTCGCCGGCGGTGAGTTCCCGGTACCGGTGCTTCAGACCAATACCCAGGGAAGTGGCGGCATCACGATAGTTTGGAAAGAATATGGTATCCGCCTGAACTTCAAACCGACGATCATCGACGAAGACCATATCCGTCTCGAACTCGAACCGGAAGTTTCCACTATCGACTTCAGCACCGGCATCCGTTTTAACGGTTTCGTCGTTCCTGCACTGCGCACCCGTCGCGCCAAGACCGGCATCGAGATGCGTGACGGTCAGTCGTTCGCACTCGCCGGCTTGCTCGACAACACTGAAACCAAGACTTTGTCGCGTATTCCAATCGTCAGCGACATTCCTGTAATCGGCGCGCTCTTCAAATCAAAGTCATTCGAGAAGAAAGAGACGGAGCTGATGTTCTTCGTGACCGCGCGTATGGTCAAGCCAGTCAACGGCGACGACCTGCCGAACATGCGTGGCATCGATGGTCTGAAGAATGGTTCGCCTCTGGGTCTCGAGCCGAAGGGTGACGGCATCGAAGGCCAGACCGGTTACAAAGTCTCCGGACAGAACGAACAAACTCCAGCAGCAGCGCCAGCCAAAGTCGAGGAGCCCAAGACCAAGACGACGACCACCGACACTGCTACACAAGGCAGCACCGGCGCCGTCGGTAGCGTGCGCAACAGTAACCCGGCCCTGCCAGTCGCCAAAGCAGTAACGATGGATTCCAATCCCAGTTCTGTCAGGCCCTGGTAGTTGATTCTTCTCTGTGCAGCCTCTGCGTTCTCGGAACACAGAGGTTGCGCTGCAAAACACGAAACGTACTTGGAACGGGTCAGTACAGGGAGCGGTAGCGACCTGGTCAGACGATGGAAGTAAGAGTTTTTTGAAATATCGCATTGTACTGACCCGATCCAAGAATGATTTCGGATTTTTAAGGCAGCTGAGCCCCAAGACTCTCTTTACTCGAGCCGATCATTCGAAACAAAGAGGGGGAGAACATGAAGCACAGTTCAGTACAAGTGGGATCGAGAAAACAGGAACGAGGTTCGATTCTGGCCACTTCAGCAATCGGAATGTTGGCCATCCTGCTGGCGGTTGGACTCGGGGTCGACATCAGCAGGTTTTACCTGGTTAAGACGGAGCTTCAGAACGGAGCTGATGCCGCGGCGCTTGCTGCTGTATCAGCTCTTAATGGCGCTCCGAAAGGTATTGACGACGCAGTAGCACAAGCGACTCTCAACACGACCAATAAGTACAACTTCAGCAAATCGGGAATCACGATCGCCAACGTTGAATTTTCAACCACATTGAATGGTTCATACATGGGAGCGTCGGCCGCCAGAGCTTCCGCCGCTAACATTCGTTTCGTGCGGGTCACCACTGCGCCGTCACCGGTAGCAGTTTCGTTTGCGGCGGTAGTGTTGGGTAAGAGCAAGAACCTGACTGCAACCGCCACCGCCGGTTATTCAGTTCCGCTAACGGACATCTGCAATTTCCTTCCCGTGATGGTGATCGATTACGGCGTTCCGATTACGGCCGGACAAACTTACACGTTCCGCGCGCAAGGCGGATCGTTCGTTTCACCGGGCAACTACCAGATCCTCGCGCTTGCCGGATCAGGCGGTGCTGATGCACGTGTTGGTCTCGCCCGCGGCGTTGATGCGTGTGCCGGACCAGGAGCTGTTTACGCCGTCGATACGAAGCCCGGTGTGACTGCCGGCGCCGTCAGACAGGGAGTCAACACGAGGTTCGACGAGTATCAAACGTCGGCTGTGAATCCACAGGAGATGCCTCCGGATCTCAATATCCAGGAGAACATCACCTACGATCAATACAAGACCGGCAGCCCTTCAAAAGCGCCGTCACATCCGGGAATGCCGAACCGCCGCGTGGTCTATATCCCAATCGTAAAGGAAAGCGAGTTTGACCCAGGCAGGAACATTGTCAGGTTCGATCGCATTGGCCAGTTCTTTTTACAAACGAAAGTGGGCAACGGCAGCGGTGGCGATCTGCGCGCTGAATACATCGACGATATCGTCGTCGGCATCGGGCGCTTCAGCCCGGGCGGTGGAGCCAATCCCCTGATGACCACTCCTGTTTTATACAAATAGGAGGCAACAGACATGCATCATCGAGTACGCAAAATTCGAAATGCCCGACGCTGGCAACGTCTCAACTGGTTGAGTCGCTTTCGACGCGATGAGCAGGGTGTGCAACTGGTTGAGATCGCGATCGTCATACCGATTCTGTTGATGATGTTCGGCGCGGTAGCGGAGTTTGGTCGGTACTTTTACGAGTACACGACACTGGCGAAAGCCGCTCGTGTCGGCGGGAGATTCATGGCCTCTAAAACTCTGACCAGCGCCAGTACGGACTGGCAGTTGCACGCAAAGAGGCTGGTCGTCTATGGCAACACTGCCGGCAGCGGCTCGCCAGTGTTGCCCGGTCTCACGGTCGAGAACGTCGATCTCGTGTTTGCGGGTGGCACGTACGCCGGAGGCACCGGCGTTCCGGCGACCGTAACCGTCAGGATCATCAACTACAAGCATGACCCGATTTTCGATCTGGGAAAGCTGACCAAGATCAAAACCTTGTCACTCAACGTTGACGTTAAGCCGAGCATCACGATGCGCTACATGCTTAACGCGGCATCGATTTAGAGGCAAAACCATGCTTCGCATCAAAAACTTCAGACAAGACGAGAGAGGCGCAGCGCTGGTTGAGTACGCCATTGGCGCTACCGTCTTCATCATGGCCGTATTCGCTGTGTTGGAGTTTGGACGAGCCGTGTGGGCGCACAACGCACTCACGGACGCAGCGCGACGTGGCGCACGTTATGCAGTGCTGCATCAGGCAAGTGGTGAAGATGCCAACATCAGGAACCTGGTCGTTTACGGAAATCCCGCTGGTGGTACGCAGCCGCTGTTGCCGGGTTTGTCTACCACCCATGTTCAGATCAGTCGCACCACCGACTTCTCGGTCAACTCCGGAACAGCCACCGTCAGTATCACTGGTTATCAGTTTCAGTTTGTACTGCCGATGCTGCCGAAGAAGATCACCATGCCGAATTATTCAACCACACTAACAGGGGAATCAGCGGGGTTGATTCCCTAAACCCCTGACCTCATCCGAGCTCGTAGCGAGCTGGTCCAAAATCATGACTGAACCAATCACATGTGTTGTTTTAAGCACCGGACTCGAAAACTTCAAAGACATTCGCCGGGCCCTGACCGCCGAAGAACGCATCAAGCTGCTCGCAGGCGGCAACGACGCTGATCAGCTCTATGAAGAAATTGTTCGCTTGAAGCCCGACGCCGCGATTATCGCGCTTGGTCCAAATGCCGATACCGCCGTCAGGTTTATTGAGAAGCTAAATGCCGAATGTCCGGAAACTGCCCTCATTTCCGCCGCCCAGGATGCTTCACCAGATTTGATCCTGAAAAGTTTACGCGCCGGTGCCCGCGAGTTTCTGCGCATTCCGATCAGCGCTGAAGAACTCCGCACGGTGTTGGCTCGCGTTTCTGAGTTGCAGACCAAACAGGTCGAAGCGCCGAAAAAGAAAGGCCGCATGGTCGCGGTGTTTTCCAGCAAAGGCGGATGCGGCACGTCGTTCATCGCGACGAATCTTGCAGCAGCGACGGCGTCGAAAACCGTGCTCGTCGATCTCAATCTTCAGGCCGGTGACCTGCCGCTGTTCCTGGGACTCGAAGCGAAGTATTCGATCGCCGACATGGTGGAGAAGCGCCAGCGTCTCGACGAATCGCTCATCAACAGTCTCGTAACTCCGCATTCCACTCACTTATCGCTGTTGGCGGCTCCACGCGAAGCCGACCATGCCGATGAGATCGAACCGCAACACGTGTACGAAGTGCTACAGAAACTTCGTGAGCACTACGACTACGTCGTGCTCGATCCGCAGCACACGTTCGACTCGATCACTCTCGCAGCTCTCGATCAGTCAGACGAAATCGTCCTGATACTGACACTCGACATCCCCGCGATCCGCAGCACGCAAAGAGCACTCGAG
>DASVGE010000394.1:0-7893 GCA_036379695.1 Pyrinomonadaceae bacterium | reverse complement strand
TGTTGTTGCCGCGACAGTCGGTGCGAAGCGTACGCTCGTGGCGCGACTGGCGAAGCAGGGATTGATTGAGACGGTCGACAGTGGAACAGATGAACCGTTGCTGCCGCGACGCGTAGTAGTTCACCTTCGTCGCATGCAAAGGCTACGAAGGGACCTGGGTGTTAACTTTGCTGGCGCTGCGGTCATTCTCGACCTGGTAGGACGGATCGAGCAACTGAATCGTGAGTTGGCGGAAATGCACCGGAGGCTGAAATAAAGAGTTGCACAGAGAAAAAAATGCGAAGACCGATGCCGGTTGGCGAATGGACTACTAAGAGGAGGCACTTCTAATGGTTGAACGTACGGACAATGAAAACCCCAACGGTGGGTCAGCGCTGAAAGCAGAAACGACGGCGCCGGACTTTACACTATCTTCCGGTGCCGACGAGAAAGTTTCGCTCAGCGACTTTCGCGGTCGGCCCGTAATCCTCGCTTTCTATCCTGCCGATTGGAGTCCCGTTTGTGGTGATCAGATGGCTCTCTACAACGAGGTACTGCCGGAGTTCAACCGGTTCAATGCTGAACTTCTTGGCGTGTCTGTAGACGGCGTGTGGTGTCATCAGGCCTATCGTGAACATCGCAACCTGCATTTCCGCCTGCTCTCCGATTTTGAACCCAAAGGCGAAGTCGCGAGAACCTACGGCGTCTACCGACATGGTGAGGGCGTTACCGAACGCGCTCTCTTCGTGATTGATGGCGAGGGCCGGATTGCCTGGAGCTACGTTTCCCCGATTGAAGTAAATCCAGGCGCCGACGGAATTCTAAATGCACTGGAGAGTTTATCGGGAAAGGAGGTGGCGAATGTCGACAAAAGCAACAGGCGCGAGAGCCAAACTAAGTCTGCCAGTCGGTGAGCGCGACCACATCATAGGACCAGAACATGCGGCGGTCACGTTAGTCGAGTACGGGGATTATGAATGTCCCTATTGTGGCGCCGCGCAATTGATCGTGAAAGAAGTTCAGGAGGTTATGGGCAACCGCCTGCGGTTTGTCTTTCGACACTTTCCGCTCACGCAGATACATCCGCATGCCGAAGTAGCGGCGGAAGCGGCTGAAAGTGCCGGCGCTCAGGATCGTTTTTGGGAAATGCACGATCTCTTATATGCGAATCAACAGCTGCTTGATCCCGCGCACCTGGTGGGGTTTGCCGAAGAATTAAGTCTGGATACTGTGAAATTTGTCCAAGAATTGCGGGACCATGTCCATCACGAGCATGTACGTGAAGATTTCACCAGCGGAGTCAGGAGTGGTGTCAACGGGACGCCTGCTTTCTTCATTAACGGATTCCGTTACGACGGATCCTGGCAGTTCGGTCCATTACTTAAAGCGCTGCAAGACGGCAGTGTCGACGCCAATGCGATCTAGTGTCCGATATCGCTTTAGCTTGTCGTGAGATCAAATTGGTTCAAGGTTGGTTTCGTTGAGTTTAGGGCATGTGACGACAAGCTGAAGCATATCGGACATCACCCCCATCCCTTCCCCCAAAGGATTCCCCCCAAGGAAAATTCGATCGTCCGGAGGAGTATCTAATGGATATCAATCGGTTGACCGAGAAAGCGCAAGAGGCTTTGCGCGCGGCGCAGAGTGAGGCCACAAGGCTGGGCCATCAACAGATCGACGTCGAGCATCTTCTGTTGGCATTGCTTGACCAGGAAGGTGGCCTCGCGAAGTCGATTCTCGACAAGACTGCGGTAGATGCCGAACTTGTGCGCAGCCGTGTCGAAGCTGAGTTGGCTCGTTTGCCCAAGGTGTCTTCAACCACTGGTGGCGCCGGTGATGTCTATGTCACAGCTCGCCTCAACCGTCTCCTGGTCCAGGCTGAAGACGAAGCAAAGCAGCTTAAGGATGAATATGTTTCGGTTGAGCATCTGTTGTTGGCGATGGTAGAGGACAAGTCTGGAGCGGGCGGCCGCATTCTGGCCGAACTTGGACTCACGCGCGACAAGCTGATGCAGGCGCTGCGACAAGTGCGCGGTTCGCAGCGAGTTACATCACCAAATCCGGAAGCAACTTATGAAGCGCTCGAACGATACGGGCGCGATCTGACCAAGCTTGCAGCGCAGGGCAAAGTCGATCCAGTTATTGGTCGTGATGAAGAGATCCGGCGCGTAATTCAGGTGCTGTCTCGACGAACGAAGAACAATCCCGTGCTGATTGGCGAGCCGGGTGTTGGGAAGACTGCGATCGTCGAGGGACTGGCGCAGCGCATTGTGCGTGGAGATGTTCCTGAGAGTTTGAAGGATCGGCGTGTCGTTGCGCTCGACATGGGCGCGTTGATCGCGGGAGCGAAATACCGGGGTGAGTTTGAGGAACGACTAAAGGCTGTTCTAAAGGAAGTACAGGAGGCTCAGGGCCAGATCATTCTTTTCATCGATGAACTCCACACGGTGGTGGGCGCCGGAAAGACCGAGGGGTCAATGGATGCCGGCAATCTTTTGAAACCGATGCTCGCCCGCGGCGAGTTGCATTGCATCGGCGCTACCACACTCGATGAATACCGCAAGTACATCGAGAAAGATGCAGCCTTGGAGCGTCGCTTTCAACCTGTTTTTGTCGATGAACCTTCAGTAGAAGACACGATCTCGATCCTGCGAGGTCTGCGGGAACGATATGAGGTCCATCACGGCGTGCGCATCAAAGATTCCGCGCTGGTTGCCGCCGCAGTCCTCTCTCATCGCTACATCGCCGATCGTTTCCTTCCCGACAAAGCCATCGATCTCGTCGACGAAGCCGCGGCTCGGCTGCGCACTGAAATCGAGAGTGTTCCTGTTGAGTTGGATGAAGTACAGCGACGGGTAATGCAGTTAGAGATCGAGCGCGAGGCTCTAAAGAAGGAGAAGGACAAAGCTTCGAAAGACCGTTTGGACAAGTTGGAGAAGGAACTGGCTGATCTCAAAGCTCGAGCCGACGCTCTCCGCTCACAGTGGCAAGTCGAGCGCCAGGCGGTTGAACGTCTACGCAAATTGCGCCAGGAGATAGATCAAACTCGGATTGAGATCGAGCAGGCTGAGCGCGCGTACGATCTGAACAAAGCAGCGCAACTGCGTTACGGCAAACTCGCCGATCTGGAGCGACGGCTGCAGTCCGAGGAAGAACTGCTGCAGAAGAAGCAAGGCTCCTCACGTCTGCTCAAGGAAGAAGTTGATGAAGAAGATATCGCAGAGGTAGTGAGCCGCTGGACCGGCGTACCAGTTACAAGACTGATGCAAGGCGAAATCGAAAAGCTCCTGCAACTCGGCGAGCATCTGCATAAGCGCGTGATCGGACAGAACGAGGCAGTAGAGGCGGTTGCCGATGCCGTTATACGTGCTCGATCGGGTTTGAAAGATCCGAACCGACCAATCGGTTCTTTCATCTTCCTCGGACCAACCGGTGTCGGCAAAACGGAACTCGCTCGCACGCTTGCCGAGTTCATGTTCGACGACGAGCGGGCAATGATCCGCATCGATATGTCTGAGTACATGGAGAGGCATGCGGTCTCGCGGCTGATCGGCGCCCCGCCCGGATATGTCGGTTACGAAGAAGGCGGACAACTAACAGAAGCAGTACGACGGCGACCTTACGCGGTGATTCTGTTTGATGAAATCGAAAAGGCCCACCACGACGCATTCAATGTTCTGCTGCAGATCCTTGATGACGGCCGCTTAACTGATGGTCAGGGGCGCATCGTCGACTTTAAGAACACAGTCATCATCATGACTTCGAACATCGGTTCGGAAAAGATTCTGGAGTTTAGCGGCAAGACTGATTCAGTTGCTTACGATCGCATGAAGGAAGCTGTGTTGACGGAAATGCGCCATCACTTCCGTCCTGAATTTCTGAATCGTGTTGATGAGATCGTGGTTTTCCATTCGCTCACGGAAGAGGATCTCAAGAAGATTCTCCAGATCCAGCTTGAACGTCTGCGCTCTCGTCTGGCTGAAAGGCACATCAGTATCGAATTGACACCGAGGGCGGAAACCCACCTCGCACGCGAAGGCTATGACCCTGTCTACGGAGCGCGCCCATTAAAACGAGCGATTCAGAAGGAATTGGAGACGCCGCTTGGAAAGCGATTACTGGCTGGCCAGATTAAGGACGGCGATAAAGTAATTGTTGATTGGAAGGACAATCAGTTCACGTTTGAGACGAAAGGAGCCGAGCAACAGCCAGAAGCTGTGGCAGCTAACGTGTGACGTATGGGAAAGCCGGTTCTACTTATCGTCGACAATAACCCGGATCTCTTGAAGCAGATTCAGCGAGACCTCGAGCGAAGGTACGCCCGGCGTTATCGAGTTATCACTGCGTCGTCAGGTGAGGAGGCGCTTGCGACGCTGCATCAGTTGAGGAAAGACAGGCAGCGAGTTGCGGTTGTACTGGCCGACCATAAATTGCGCGACATGGACGGAGTCGAGCTCCTGAAATGGGCACGCGCCATATTTGAAGATGCAAAATGCGTCCTGCTCACAGCATTCGATGAGAGTGAAAAAATCATTCAGACACTGAAGGAATTTCAGATCGATGACTATCTGGTCAAACCGTGCCGGCCTCCGGATCATAAGCTCTATCCTGTATTTGACGACCTGATCGCGGATTGGGAATCACGTCCTGACATCGAGAACCTGCGAGTAATCGGGTCACGCTTCTCACCGGAAGCGCACCAGGTTCGCGATTTTCTGGCTCGCAATTGTGTTCCATTCGAGTGGCTTGAAGTTGATCGTGATGAGGAAGCCCGGCGCGTGTTGGGCGATTCTGAAGCGAAGCCTTCAAGCTTGCCAGTGGTCATCTTTCCCGACGGCACCAAACTTACGCAGCCTACAAACGCCGAGATCGCAAAAAGGATTGGACTGAAGGTGCGTCCGGAAGGCGACTTTTACGACCTCGTGATCGTCGGTGGTGGTCCATCCGGCCTGGCCGCATCGGTTTATGGAGCGAGTGAGGGCCTGCGTACCGTGATGGTCGAACGTGCCGCACCGGGCGGCCAGGCGGGATTGAGTTCGATGATCGAAAACTATCTCGGCTTTCCCGCGGGACTGAGCGGCGCTGATTTGGCTCGTCGTGCCGTTGCCCAGGCGAAGAAGTTCGAGGTCGAAATAATTAGTCCGCAGATCGTTACAAGTCTGCGAGTTGAAGGATCGACTCCGATCGTCACGTTGAGTGATGGTACGCAGATGAGGAGTCATGTTGTTTTGCTCGCTACGGGGGTTCAATGGCGACGTCTTGATGTGCCGGGGATCGATCGATTGGTCGGCGCCGGAGTTTATTACGGCGGAACTTTAGCTGAGGCGTTTTTCTGTCGCAACGAAGACATCTACCTCGTTGGCGGCGCAAACTCAGCGGGCCAGGCCGCAGTTTACTTCTCGCGTTATGCGCGCACCGTGACGATGCTTGTGCGCGGTGAGACCCTCGACGAAAGTATGTCGCGCTACCTGATCGATCAGATAAAAAACACGCCGACAATCAAGGTGCGTCTGCGAACCACCGTCGTCGAAGTGCACGGTGAAGACCGGCTCGAAGCGATCGGGATTTTCGATGCAGAGAAGAATCAGAAAGAAACGCTGCCGACTAACGCGCTATTCATTTTTATTGGCGCGCTTCCGCACACCGACTGGCTTGAAAACGTCGTCCGGCGCGATGATCACGGATTCATTCTCACGGGTCCTGATCTTTCGCAAGTCGATGGTAATGGTCATTTCCCCAAAGAATGGCAGCTCAATCGCGACCCTTACTGGCTTGAATCCAGCCAGCCAGGAATCTTTGTGGCCGGAGACGTGCGGCACGGTTCAGTCAAACGTGTGGCAGCCGGCGTTGGCGAAGGCGCCACGGCGGTGCAGTTCATTCATCAGTATCTGGGGTCAGTTGAAAGGTAAGTGATGAATAGCAATGGCGAGCACTCCGGAATTTCTTCGCTGCTAATCGCGACTGATGGTTCCGTCCATGCCGATGTAGCAACCGAGTGTGGCGCCTGGCTCGCAGCTCGGTTGCACGCTCGGATAACCGTGCTTTACGTGATCGATGCGCGCCGCCTCGCGGGCCATTTCATTAGAAACATTTCGGAGATTCTCGAGAGTTTTCCTTCCGAAGGAATCGCCGACCGAGTGCGCGACTATTACCGCAAGCAAGGGAATGAAGCTCTCAAGCGCGCAGCCAGTATCTGTGAACGCTATCGCGTGACCTGCCAGACCGATCTTCAAACAGGAAATGTCGTGAAGATTGTTGCCGACGCATCGGTCGACGCGGATCTGTTGGTTATAGGTGCACGGGGCGAGGATGCAGAGGTCGAAACCGGGTTTCTCGGATCAGTAGCCGAGAAACTAGTGCGAAAGGTCAACCGTCCGGTGCTGTTGACCGGTTTGCAGTTTCGAGAATTTCGACGGGCTTTGCTGGCTTACGACGGCAGCGCCGCCGCGCGTGAGGCAATGAAAATGCTGGCACGTTTGACAGCCGCCCTGGAAATGGACGTGGATGCAGTGCAAATGGTCGAGGAAGGCGAGTCGACGACGGCGTTGAAAGAGGTCGTTTCTTACTTCAAGAATTATCCGGTTCGCTTGAGCACTCATTACCTGACCGGCGACAGCCACGCAGTGATTATCGAGCATGCGAAAGAGATCGGGTGCGATCTGATGGTGATGGGCGCCTACGACAATCGGCTGGCGGACAGCCTGGCGCTTGGAACAACTACGGATTATTTGGTGCGCAACAGTCCTGTACCGGTCCTCGTGCACCACTAAGCCAAGGAGGAAATCCATGTTAATCGTGTACACAAGTAGTTGGTGGGCTTTGGTATTGCGAGGCCTCGCGGCGATCGCATTTGGGGTTTTGGCATTTGTTTGGCCACAGATCACCCTGACCGCACTCGTGTTCCTTTGGGGTGCGTACGCGTTGGTAGACGGCGCGTTCGCAATTGCTGCAGGCATTAAATCTCACGGCGAGAGCAAACGTTGGTGGGTTCTGTTACTTGAAGGAATCCTCGGTGTGGCCGCGGGACTAGTCGCCTTTTTCATACCAGGGATTACCGCGCTGGTCCTCCTGATTGTGATCGCCGCGTGGGCAATCGTAACCGGCGCCTTCGAAATCGCAGCGGCGATCCAGTTGCGCAAATACATTAAGGGAGAGTGGCTGCTGGCGTTGGCCGGCGTGGCTTCCATATTGTTTGGTCTCGCCTTGCTTTTCAATCCCGCCGCTGGGGCGCTCGCGTTGGTCTGGCTCATCGGAGCGTACGCGATCGTGTTTGGCGTTCTGATGATTGTCCTGGGTGTGAGACTGCACAGTATGGTGAGATCCGCTGATCGGATGTCACCGCACGCGGTGTAAGGTTGCCGGTGATCAGCGACTCATGATCGGAAAAGGGGAAATGATGAGAGCGATGAAGTTCGTAACTAACCACGGAACGCGCGTCGGGATTTTGTTGAGTGTGACAATCCTAAGTTGCTTATTGTGGGCGTGCAATCGGCAGGATGGTCGCAACGTTCGCCTAACTTCAACTTCGGACCCGGCAGTCAACAACCCGGCCGGCACGGGGACACCGGCTTCAACCAGCCCTTCTGCCGGGCCAGCCATGTCCTACGCCGACGTGGTGAGCAAAGCGGCGCCGGCGGTGGTAACGATTCATTCCCAAATGCGAGTTCGGCAGCCGCAGCAATATCCATTTGGGAACGATCCGTTCTTTCGGGAGTTCTTCGGCGATCGTATTCCACAGCAAGCGCCTGAACGGCGGCGAGAAGGATTAGGTTCGGGCGTGATCGTCGGTCAGGACGGTTATGTTTTGACAAACCATCATGTCATTGATGGGGCCGATCGAATCAAGGTGGATTTGAATGACAATCGCACACTCGAGGCTAAAGTTGTCGGCTCCGATCCCCCAAGCGATCTGGC
>DASVGE010000393.1:0-9168 GCA_036379695.1 Pyrinomonadaceae bacterium | reverse complement strand
GAGCGAGATTCGTTTTCTTTTTGGGGCTATAAACATTTCGCTCCGCTGGAGCAAAACCCTGCCGGAATTAAGGTCCCGCCGGACTGACGGACCTGCCGGAATCATGCGCCTTGCTGAAATCACGCGCGTTGCTTCGCTCCGGAGGAGCGAAATGTTTATAGCTCAAACATCCCAAATATTTTTTCGCTCCAGAGGAGCGATATGTTATAGACTAGCGCATCCATAAATCGGCTTTATCATCCTCACGAGCTCGGACGAGCAGAAAGAGTGGCACCTCATGGCCAACACATTCTCACAAATCTACATTCAAACGGTTTTCGCTGTTAGCGGTCGCCTTTCATTAATAACTCAGGACTTCAAGGAGGAGTTGCACAAATACATAACCGGTATTGTGCGAAAAAAGGACCAGAAGCTCATCTCAATAAACGGCATGCCAGATCACCTTCACATCCTCATCGGTCTAAGACCCGCAATGGCTCTCGCCGACCTCGTGCGAGACATCAAATCTGATTCGTCAGATTGGATAAACAGGAAGAAGCTTGTTAGAGGAAAGTTTGCCTGGCAGGAAGGCTATGGCGCATTCTCCTACGGACACTCACAACTCGATATGATTATCCGGTACATACAGAACCAGGAAAAACACCATCGTCGAAGGTCCTTCAAGAATGAATATCTCACGTTGCTCCGCAAATTCCAGATTGAATTCAAAGAGGAGTATGTTTTCAAATTCCTCGATTGAACGGGAACATGGCGCTCCTACGGAGCGCAACCCTGTTTTTTATTTTAAGCTATAAACATTTCGCTCCTAACGGAGCGCAGCCCGATTCGTGGTCGCTGCCGAACCCGGCGGTCGCCGCCGAACGTGCGGTCGCCGCCGAACGTGTGGTCGCCGCCGAACGTGCGGTCGCCGCCGAACGTGCGGTCGCCGCCAAACCCGGCGGTCGCCGCCGAACGTGCGGTCGCTGCCGAACCCGGCGGTCGCCGCCGAACGTCGCGGGTCATCCGACCTAGCGGAGCATCATCCAAACGTCATCCGAGCGCGGCCGAGCGTTGTTTTCGCTCCGGAGGAGCGACATGTTTATAGCCACGCACACCATAAAATTCCCGGCTCCGGAGGAGCCGCATGTTTGGCCAAAGCGCAGAAGAAACATGCCGGTCCTCCAGACTGAAACCAGGTACGACAAATACACCGATCTTGCTTTTAATTTGGCCATGCTATAAACATTTCGCTCCTGGCGGGTGAAATGTACCCTCCCAGCTTCTACACTTTCGGAGTAAGGCATGAAAACTCTAATTCGTAACGGCCGCATCGTGACTGCGGTCGACGATTACAAAGCTGATGTTCTGATCGAGGACGAACGCGTCTCCGTCATCGGGAGTAGCCTCGATATGGAGGCGGACCATACTATCGACGCGAACGGAAAACTCGTGATCCCGGGTGGGATCGATCCGCATACGCATATGGAGCTGCCGTTCGGCGGGACCGAATCCTCCGACGACTTTCGCACCGGCACGATCGCGGCCGCGCATGGTGGGACGACCAGCATTATCGATTTCGCCGTGCAGTACAAAGGCCAGTCGCTCATCGAAGGCATCGATAACTGGCACAAGAAGGCCGAAGGAAAAGCCGCTATCGATTACGGCTTTCACCTAATCACTACCGAACTCGAAGACAAGCAAATCGAAGAGCTCTACACGGCCATGGATGAAGGCGTGACGAGCTTCAAGATGTTCATGGCCTACCCTGGCGTATTCCTCGTCGACGATGCCACGATCTTTCGCGCGATGTCTGCAGCCGGTCAGCGCGGCGGTCTCATCTGCATGCACGCCGAAAACGGAATCGTCATCAACGAGATCATCAAACGCGCCCTGGAAAAAGGACACACCGCGCCCAAGTATCACGCACTGACGCGCCCGACAGTCGCCGAAGCCGAAGGCGTCCATCGCGCGATCGCGATCGCCGAAATGGCGGAGTCGCCGGTGTACATCGTTCACCTCTCGTGCGCAGACGCGCTCAACCAGGTGCGTCAGGCGCGCGATCGCGGCATCCCGGCTTTCGCCGAAACGTGCCCACAGTACCTGTTTCTCTCGATCGACAACTACGACGAACCCGGATTCAACGGCGCCAAGTACGTCATGACACCGCCGCTGCGCGAGAAGTCGAACCAGGATGAACTCTGGAAAGGTCTGAAGATGGACGATCTGCAAGTCATCTCAACCGATCACTGCCCGTTCTGCATGAAAGAACAAAAAGAGCTCGGCCGAGACGACTTCACTAAGATCCCCAACGGCGCACCCGGTGTCGAGAACCGCGTGCCCCTGATCTACAACGGCGGCGTGGTTGAGAATCGCATCAGCTTGAATCGATTCGTCGAGCTCACTTCGACTGCTGCGGCAAAGATGTTTGGCCTGTTTCCAAAGAAAGGCACGATCGCAGTCGGCTCTGACGCCGATATCGTGATCTTCGATCCGGAAAAGGAACAGACGTTGAGCGTCAAAACCCAACACATGAACTGCGATTACAACGCTTACGAAGGCAAGAAGATCAAGGGCGTGGTCGAGACAGTACTCTCGCGCGGCAAGGTAGTCGTCGATCAAGGAGACTTCAAAGGTAAAGCCGGTGCGGGACAATTCCTGAAACGCGGTACCTGCGTGAATATCTAAGCAGTATCCGCAGATTACACAGATGTTTTAAATCAAATCTGTGTAATCTGTGGATAACTACAACCAAAAACATGACACTTGAATCCCCCGCTGCACAGCGCGATTTCGTGGAACTACAAACTGACGTCTCACATAGTCCACTCTGGAATCGCGATCTCGCACCAACAACAATCAAAGAGCGAACCTGGTCCACCTGGAACATCGCCGCTCTCTGGATCGGAATGAGCGTCGTGATCACCACCTACACGCTTGCCGGCGGTTTCATCGAAGCCGGCATGAACTGGTGGCAGGCTATGATCACGATCCTCCTGGGCAACACGATCGTGCTCATTCCAATGATTCTCAACGCACATGCCGGAACCAAGTATGGTGTGTCGTTTCCCGTACTCAGCCGCGCCGCGTTTGGCACGTTGGGAGCGAACATTCCCGCAATGCTGCGTGCGATCGTGGCCTGCGGTTGGTTTGGTATTCAGACGTGGATCGGCGGCACTGCAATCGACGCGCTGTTCGGCGTAATGTTCCCTGCCTGGAACTCTCTCTCAACAACCATCCTCGACGTCGCCCTGCACACCTGGATCGCGTTCTTTTTGTTCTGGGCCATTCAGGTGTTCATCATTTTGAAGGGCGTCGAAGGGATCAAATACCTCGAGACCTGGTCGGCGCCGCTGTTGCTCGGTGGCGGTTTGATTCTACTGATATGGGCTGCGTGGCGGGCCGGTGGGTTGGGCCACGTGCTAACTCAATCGGCGGCGCTGCAAAAACAACAGAATGAGTTCTGGAAGATTTTTCCGGGAGCGTTGACGGCTTCAGTTGGTTACTGGGCCACTCTGAGTCTGAACATTCCCGACTTCACTCGCTACGCACGCTCTCAAAAATCTCAGATGTTGGGCCAGGCATTGGGCCTCCCACTAACGATGACGGCGTTTGCTTTCATCGGCGTCGCCGTCACCAGTGCAACCCTCTTGATCTACGGCGTAGCGATTCCCAATCCAGTGGAATTGATGTCACGTTTCGATAGTGTGGTGATCATACTGTTCGCAACCGCGGTCATCTTCGCGGCCCAACTCACGACCAACATGGCGGCAAATGTTGTTTCACCTTCAAACGACTTTTCAAACCTGAACCCGCGGCTGATCTCTTACGTGACGGGTGGGTTGATTACGGCAGTGATCGGCATTTTAATGATGCCGTGGAAGTTAATGGCGTCAATGGGCGCTTACATCTTCACCTGGTTGATCGGTTATTCGGGTTTGATGGGAGCCATTGCAGGAATTTTGATCTGCGACTACTGGGTGCTCAGGAAACAGCACCTGGATCTGGCAGGCCTCTTTGCAACAGACGGACCTTACACCTACAGCAACGGCTTCAACTGGCGCGCCATCGTTGCGCTCACTCTGGCGATCCTTCCGGTAGTCCCCGGCTTTGTACGAGCCGCCACGACACCGGGGGGCCAGGTTGCCAATCCAAACTTCCTGGATAGCCTGTACACTTATGCATGGTTTGTTACTTTTGCCCTTGGATTCGGCATATACTACGTCTTGATGAGGACCGCGAAGGGAGACTCACTTAATGCCACGCACGGTTAAATGTGCACTGATACAGTGTTCCAATGCAGCTTCCACCGACCTGCCGATCGACGAGATCAAGCGGCTGAACATCGAGAAGCACCTGACCCTTATCGAACAGGCCGCGGAGCAGGGCGTGCAGATACTCTGCATGCAGGAGATTTTTACGACGCCTTACTTCTGCGCCGAACAACAGACGCGCTGGTATGAAGCGGTCGAGCGCATTCCGGATGGTCCAACCGTACGCTTGATGCAGGAAGTCGCGAAAGAACACGGCATGGTCATCGTCGTGCCGATCTACGAAGAAGAACTCACCGGCATCTATTACAACACCGCCGCCGTGATCGACGCCGATGGCAAGTATCTCGGCAAGTATCGCAAGAACCACATCCCGCACGTGAACCCGGGCTTCTGGGAGAAGTTTTACTTCCGGCCCGGCAATCTCGGCTATCCGTGTTTCGACACTGCTTTCGCACGCATCGGAGTTTACATTTGTTACGATCGCCACTTCCCCGAAGGCGCACGCGCACTCGGGTTGAACGGCGCCGAGATCGTTTTCAATCCTTCGGCGACCGTGGCGGGACTTTCCGAGTATCTCTGGCGTCTGGAACAGCCGGCACACGCGGTTGCAAATGGTTACTTCATCGGCGCGATCAATCGCGTCGGTCACGAGCAGCCGTGGGACATCGGCGAATTCTACGGGCAGAGCTACTTCTGCGATCCGCGCGGGCAGTTTGTCGCGGAAGCGCCGCGCGACAAGGACGCGCTCGTGGTGGCCGATCTGGATCTCGACAAGATTCGTGAAGTACGAAACACGTGGCAATTCTTCCGCGACCGCCGTCCCGATACGTACGGCGCCCTCGTTGCGGACTAAGGGAGTTAACTCATGGATTTATCCATCACCGTCAACGGCATGAAGTTTCCCAACCCGTTCCTGCTCGGCTCCGGGCCGCCGGGAACGAATGCGCGCGTGCTCGCGAAGTCGTACGACGCGGGTTGGGGCGGCGCTGTGGCGAAAACTGTCAGCCTCGAATCGGCAAAGGTCGTGAACGTCGTTCCTCGTTACGGAAAACTCCGCTCGAGATCGACAGGTGAGGTTATCGGCTTCGAGAACATCGAGTTGATCTCGGATCGACCGATCGACGTCTGGCTCGATGAGTTTCGCCAGATCAAGAAAGAGTATCCCAACAACATTCTCATCGCTTCGATCATGGAGGAGTATGAGAAGAGTCGCTGGCAGGAATTGGTTCGCATGGTCCAGGACACGGGCGTTGACGGATTCGAGCTCAACTTCTCCTGCCCGCATGGCATGACCGAACGCAAGATGGGATCGGAGATGGGCGAGCATCCGGACCTCACGGAGGAAGTGACGAGGTGGGTAACCGAGGTTTCCAGGATTCCCGTGTGGGCCAAGATGACGCCGAACATCACCAACATCCGTGAACCTGCGGCGGCGGCGATCAGCGGTGGCGCCGTTGGCATCTCCGCGATCAATACGATCCTGTCGGTGATTGGCGTCGATCTAGAGACGTTGAGACCAATGCCGACAGTTGAAGGTCACTGTGTCCCCGGCGGTTACTCCGCACAAGCCGTTCGACCGATTGCTTTGCGCATGGTGAGTCAACTCGCTTTGGCGATCCCGGAAGACGTTTCGATCAGCGGTATCGGCGGCATCGAGAACTCGCACGACGCACTCGAATTCATGCTCCTCGGCTCTTCGACGGTCCAGATCTGTACCGGCGTGATGTTGCAGGGCGTGAAGATGATCGACGAGTTGAAAGAAGGCGTTGAGAAGTTCATGGTCGACAAAGGCTTCGGTTCCGTTCAGGAGATCGTCGGCAAAAGCCTCCCTTATTTTTCGACTCACATGGATCTCGTCCAACGCATGAAGGCCGCCAAGCGCTCCAAGGCCGGCGAAGCCAGCCGCGACAACGAGTGGGCACAGAAAGACATCACCGAAAAAACCGCGGAACTCACGTCTAATTAGCCACGGATAAACACGGACTTCGTAACACGGATTTGTTTTTTATCCGTGTATGAAATCCGTGTTTATCTGTGGCTAAAGCTCGGTTATCACCGGGGCGTGATCGGAGGGTTTTTCCCAGGTGCGTGGCGCGAGGTCGATCCAGGTGCGGAGACTTCGCGAGACGAGGGATTCGGTGATCCACATGTGATCGATGCGCAGGCCGAGGTTGCGACGGAAGGCGCCCGCCCGGTAGTCCCACCACGTGAAATGCCCGCCCGCGTCGTTGTGCAGTCGAAAAGCGTCCGTGAAGCCCCAATCCTTTATGCGCTGCAACGTGGCGCGCTCCTGTTCGCTGAACATGATCCGTCCCTGCCATAGCCGGACGTCATGCACGTCGCGCTCTTCGGGAGCGACATTGAAGTCGCCACACAACAACACCGGCGTAGCGGGATCGTAATTCGTCGCAAAGAACTCGCGCAGCCGTTCCATCCACGAGAGCTTGAACGCATACTTCTCCGATCCGACCGCCTGCCCGTTAGGGATGTAAACGTTGACGATGTCGATGCCGTTGACGTTGGTCGCGATCAGGCGCGACTGTGCCGACTCATCGTCACCGGGATAACCGCGATAACGAGTCTCGCAGGTGTCACGCGTGAGGATCGCGACGCCGTTGTACGTCGGCTGTCCGAAGAGTTGGCAGTGATAGCCACGCGCCTTGAAATCCAGGATAGGAAACTTATCGTCCGTGATTTTTGTTTCCTGCATGCAGAGAACATCGGGCTTGACGTCGTCGAGCCAGCGCATGACGTTCGGCATTCGCACGAGGATTGAGTTTACGTTCCAGGTTGCTATCAGCATTTAGACTGTCATTAAAAGCCCGCCGATGAGTGCTCCACGTCGCGCGATGTCGTCGGCCTCGATGTGTTCGTGTATGGCGTGCGCGCCATCGCCGCTGATCCCGAGCCCGTCGAGAACCGGAATGCCCATCGCCGCGAGAAAGTTTCCATCAGACGCGCCGCCGACCTGTGCTTCACCGAGCTCGAAATCGACCTGGGCGGCGATCGCGCGTGCCTTTTCAAAGAGTGCGATGACGGCGGCGGTGCGTTCCATCGGTGGACGATTGATACCACCTGAGACGAAGACTTTCGTTCGTTCGTCAATCGGTTTCAGGTTCGAAAGAATCCGCTCGATCTCGAGCGACTCAGCTTCGGTCGAAAAGCGCACGTCGATCTCGCCCTCCGCTTCCGCGGCGACCACGTTCGAGCGCGTTCCTCCATGGACCACACCAACGTTCAATGTAATTCCGGATCCCGAAAGGTTGATGGCGTGCAGTTGTTCCGTCTGGCGCGCCAACTCGAGTATGGCACTCGCGCCCTTCTCGGGTTCGAGCCCCGCATGCGCTGCTTTTCCCTCGACCTTGATCGCGAAGATGCCGGTTCCCTTTCGTCCGGTCTTCACACGTCCACCGGGAGCGGGCGGCTCCATCACAAAGGCGTAACGCGTATCTCGAGAGCGCGCGACCCGTTCCAGCAGCGGCCATCCGGATAGACTTCCAACCTCTTCATCACACGTGAACGCGAGTGTCACTCCAAACGACGGCGCAACGTTCAACGCCTCCAGCGCGCGCAACACTTCAATCGCGAGGGCGCAGTTCGCTTTCATGTCAAAGATTCCCGGACCGTAGATCCGGCCGTTATCACGACGCCACGGACGTTCATTCAACGTGCCGCATTCGTGAACAGTATCCGTATGTCCCACGAGCATGATCTGCTTCGCGTCACTCTGCTTTTGAAACGCACGGATCACGACGTGTTGACCGAACTCAGGCACGTCGACACGTTCAACCGCATCGACGCAGTTGAGCCGGCCCGCGGCCTGGACCAGCAAATCAACTACTCCGCGACTGCCTTCCTCATCGCCGGACGGAGACTCAACCTCCACCAGCGCCTGCATAAACGCCTCGACTTCAGCTTGCCTCGACTGTAAAGCAGCAAAAATCTGACGCACAATTAAATCGTTACTCATCTGATCGTCTCGTTACGTACGGTCAACTCCTCGATACGTGGCAGGTTAACAGCGAACCCGATCCCCGGCGAACTGGGCGGCGTGATCGTGCCGCGCGCGCTCACCATGACCGGCGGGTCGATAATGTCCTCTTCCCAGTAACGCGCGCTCGCCGACACGTCGCCGGGAAGCGTGAAGCCTGCAAGCGTGGACATCGCGATGTTGTGCGCGCGCCCGATTCCCGACTCGAGCATGCCGCCACACCAAACCGGAATCTCGTTGTCGCGCGCTACCTGTTCGACTCTCTTTGCTTCCGCGTGGCCGCCGACTCTGCCGAGTTTGATGTTGATTATCCGGCACGACTCGAGCGCGATCGCGTGCGCGGCGTCTTCCGCCGACCGGATCGACTCATCCAGGCAAACAGGAGTTCGAATCTGTCGCTGAAGTGTCGCGTGATCGAAGATGTCGTCGTGCGACAGTGGCTGCTCGAACATCATGAGGTTGAAATGATCCAGTTGCTGGAACAGCGAAACGTCGGAGAGTTTGTAGGCTGAGTTGGCGTCACCCATCAAACGTATGTCGGGAAACTCCTTCCGCACACGTTCGATAATCTCCAGGTCCCAACCGGGTTTGATCTTGATCTTGATGCGCTGGTAACCGGCGTCAACTTCTTTGCGAATCTTCTCGATGAGGATCTCGGGTGTGTCCTGAATGCCGATGGAAACTCCGCACGCGATCTCAGGACGCGTGCCGCCGAGATGTTTCCATAACGGCACGCCGGCACGTTTGGCTTCCAGGTCCCAGCAGGCGGTTTCAATCGTCGCCTTGGCCATGCGATGACCGCGCACCGGTCTCATTAAAGCAAACGCGCGAGCCGCACACTCGATCTCTTTGCCCAGTACCATTGGCGCGAGAAACTCGGTCAACGTGGCCCACGCAGTGTCTGTCCATTCGTCGCTATAAAACGGT
>DASVGE010000392.1:0-12871 GCA_036379695.1 Pyrinomonadaceae bacterium | reverse complement strand
CCATACAATGCTATCCGCTGCTGCGCGCCCATCGCTTAGGATTTCTCTGTGCAACCTCTGTGTTCTCTGTGTCTCTGTGGTTGTTGTGTCTCACATTCCTATAACCACAGAGACACAGAGAACACAGAGGTTGCACAGAGAAGAAGCTTAGGGTTACTTCAACGTGAATTTCTGAGTTAGACCACCAACGCTAACCACAAACTCGCCAGGCTCAACCGTAGGCTTGTTATCAGCGCCGATGAACGACAGGTCCTCGCGTCGCAGTTTGAATGTCAACGTACGACTCTGCCCCTTATCAAGACTAATCTTCGCAAAGCGACGCAAGCGTTTATTCGGCGGCGAAATCGAAGCGACGAGATCGCTCACGTAAACCAGCACCGCCTCTTTGCCTGCACGATTGCCGGTGTTCTTCACCGTTACAGTGATCGGCAATTCTTCGCTTGCGGAAATCGTCTGTTTACCGAGCTTCAGATCGCTGTAAGCAAACGTGGTGTAGCTCAAGCCTTCGCCAAACTTGAACTGCGGATTGAAAGCCATGTTGCCAAACGCAGTGTTCTCGGTTTCGAAGGGTTTGTGATCGTAATTGATGAGACCGTTGGGCGTGCGCGGGTAAGTGAAGGGAAGCTTGCCGCTGGGATTGTAGTCGCCGAACAAAACATCGGCGATCGCCGTGCCGCCTTCATTGCTCGGGTTATACGCCATCACGATCGCATTCATATTGTCTGCAATGCGATTGATGATGCGCGGGCGTCCTTCGACCAGCACGAGCACCATAGGTTTGCCAGTTGCTTTGAGCGCTTCGGCGAGTTTTAACTGCGGTTCGCCGAGTGTCAGGTCAGTAATGTTGCCGGGCGTTTCACAGTAAGAGCCTTCGCCGAGCGCCAGCACAATCACATCGACGTTCTGCGCAGCTCGCACTGCTGCCGGGATGTCGACCTCTTGTTCCTGATCGGTGGGTGTGCTGTTTGAAGATCCGGGAGCCCTCGTGATCTTCGTGCCTTGTACGTAGGTGACATTACCGGCGCCGATCTTTGCTTCGATCGCTTTGCGGATCGTGTGTCGATCTTTTGGATAGAGCGACTCTTCAGATCCCTGCCAGACGTAAGTCCAGCCATTGTTCAGCGAGACCAACGAATCTGCCGTTGGTCCAGTGACGAGCACTTTCGCCGTCTTCGCCAGCGGCAGAATGTTGTTCGAATTCTTCAGCAGCGTGATCGATTCGCGCGCGGCTTCCAGGCTGACTTGTCTGTACTCCGGCAACGCAAACTTCGACTTCAGCGCGACGTCAGGCATCGGCTTCTCAAACAGCCCGAGCTCAAACTTGACGCGCAAGATCCGTCCTACTGCTTCATCGATTCTTGATTGCGGAACTGCGCCTTCCTTAACGAGCGCGATCAGGTGATCCGCGAAACTGTAGTCGTTCGGCACCATGCTCATATCGATGCCGGCCATGACTGCGAAGCGCGTGGCTTCTTTTTCATCCGCCGCAATGCGCCAGGTCGTGACGAGCTTCTTGATGTCTTCCCAGTCAGAGACGACGAAGCCTTTGAAGCCAAGCTCGTTGCGCAAAATTTCAGTCAGGATATGACGATTGATGTGTCCGGGAACGCCGTTGATCTCGCCGGAGTTGACCATGATCGTTTGCGCGCCGGCTTTGACGGCGGCGTCAAACGTCGGGAGAAAATATTCGCGCAGGTAGTTCTCTGGGATCCACGCGGGCGTGCGATCTCTTCCGGTTAGGGGAAAGCTGTAACCCATGTAGTGCTTCAGGCTCGACGCCACCTGGCTTTGTGACGACACGTCAGTGCCTTCGAGGCCACGCACAAAAGCAACGCCCATAACTTTCGCGAGATACGGATCCTCACCAAACGTTTCCCAAAAACGCGGCCACAGTGGATTGCGACCGAGATCGAGAACGGGGGAGAAACTCCAGGGCATGGCTGCCAGGCGAGTTTCAATGGCCGTGATCTCCGCGGCGCGCTTCATCAACTCCGGATTGAACGTGGCGGCCATTCCGATCTCTTGCGGAAAGAGCGTGGCGCCCTGGACGTAGTTTGCGCCGTGGATCGAATCGATGCCGTAGATCATGGGAATGCCGAGTCGCGTTTTCTTCGTGGCGGATTCCTGGATCTGGCCGATGATCTCGTGCCAGCGATCGACAGTAAGTGCTTGATCGGAGACGTTGAGAATCGAGCCGACGCCGTATTTCACGATCGCCTTCTCGAGTTTGGCCGGATCGATCTTGACGTCCTGATCCCTGCCGTTGACGACCATGGCGATCGCCAGTTGGGTCATCTGCCCGACCTTCTCTTCGAGCGTCATGCGCTTGAGCAGGTCTTCGATTTTTCGGGTGTGGTCGCGTTCGGGACCGGTGCGGATATTTCTCTGAAAAAACTCGTCGCTGTCGGGGACATCGTTTGCTGACTGGGCCTTGATTGCGATGACTGGTTGGAGCGCGAAGCACAGTGTAAGACTGACTACCCTCAGGGCGACTACGGGAATTCGCATCTCTATTTGTTTTCCTCAGGCAGGATTCAGGAACGCGGGTATATTAGCAAAAAGTGGCCACAAAAAGGCACAAAAGGCACAAAAAGGTGCGGTTAATTTGGGTCGGGTCAGTACGGGTACTGACCCGACCCAAGTAAACCTTGACTAAAGAAACTTCAAACACACGGGGGAGGGGATTTCTTCGATGTTACCGGTGGGCGTGAGTTGGCCGGTGCGGGTGTCGATGGAGAAGGTGACGACGTTGTCTGAGCGTTGATTTGCGACGAGCAGGAAGCGGCCTGAAGGATCGAGTGTGAAGTTGCGTGGCCAGTTGCCTTCGGTTGAGACGTGTTGGGCCAACGTGAGTTTGCCGGTGCGTTGATCGATCGCGAAAACGACAATGCTGTTGTGACCACGGTTTGAGCCGTAGAGAAACTTACCCGATCGCGATACGTGAACGTCGGCGCAGTAACTGACGCCTGAGAAGTCGCTCGGCAAAGTTGAAACAGTGTCGATGTGAGTGAGCGTTCCGTTTACCCCGTTGTACCTGAACGCCGTCATCGTCGAATCAAGTTCATTGATGACGTAGAGAAATCGACCCGTAGGATGCAAGGTCAGATGGCGAGGGCCGGCGCCCGCCTTGAGCTCGGCAAAAGGCTGTTGGGCGGCGGTGAGCTTTCCGGTCGCGCGGTCGAAGCGATAGATCATCACTTTGTCGATACCGAGATCTGCCGCAAGCGCGTATCGTTCGGAGCGATCGAGAATGATGCAATGCGCATGTGGTCCCTTTTGTTGTTCTTTGGGACCCGAGCCTTCGTGTTGCTCAACGTCCATCACCATTCCCAACGTGCCGTCAGAACGTAACGGCAGCACCGTGACATTGCCGCCGGTATAGTTTGCGATGAGGAGGGCTCGTTTCCTGTTATCGATGCTGAGATGACAGGGATCGGCGCCTTGTGTGGCCTGTTCGTTTAGCAGGCGAAGGTTTCCGGTGTCGCGTTCAATCGCGTAAGCACTGACGCCACCACCCGGTCTCCCGGCAAACTCACCCACTTCATTCACTGCGTACAGGTAGCGCTTCGATCGATCGATGGCGAGAAACGATGGATTAGTTGATTTGATGGAGTTGACGCGTGTCAGCTTCCCGCCCGGATCCATTTGATAACCATAGATGCCTTCGCTCTTGCCCGATGTGTAGGTGCCCACGTAAAGGAAGCGCGACTGGTTGGTCCATGCATGCGTGCGAAAAGCGAATGCTCCAAGCAAGCCAATGCCGCCAGCTCTCAGAAACTGGCGGCGTGAAAAGTTGTCAACTGTCACCGGCGACTCCGAATTGTCTGATTTGTAAACGAGCGTCGCTTCTTCCTAGACGAGTTTGCAACAAAAAGCAAGGCCCTGACTTGCGCCAGGGCCTTACGTCCTTCAGTGTGTGTGCTCCCTTTGATTACCTGCCACGATCAATCAACACGTGATCCTGGCGCTTACCTGCTAATGCCTTGTCCAGTGCCTTCTCGCGGTCGGAGATTTGAATCTCACGTCCGGTTTGGTCGCCCGCCGTCCAGAACTCTGCCAGAAAATAAAGATCGCCATACTGATGGAAGACCAGTCGTGTTTCTTGCTGGGTTTCGTTTGCACGAACCGGTCTGGTCAGAAGCATTGCCTTGCCGACATTGTCCTTGCGCCTGATCACCCACACAGTGTCTGAGTCTTTTCTATTGCGCTCAATGACGTACTTGCCTGCTGGGAACGCCTTCTCACCGACGGAAAAATTAAAAGGGATATGTATGATAGTTTGCCGGTCAGATTGTCCCAGTGCAGATGCGAACGTCAATAGTACAAGTAGACCAGACAAGGCGATTGCCTTTTGAAAGTGTTTCATGGTGCTCTCCTTCAACGCACTTAAATGCCGGCAAGCTCAATTGCTGCCGTCATTCGAATAACGCGCGAAAGATGAGTAAAGAGGGCCACGAAATTTTAGCCACGGATTTACACGGATGACACAGATCAGAAAAAACAATCCGTGAAAATCCGTGTTAATCCGTGGCTACTTAATGAGTTTGCCGAGCTCGCGCCAGGTGATGAGTTTGATCTGGTTCTCCTGGAGCAACTTACGGAAGGTGTCGCTGGTGAAGAAGTCGAAGTCCCTTTGGCGCCAGGCAGCGCCCCAGCCCGGATGATTGATGGTTGCGCCCTGCATTTCAGCGTCGTCGTAGGCGAGGTGGATGACGATCTCGGTGACTCCGGGTTCGAGTTTTTTGATCGCGTCGGAATAAAAGCTGGCCCAGTCGTTCGCTGGAACCGTTTGGTTGATGTCGAGAACGCGGTCGATATAAACGTCGTCCGGACTCAACACTGAGGGTAGAAAATCTGCTCGCGAAAACCACGCCTTCGCCACTCGCACCGGCAGCTTCTCTTTGCGCGCGACACGAAGAAACACTTCAAACAACGCTTTGTTTTGATAGAGCGTGCCCATGTGAGAATCGAGATGCGTGGGCTGGATACCCATCGCACGTGCCTTCTCGATCTGCGCCGTGATTTCCATCTCGACCTGCTTCGGATCTGCCTGCGCGGCCGCTTCGCTCTCTGTCAGACGAAAGTAACCGTCTTTGTCGAGCAGCGAACTAACACGATCCTTCGGCGACACCGGCCCCCAACGAAACGAAGTCCACTCGCTGGTGAGTGTGAGATGTAATCCGAGATCCGCCTGGGGATTGGCGCGCGCGTAAGCCGCAATTTCCGAAAGCCACGGGCACGGGACCATGATGCTGCCGGAGTTAACCAGACCAGTCTCGAACGCTTTTATCGTCGCCGCGTTCACCGAGTGACTCATCCCGAGATCGTCGGCGTGCACGATCAGTAACTTCGCATCGCGCGGGTAGCCGAGTCGTTCAGCGATCGTCTTCGTGTTTTGTGCTCTTGCAACCGTCAGTAACGCCAGGATGGCTAACGTAATCGTGAATAGTTGTTTCATGGCGGTAAAGAATATCAATCCGTATTCATCCGCGTAAATCTGTGGCACAATTAGTTTTTCATGAAACCACTGAAAATCGGTATCACCGGTGTTCGGGGAATCGTTGGCGAAACCTTTACCCCCGAACTCGCGGTCGAGTTTGCCGAAAGCTTCGGAACTTATCTTGACCGGGGACGGATTCTGGTTTGTCGCGACACGCGGCCATCCGGTCCGATGATTCGTTCGGCGGTTCTGGCCGGACTACTCGCGGCTGGTTGTGAAGTCGTCGATCTCGGCGTTTGTCCGACGCCGAGCATGCAGTTGGCGGTTAAGTGGCTCAACGCCGATGGCGGCATTGCGATCACTGCCGGTCACAATCCAGGACAGTGGAACGCGCTGAAGTTTGTTCGCGGCGATGGTCTATATCTCAGTCCGACGCAGGGCGAAGAGCTGCTCGACATCTATCACCAGGGCGAGTTTGCGAAAGCGGGTTGGGACACGATCAAGCAGGGCGTACAAACCGCGGATCCGATTACCGAACACATAAAAGTGCTGCACGAGAGTTTTGCTGCCGATGCGATCCGAGCGAAACGACTGACGGTGGCGGTTGATTGCTGCAATGGCGCATGTTCGTTTCTGAGTCCGAAGTGGTTGGAGCAACTGGGATGCGAGGTGCTTGCTGTTAACGACAATCCGAGCGCGCCTTTCCCGCACGCTCCGGAGCCCAAGCCCGAGACGATGGCCCAACTCTGTGCGGTCGTGAAAGCGGGCCGCGCTGCGATCGGTTTCGCTCATGATGCGGACGGCGAGCGCCTCGGGATCGTCACCGAACTTGGCGAACCGCTCTCTGAAGAGATGACGCTCGCCATCGCCGCTGAGATTCGTCTCGGAAAGAAGACCGGCAAAGTCGTGACAAACGTCTCGACATCGAACGCGGTGGACATCATTGCGGCGCGTCATGGCGGCAGCGTGGTGCGCACACCGGTGGGCCAGGCTTACATCTCCGAAGGTTTGATCGAACACAACGGCGTGCTCGGCGGTGAAGGCAGCGGCGGCATCACGGTGCCTGAAGTCCATTTGACGCATGACAGCGCGGCGGCGATCGGATTGATTCTCGAACACCTGGCTGAGACGGGCGAACGCATTTCCGAACTGGTGGCCCAACTGCCACGACTGACGACTCTGAAGCACAACGTCGTGGTGGAGCCGCATCGTCTGTATTCCGTGTTGCAGGAATTTCGCGCGACGGTCGAGCAGGAAGGATTGGAGATCGATTCCACCGACGGCATCAAAGCGACGCTACGGGGCGGCTGGATGCACGTGCGTGCTTCGAACACGGAATCCATGATCCGCATCATCGTCGAAGCGGAAGAGAAGTCAGCCGCGCAAGAACTACTCGATTGGGCACGCGACCGTATCCGTAAATAATCCGTTTTATCTGTGGTTAATGCGAGCGATACCTACTCTAAAGATCAGCATATCCGGCGTGCGTGGCGTGGTGGGCCAGTCCCTGACCCCAACCCTCCTGACCCGTTTTGCGCAAGCCTTCGGCACGCACACCGGACCAGGCACCATCGTCATCGGTCGCGATCCGAGAACCTCCGGCGAGATGGTTAAGCACGCTGTGATCGCCGGCATACTCTCAACGGGCAAACGTGTGATCGACATCGGCGTCTGTCCGGTGCCGACAGTGCAACTCCAGGTGCGTCATCGCCGCGCGCAAGGCGGCATCGCGATCACTGCCAGTCACAACCCCGCCGAATGGAACGCGCTTAAGTTCATCGGCGCATCCGGTCTCTTCCTGGATGCCGCGCAGGCGCGCGAGCTGCTCGATATTTATCACCAGGGCGAGTACACAAAAGTCAGCGGCGCCGAACTGAGAACTGTCGAAGAGATCGCAGGCGCAACCGATCTGCACATCAAGTCGATCCTCGATGCGCTTGGTCCACTGCCACAGACGCACAAGAAACTGCGCGTCGTGCTTGATTCGTGTAACGGCGCCGGTTCGCTTGTTGGCCCAAAGTTGATCGAAGCACTCGGCGCTGAGGTGATTCCCATAAACACCACACCCGATGGCTCGTTTCCGCGTCCCGCAGAGCCTCTCCCCGAAAACCTTGGCGATCTACGTCGAGCAGTCAGAGAGCATCAGGCTGATGCCGGTTTTGCCCAGGACATGGATGCAGACCGTTTGGCCATCGTCTCGAATGAAGGCGAAGCGATCGGCGAAGACAACACGCTCGTGCTCGCAATGCTCTACGTCCTCGGACGCGAGAAAGGTGCGGTGGTCGCGAATCTATCCACGACTTCAGCGGTCGAAGATGTTGCGAAGAGATTTGGATGTCCCGTTTTTCTGACGAAGATCGGCGAAGTGAACGTCACCGATGCGATGCAACAGCACAATGCAGTGATCGGGGGCGAGGGAAATGGCGGCGTGATCTATCCGCGTATCAACTTCGCGCGCGACAGTCTCGTCGGCATCGCACTGGTGCTTCATCTGCTCGCCGAGTCGGGGAAATCCGTTACGGAGTTATTGGAAACCATCCCACGCTACTACATCGTGAAAGATAAGATGACGTGTCCCTCGGATCGAATCCCGACGGTGCTGCGGATGGTGCGCGAACGGTTTGCGGAGTTTCCGATGGATACGCGTGACGGCGTGAAGGTGATTACAGAGGACGGTTGGTTCCTGGTGCGCGGCTCAAACACAGAGCCCATCATTCGCATTGTCGCTGAGGCAAAGACCGAAGCGAGGGCAAGGGAACTGGTGAGCATCGATTTGGGCCACGGATAAACGCGGATTAAGGACGGATTTCATTACGGAACTGAGACGACAAATTGGGGTTCGGACGGCGGCGGCGTTCGTGGTGGGCGAGGTGATTGCCGTTGGAATTTTTTTGACGCCGGCGGGCATGGCGAAAGAGCTTGGCTCGCCGATGTGGCTGCTTGTTGTCTGGGTGGCGATGGGCGCGATGGCGCTCTGCGGCGCGCTTTGTTACGGCGAGTTGGCGGCGCGCTATCCGGAGGCCGGCGGGGGTTATGTTTACCTGCGCGAGGCGTATGGACCAGCGGTCGCGTTCATGTACGGTTGGATGGCGTTTCTGGTGATGGATCCGGGCCTGACTGCCGCGCTCGCCGTGGGCCTCGCCACTTACGCCGGTTACGGTCTCCAGCTTTCGCCGTGGGAAATCAAAGGTCTCGCTGTTGCGACGATCATTGTGGTGGCGTTGATCAATATTCGCGGCGTTCGATTAGGCGCCGGATTTATTCGCACCATGACGTTCATCAAGCTGGGTTTGCTCGCGTTTGTTTTTCTTTGGGGCGTGGGCTTTCAACTCGGCGATTGGGCGCCGTTCGTCGAGCGGCGTGCAGGCTCTGCTCCGCTCATCGACGCGCTGGCAGGCGGGATGGTCGGAGCTTTCTTTTCCTTTGCCGGTTGGTGGGACCTCGGCAAACTTGCGGGTGAAGTAAAGGACCCCGCGCGCACATTGCCCAGAGCACTCACTTACGGTGTGATCATCGTCACGATCGTTTACGTTCTCACCAGCTTCGCTTTTGTTTACCTCGTGCCGGTGGAGAAAGTTACGTCGGGTGAGACCTTTGCAGCGCAGGCCGGCGAAGTGCTCTTTGGACGCGCGGGTGGACTGATCTTTTCGTCAATCGTTGTGGTCGCAGTGCTGGGCAGTCTGGCGGCGGTGGTGATGTCGGCGCCGCGAGTTTACTTTGCGATGGCCCGCGACGGACTTTTTCTTCCGTCAGTTGCGGCGCTGCACAAACGTTACGAAACTCCCGCGCGCGCGATCGCGCTCCAGGCAGTGCTCGCTTCGGTGCTCGTCGTCGCCGGTAGTTTCAACGAGATTGTTTCGTATTTTGTGTTCGTGGTGGTGGTATTTATAGGCCTCACGATCGTTGCGCTGTTCAAGTTTCGACGTGAAGAGAAGGGTGGCGTTCGTTTCCTGACGCCGGGTTATCCCGTCACGCCGATCGTGTTCCTGGTGTTGATTGTTTTCATGCTCGTCCTGCTTGGTAGTCGCAATCCCAAGCAGGCGTTTCTCGGCGCGGGCGTGGTGGCGCTGGGCTTTCCGGTTTACCTGTTGCTATTTCATAACAAGCGTTTAGAAAGAAGGACCAGTTCTCAATGACGTGGATCAAAACAGTTGCTGTTGATGAGAGTGAAGAGGTGCGCAAGGCGGTTGAATCGCAGCGTTCGTTGTACCCGATCGAGTATGCCACGCCGGTTCATCCGACCGCGGACGGCGAAACCGCGGGGATCGTTGCGTCGCATAGTTTGATTCCGCAGGCGCTTTATCACGCCTTCGCGACGTTTGGATCTTTGATGTCGCCGGACTTGCCTCTTACGAGACGACAGCACGAGATGATCACGACGGTGGTATCGGTTACCAACCGTTGTCATTATTGAATCGAATCTCACGCAGAGTTTCTGCGTCGGGTAACGTTGGACCATGAGTTGGTAGCCGCTCTCGAAGAGGACTACCGCACAGCGCCGATCTCCGAGCAGGAGAGAGTGATGCTGGATTACGTGGCGCAGGTGACACGCGATGCGACGCGCATCTCACCCGCCGATCACGAGCGTCTTCGCTCAGTAGGTTTTGACGACAAGGGAATTCTTCAAATCACGCTCATCGCGTCGTGGTTCAACTACATCAATCGCGTTGCCGATTCGCTTGGCGTGGGTAGGGGCTGATTTGGCCGCAGATTTACGCAGATAGGTTTTTCTTATCAGCGTGGATCTGCGCAAAATCAAACCTGGTCAACACTTGTTCAATAAATCCGTTTTTCATCCGTGTAAATCTGTGTTTCCCGAACTCGAAACACCCGCAGTAATCGTTGACTTGGACGTGATGGAGCGAAATCTATCGCGCATGGCCGATTACTGTCGCCAACATAAACTGCTGCTGCGTCCGCACACGAAATCCCACAAGATTCCCGAGCTTGCCAAACGACAGATCGCCAGCGGCGCGACCGGAATCACGGTTGCCAAACTCGGCGAAGCCGAAGTGATGCTCAACGCCGGCATCACTGACATCCTCATCGCGTATCCGATTGTCGGCGACGATAAGACAACGCACCTTGCGAAACTTGCCGAACAAGCAAGCATCAGTGTCGCACTCGATTCCGAGGAAGCAGCGCGTGGGATCTCGGGCGCAGCTACGAGAGTGGGAGCGAGGATCGGCGTGCTGATCGAGATGGACGTCGGTTTCGGACGTTGCGGGCTCAGCCACGAAAACGATCTATTGACGCTCGCACAAACGATCACCACGTTGCCGGGCCTCGAGTTTCGCGGCTTGATGTTTTTTCCCGGACACTTCGGCGTTGGACCAGAGCAAAGAGCGGCTTTACGCATGCAGGTGAACGATTTTCTCGATCGATCTCTCGAGACTTTTGAGCGTGCGGGATTGCCGTTGCCGATCGTGAGTGGAGGTTCAACGCCGACTGCTTACGAGAGCGGTTTGTTTCACGGTGTGAACGAGGTGCGCCCCGGGATGTACATCTTCAACGATCGGAACACAGTGGCGATTGACGCGGCTTCGTTGGACGACTGTGCGTTGTCGGTAGTCGTGACGGTAGTCAGTACGGCAGTGAGCGGGCGCGCGATCGTCGATGGCGGCTCGAAGACTTTTTCTTACGATCGTTTTCAGGCGGGCGATGGGCGTGGGTACGGGCTCGTGAAGGAAGATCCGGCGGTGGAGGTGGAACGCTTTTCCGAGGAGCACGGGCATTTGAACGTCGAGCGTTCCGAGCGGCGCTACCGCGTTGGAGATCGGATCAGCATCATTCCGAACCACGTTTGCACGACGGTAAACATGCACGATGAGATTTATGGCGTGCGGGGCGAGCAGGTGGAGGCAGTGTGGCGCGTGGAAGGGCGTGGGAAGGTGCGATGATGGGAGCAAGAATAAGTCGTATAGGACCAACAGGACCTATTTTGCTAATTCTGGCGCTGCTGTTTTTTCCATCTGCGTCGAGCTCGCAGGCCGCATACGATCTCGTCATCCTCAACGGGCGTGTCATCGATCCGGAATCAAAGACCGACTCCATCCGCAATCTCGGTATCTCAAACGGCGTTATCCGGGCAATCAGCTCCAACAAACTCCAGGGCCGCACGGTTATCGATGCTCGCGGGCTCGTAGTTGCTCCGGGCTTCATCGATCTGCACCAGCATGGGCAGGACGAAGAGAACTATCGCTTCAAAGCAATGGATGGAGTGACCACGGCGCTCGAACTCGAAGTCGGCACGGGCGACGTCGATGCCTGGTACGCGCAGCGCGAACAAAAGTCTCTGATCAACTTCGGCGTCAGCGCCGGACACCTCGCCGCACGAATGGCTGCGATGAAAGAGCCGGTAAAGTTTTTACCCACTGGTGACGCCGCACGCAGAGCCGCCACCGACGCCGAGATCGACGACATGAAGCAGCGTCTCGAACAAGGCTTGAAGCGCGGCGCGGTTGCGGTCGGTTTTGGAATTCAGTACACGCCCAATGCGTCGCGCTGGGAGATCCTCGAGATGTTTCGCAGTGCCGCCCATTACGGCGCTTCGTGTCACGTTCACATGCGCCACGCAGGCATCAGGGAACCTGGCAGCAGCATACAAGCGCTGCAGGAAGTCATCTCGGCCGCGGCGATTACAGGCGCGCCATTGCACGTCGTGCACATTCAAAGCACCGGTGGACCAGCAACGCCGAAGTTGTTACAGATGATCGGCGAAGCAAAGTCGCGCAAGCTCGACGTGACGACGGAGTGTTATCCCTATATCGCAGGCATGACTGACATCAAGTCAGCTATTTTCGACGACGGATGGCAGGAAGTTTTTGGGATCGACTACAAAGACTTGCAGTGGGCTGCGACTGGCGAGCGCCTCACTAAAGAGACTTTCGCGGAGTATAGAAAGACCGGTGGCATGGTGGCGGTGTTTTCGATGACGGAAGAGATCGTATCCGCAGCTATCAAGAGTCCCTTCACGATGATCGCGAGTGACGGCATTCTCGAAAAAGGCAAAGGACATCCGCGAACAGCCGGAACGTACTCACGCGTGTTAGGAAATTACGTACGCGAGCAAGGCACGCTCTCGTTGATTGACGCAATAACCAAAATGACTTTGATGCCCGCGCAGCGACTCGAGCGACGAGTGCCTTCGATGAAGAACAAAGGCCGTATTCGTCTCGGCGCTGATGCAGATCTCACCATCTTCGATCCACAATCGATCGTCGACAAATCAACCTTCCAGGAACCGGCCAAATACGCCGAAGGAATCAAGTTTGTAGTAGTGAACGGCGTTCTGATCGTGAGAGACGGTCAGCTCCAGTCAAACATTTATCCCGGCCGCCCGGTCCGCGCACCTTTCAACTAGCGCCTCCTTGGAGTGCGGTGCCTTGGCACCGCTTTGGCCCAGGAATACCAAAGCGGTGCCAAGGCACC
>DASVGE010000391.1:0-21847 GCA_036379695.1 Pyrinomonadaceae bacterium | reverse complement strand
TGTTTACAGAGCCAGCCATACCCCAGATTGAAGAAGTGGGTCGTCTGGTGCATAGGACCTGAGTTTAGCCCAGATCAGCGCTGCATAGAAGATTCCATCAAACGCACCGGCACCGACATTCGCCTGCCGTCACGGTAGATGTGAACCTGCACCGTCTCGCCAATCTGATGCTTATCAAGCACTCGGAACAGATCGTCTGAATTACCGACTTTGTCGTTATCAATACCTACGATAATGTCGCCCAACTCGACCTCGCCCATCTCCGTTTGCTGCATGCCACGAAGACCGGCCTGCGCAGCGCCACTGCCACGCGCCACTTGAATAATCAACACACCGTCAGGAGTGGGCAGATCAACTTGATTTCGAAACGCTTCAACGTTGCGCGTCGTGATGCCGAGCTTCGGACGACGTACCGCGCCGTTTTGCAGCAACTGCGGCACAACGCGTTTCGCGATACTCACCGGCACTGCAAACCCGACACCCGCCGAACTACCCGACGGCGAAAGAATCTGCGAGTTGATACCGATCATGCGACCACGCGAATCGAGCAGTGGTCCACCTGAGTTTCCCGGATTGATGGAAGCGTCTGTCTGGATGGCGCCTTCGATGAGGCGGTTATTGCGAGCCCGGATGGGTCGCTGCAAGCCGCTGATCACACCCGTCGTCAAAGTGCGGTCCATACCAAACGGATTCCCGATGGCGAGAACTTTCTGGCCCACGACGAGTTTGTCGGAGTCGCCCAGCGGCACTACCGTAAGTGGACCAGCGGGTTTTTGAGTTAAACGAATGACTGCCAGGTCCGTGTCGGGATCGCTACCAACAACTACTGCCGGGTAATCCTTCTGTCCGCCTAAGCTGACTGAAAGTTTTTGTGCGCCGGCGATGACGTGATAATTCGTCAGAATGTTTCCCTGCTGGTCCAGGATGGAACCGGAACCAGAGCCTTCCTGCGGTTCGACGAAACCGAAGAAGTCGCGAGCGTACGAGGTGGAGTGGATGAACACCACGCCCGGGCTCAGCGTGCGATAAACCTCGATATTGTTTTGTTCGTCAGTAGACGTGGACGGATCGGTGATTCCGGCCGGAGGCGCTTCTGAAAACGCTGCCTGCGACGGCTCGAAGCGGTTGTAAAGACGATCTATAACAACAACTGAACCAGCCGCGAATATTCCCGAGATAAGGGCAATCAATAAAATGTGGCGTGCGGAAAGCTTGTACATAAGATCCTCTCCAAAGATCTAAAATTTCGGTTAGGTTGCCAACACGGTTTCTAAGATGCTTTCGAAACAGGAGTCGTTGCGAATTGTATCAACGCAGGACGGCCCGGGCGAGTTTCGTTTTCTCTAGATGAAAAGGGAGAAGAAGGCGTGTGGCAGGTTTTCCACGTACGCAAGCACCTCCGCGGGTGTTTGCCAACCGAAAGCCGAACATCCGGCCGCGGCATGAATCACCATCAGGACCGTGTAAACTCCAAGCACGACATTCAGACCATGTTTTGCGAGTGGCAGGTGAGCGCAGCGATAGAGTGTGTACGCGGCAAAACCGCCGATCAGGATCTTGACTCCGAAAAATTGCAAGTCGCCGTGTTCCAGGAGGCGGGCCATCAAGGCGTTGCCTTCAGTGGCCACATTCAAGCGAATCCAAACGAGCGTTAACTGGGCGTCGATCAAGTTCAGAGCGAACAGGAGACAACTTTTGGAAAGCGGACCCACGGGGCAACCTCGCAGTCAACGTTGTTAAACTCTGGTCCTATTACGCCAGAACCCCCGAAGCTGAAAGCTGCGGGGGTTCCTGACGCCACGGGAGGAACGAGACTCGTTCTATGCCTTAATACATAAGCTCAATCATGAATTAGTTCCTGAAAAGGCGTAATCTAATCCGTAACTATCCGTGTAAATCTGTGGCTAAACATGAACATTGCTGAAGCTCTGAGAGAAGCATCGCGAATCTTGCAGCGCGGGGGTGTGCCTGAAGCGCGTCGCGAAGCCGGCTCACTGCTTTCGTTCATTATCGAGAAGGATCGAACGTTTCTCATCAGTCATGCTGAAGATGAGATCGACGAGTCTTCGGTGAATCGGTTTCGTGAGGTCGTTGAACGGCGGGCTGCGGGTGAGCCGCTGCAATACATCACCGGAGTTCAGGATTTTTTTGGACGTGAGTTTCGGGTAACGCCTGACGTGTTGATTCCGCGTCCCGAGACGGAATTGCTCGTCGAAGCAGCGCTGGAAATGGTTGGTCGTGATAAGTCGCCGCTCATTTGCGACGTTGGCACGGGATCGGGTTGTATTGCGGTGACTCTGTTATGCGAAATCGTGGCCGCCCGTGCCGTTGCGCTCGATAAGTCAGCGGCGGCGCTTGAGATAGCGAAGTTCAACGCAGGCAATTTGTCGGTTGAAGATCGAGCGGTGTTTGTGGTTTCTGATTGTTTCGAGTCGCTCGACTCGCGTGAGTATCACTTCGATCTGGTAGCGTCTAATCCACCTTACATTTCGGCGGGCGTGTTGGCAGGATTGCAACGCGAGGTTCGAGATCACGAGCCACGCTTGGCGTTGTCGCCGGGACCGGACGGCCTCACCATCATCCGGCGGCTGCTTCTTGAGGCGCCCGCGTTTCTCAAACCAAATGGATACCTGATCATGGAAATCGGATTCGATCAGGGCGAACAGGTGCAATCGCTTATTGACCCTGGCGTCTGGCATTTGCGCGAAATACGGCCCGACTTGCAAGGCATTCCTCGTATCGTGGTTCTGCAGAAGCGGTAAATAGCTGCCACAAGCACTGCTGCTGCGGTGTTTAGGGTTCAGAGCCGCGATAAAGCGACCAACAACGACAACCCCAGACATTTTAAGGAGACCGACGATATGTACAGGTTTTTAGGCCGAACTCTGTTTATTGCTGCGCTGGTAACCTTCACCGGCGTAGCCGCGTTCGCGCAAAAGGAAAAAGACAACAAGGACCGATCGATGACCTGTCGCCAGAACAACTGGTACAACGACAGGCTCGTCGGCAACTGCGAAATCAGAGAGCAAACACTGGCGCCGAGCGGCGGCACGATAGCCATCGACGGCAGGCAAAACGGTGGCGTTAACGTTAAAGGTTGGGACCAGGCCCAGGTGTTGGTGCGGGCGCGCGTGCAAACCGGCGCGCCGACAGAAGCTGAAGCTGTCGAGCTGGGCCGTCAAATCAGGATCGAAACCAGTGGCGCTAAGATCTACGCGAGTGGTCCGGAGAATCGCAGAGATTATCACTGGGACGTGAGTTACGAAGTCTTCGTTCCGCGCCGCAGCGATCTTTCGCTGGAAACGAAGAACGGGGGCATCGCGATCGCCGACGTCAGTGGTCGTATTGACTTCACTGCGCTGAATGGTGGCGTGGTACTGAAGCGAGTTGGAGGAGCGGTGCGTGGTTCGACAACGAATGGTGGTTTGGTTATCGAGTTGAGCGGTGATCGTTGGGAAGGCGATAGCCTCGACGTCAGCACGACGAATGGCGGCGTGATCATGTCAGTGCCTGAGAACTATTCGGCCAATCTGCAAACCGGGACTGTGAATGGAAGCGTCAACACTGACTTTCCCGTCACTGTGCAGGGACGCATCAACAAGCAGATCGCGCTCAACCTTGGCACAGGCGGCGCAACGGTTAAAGCAATGACGACGAACGGCGGTGTTCATCTCAAAAGAACGACCACCAACGAGTAAGAAGTTAGCCACAAAAAGGCACATAAAGCACAAAAAGGAACAGTTAAGAAGTTGGCCACAAGAAGGCACATAAAGCACAAAAGGGAATCAGTTTAGAACTTTTCTTTTAGACTGGTTTTCTTTTGTGCTTTATGTGCCTTTTTGTGGCTCTCCTGCTTTGTTCTTCTTTGCGGCTTTTCTGATTTTCAATTACTCTGTCCACCATCGTGGACAAGTTTCGTATCTCCGGTGGCCGCCCTCTTCGCGGCAGAGTCTCAATTAGTGGCGCCAAAAACTCGGCGCTGCCGTGCATGGCGGCGGCACTGCTTACGTCGGAAACCGTTACCCTGCACAACATCCCTTACGTTCGCGACATCATCACGCAGCGCCGACTGCTGGAAGATATCGGCGCCACCGTCTTAACTCCCGAACTCAGAACCCATAAAATCTCGGCCGCGCACGTCGAACTCTTCGAAGCGCCTTACGAGCTCGTGAAAACGATGCGCGCCTCGGTGCTTGCGCTTGGCCCATTACTCGCGCGGTTCGGAAAAGCAAAAGTCTCTTTGCCGGGCGGCTGTGCGATCGGCACGCGGCCCATCGATCTGCACCTGGCGGGATTCGAAAAGTTTGGCGCCCAGGTCAAACTCGAGTCCGGTAACGTTGTCGCTCGCGCGCCGAGTGACGGCCGTTTGCGCGCAGCGGATGTTCACTTCAACAAGGTCACCGTCACCGGCACGGAAAACCTGATGATGGCAGCCACTCTCGCACGCGGAACGACCACGCTTCATAACGCCGCGCGCGAACCCGAAATCGTCGATCTGGCTGACTTGCTCAACAAGATGGGCGCGCGCGTCAACGGCGCCGGATCGGAAACTATCCAGATCGAAGGCGTCGAGTCACTCGGCGGCGCCGAACACACGATTATTCCCGATCGAATCGAAACCGGAACGTTCATCGTCGCTGCAGCTCTGACGCAGGGACGGCTCGAGATCAAAGACTGTCGTCCCGATCATCTTGAAGGCATCATTCCAAAACTGAGATCGGTAGGCGTCGTAATAAAGGAAGTCAACCCAACGACGTTGGAAGTCACGTGTCCCGATGGTTTGAAAGCGGCCGATGTAACGACCGAGCCATATCCGGGCTTTGCAACGGACATGCAGGCGCAGTACATGGTCCTGATGACGCAGGCGCAGGGAAGATCCGAGATCGTCGAGACTGTTTTCGAAAACCGCTTCATGCATGCGTCTGAGCTCCAGCGCATGGGAGCGCAGATACATATCGACGGGCGTTCCGCGATCGTCGATGGGCCAACCACTCTTACCGGCGCCCGCGTGATCGCTTCGGATCTCCGTGCGTCCGCATCGCTCGTGCTGGCAGGACTGATTGCGAAAGACGAGACGGTGATCGATCGCGTTTACCACATCGACCGAGGCTACGAGAAGATCGAAGCCAAGTTGCGCGCCGTCGGCGCTGATATAGAACGAATCATTGCGCCGGTGATGACGGCGCCGATTTTGGAGCCGGTTTAGTCAAGGAGGGACTTGATGGCAGACGAGAATTGTCTCTTTTGCAAGATCATCACCGGGAAGATTCCTGGCGATTTCGTTCATCAGGATGATTACTGCGTGGCGATTCGCGATATCAACCCGCAGGCGCCGACGCACGTCCTGGTGATTCCGCGCGAGCACCTCGAATCACTCGACGATGCTTCGCAGAAAGACGAGGGTCTGCTCGGGCACTTGTTGCGTGTTGGGGCGCGAATTGCGAACGACCTGGGCCACGGAGAGGATGGTTACCGCACGGTAATCAATACCGGCGCCGGCGCAGGACAATCAGTCTTTCACTTGCACGTGCACGTATTGGCCGGTCGCCCGCTCGGTTGGCCACCAGGTTAAGCCACAGATGAACACGGATTTATTTACGGATTTAATGGGCAAATCCGTTAACAAAATCCGTGTTTATCTGTGGCTAGACTTTCGGTGCGACGGCCCTCACTGCTTCAGAGACGCCCGCCTCATACTTCTTGAAGTTCTCATTAAATCTGCGGGCGAGGTCCCGGGCCTGGCGATCGTAGGCGTCCTTGTCTTCCCAGGTGTTGCGTGGTTGCAGCACTTCCTGCGGTACATCAGGACAGGAAACGGGAACGTTTACTCCGAAGATCGGATCCGGCGTGGTTTCGGTCTGCGCCAGCGAGCCGTTGAGGATCGCTCGAATCATCGCACGCGTGTAACTGATCTTCATGCGCTGACCGACGCCGTATGGTCCACCGCTCCAGCCCGTGTTCACCAGCCAGCACGCCGCATTGTGACGCGCCATCTGCTTGCCCAGCAGATCCGCATAAACGCCCGGGTGCAGCACCATGAACGGCGCGCCAAAGCAGGTTGAGAAAGTCGCCTCAGGTTCTTTGATACCTTTTTCAGTGCCTGCGACCTTCGCGGTGTAGCCGGAGAGGAAGTGATACATCGCTTGTTCCGGCGACAGGCGCGCGACCGGCGGCAGCACGCCAAAAGCATCAGCCGTCAACATGATGATGTTGCGCGGATGCCCGGCTCGGCCTTCCGGAACGATGTTGTTGATGCTGGTCAGTGGATACGAAGCACGCGTGTTCTCGGTCTTGCGTGGATCATCGAGATCGATCACGCGTGACGTTGGATCGTAGACCACGTTCTCGAGAATCGTGCCAAACATCTTGGTCGTAGCATAGATGTCAGGCTCGGCTTCTGCTGACAACTTGATCACTTTCGCGTAGCAGCCGCCCTCGAAGTTAAAGACGCCATCATCGGACCAGCCGTGCTCGTCGTCGCCGATCAACCTTCGTTCGGGATCTGCGGAGAGTGTCGTTTTGCCGGTTCCGGAAAGTCCGAAGAAGATCGCGACATCACCTTCGGCGCCAACGTTGGCCGAACAGTGCATGCTCATCACGTTACGCTGCGGCAGCAGGTAGTTCATGATCGTGAAAGCGCTCTTCTTCGTTTCGCCGGCGTACGACGTTCCTCCGATGAGAACGAGGCGCTGGTTGAAATCCATCAGGATGAACGTTGGCGACCTGGTGCCGTCGCGTTGTGGATCGGCCTGGAAGCTCGGAAAGTTAATGATTGTGAATTCGGGTTTGTGTGGCTCGGTTTCGTTGCTGTTACTGATGAACATCGTGCGCGCGAAGAGCGAGTGCCACGCAAGTTCATTGATGACTCGGACCGGCAAACGATACTTGTGATCGGCGCCCACAAACGTGTCCTGCACGAAAAGCTCGCGGCCGGTGGCATGGGCCATCATGCGCTCTTTCAGTGCGTTGAACTTGTCGAGGGGAAAATCCTTGTTTACGTCGCCCCAGAAAACTTTGTCTTCGCTGCCGGGTTCGCGCACGATGGCTTTGTCTTTTGCTGAACGGCCGGTGTGTTCACCTGTATCGACGAGGATGACGCCGTGGTTTGAGAGGACGCCTTCATTGCGGCGTGCGATCTCTTCGTAGAGTTCCGGCGTGTTGAGGTTCCAGTAAACGCGAGCTGGTTGTTTGATACCGTAGTTGTCCAGCTCGTGTGAAGTATTTTTCCGGCCCAGGTGTTCAGTAGTGGTGCCGGCAGTGCGAATCGAAGCCATTAAGCGAGTCTCCAGTCAAAGACAAAGAAGTTCAATAGAGCGATGTACGACGGCGTGCTACGGAATTTCCGGAGCGCGGCGTTGTTGTGCGAGTTGGCGCAAGGCATCGGAAAGGTCGCGTGCGGCCCGCTCGATACGATCGGCGGCGGTTGCTAACGACTCAATCTCGTCTGGTGAACGGGCGGCGACGACAACTAATGCCTCGTCGATCTGTTCTCGCAAACGGTTTGCCTCATTTTCAGTTTCTTGTTCGGAGCGGGTTTTTTGGGAAGCTGTAGCCTGCTGGTTCATTGCTTGGAAATATTCGACGGAAAAGAAGAAGTAATTTGTTATGCGTTAAACTCGACCTGGTTCGTGATTGTTACCAGGGTCATTTCGTGACTGGTAAGTCTGACATTTGCGAATGATTCAGGCAAGTGCAGGTGCTACCTTTTGTCTTCAAACCGAACAAAGTCAACACTTTTGACAACTAAACCCGACAAAAAGCACTTCACCGCCGCCGAGTGGAGACTGGTGCAACGGCTGAACACACCGGCCCGGGTGCAACGCTATTTCAGCTCGATGTCTTACAACTGGGAGACGAATGGCGGCACGATGCGATCGTTCCGCGAAGTGGTCACGAAGAATGAAGCGCACTGTCTGGAGGCTGCGGTTGGCGCTGCGGTGATTCTCGAGCAGCATGGTTATCCCCCGTTGCTGCTCGACTTGGAATCGCAGGACCTGCTGGACCATGTTGTTTTCGTCTTTAAAGACAACGGGCGGTGGGGCTCAATCGCGCGCTCGCGCGATATCGGGTTACACGGGCGCAAGCCGGTTTATCGATCGGTTCGAGATCTGGCTTGGAGTTATTTCGATACGTTTGTCGATCTGAGCGGGAGGCTGAAGGGTTACGCCCTGACGAGTCTCTACGAGTTAGGCGATTACGACTGGCGCTTCTCACCCCGCCGCATGCTCAAGATCGAAAATCACCTGCGCGCGATTCCACACAAGCGCATGCATTCTTCGAACAAGCGCTATCAAAAACTGTTGGTACGGTATCGTAGCTTTAAAGAACGTTATCCGGATCGCACGCCAAGCTACTACAAGAATCGTTCGCGTTGGTTGTTGTAAATCCGTATTCATCCGTGAAAATCTGTGGCTGCTTTCCTCTTCGATCGTGCGTCCAGCAACATGTGAGTGATCACGGCGGCGATGATGATCGCGCCGCCGAGGAGGGCCCACTGGGAGGGTCTTTCGCCGAGGACGAGGAAGACCCAGACGGGGTTTAGCACCGGTTCCACGAAACAAACAATTCCCGCATCCAGCGACCTCACGCCGCGCGCCATTCCCGTCGTGAAAAGAGTGTAGGAGATGCCGAGTTGAACGACGCCGAGATATGCGGCGCCCAGCAGGTCGGGGGTTGTTATGCTGTTAATCGCCGCCAATCCCCAAGGCAAGGTCAAAATCACTGCCAACGTATTTCCATAAATCACAGACGAGGCGCGATTGACTTCACGCGCGCGCGGATGGCGCAGCAGCAGGAAATAAAACGCGAAACACAGCCCTGAAGCCAGCGCCATAAAGTTTCCGGCGATGTCCTGCGGACGCAACTGGCCCACAAAGAACAGTGCCATTCCGCCGAGACAGACCAGCACCGTAATCAAGTCGCGCAAACGAAACTTTTCTTTGTAGATGATCGGCTCAAGGATCAGGACATAAACGGGCGCTGTGTATTGCAGGAAAATCGCATTGGCCGCCGTAGTCTGTTTCGTCGCCAGCACGAACAGGATTAGCAGCACGGCATAGAGAACTGAAGCGACGGCCGTGAGCCGGTTGAGACCAAACCCCTCATGTCTGGTAAAGAACGCGACAGTGAAGATCGCAAAGAACGAGCGCCAACAAGAGAGCTCGAGACCCGAAAGCGAGACCCACTTAATAAACAGGCCGCCCGTGCCCCAAAGCAACGCCGCGGCCAGAACGAAGAGCAGAGGTCTGGACATAAGTTAAGCCACAGATTTCGCGCATAACGCAGATCGATCCGCGTTCATTTGCGAAAAATCTGCGGCTAAGAATCTTCTTTCTTCTGTTTCAAAGACTTCCCAAACACTCCATTCCACGGCGGAATCACGATCGAGACGGCGCCGAGTGCCTGGGCCTGGCAAGCAAGACGAATCAGCGGCTTTGCTTCGGCGGTATCAATGTAGCCAAACTCCTTGATCTTCTTTCCTTCACGAGCTCCGACATCCGAAAGTTTCTCTGCGCCACCAAGAATTCCCACCCAGCACGTGCCGCACGACGCCGAGCGACACTCCACCGGAATCGGTCCCTCGATCCGGCGCGGATCGATCTCACGCCAGTTGCGCGAACGATCGTCGGCCGCGCCCCACGCCAGATCCTGCACGTGGTTGAGACGGTAAGTGGCCCGATTGTCATTCTCGTCGTAGGTGACGGTCCACTTCTTATCGACGGTCTTGAGAAACCCGAACCAGCCCTGGCTATCGTCAACCGCGCGTTCCCGCAAAACCTCACCGGGCGACTTCCGCGCGTGCTTCTTATCGATCAGCATCTTGCCGGGGGCTGCTTCAAACGCCGCCAGTCCCGCTTGCCTGAGCGTCATAAACGCAACCGCCGTGATCCCGATCACCAGCGAGGCATCGACTTTCAACTGTTTGGCGACTTGCTGAGCTACGGAAAGAACCTGATCGGAAAGCGAAGTGGTACCGGAAAACTCGCGCGCATGCTTCTGCACCGCCTGCTTTACTTCAGGCCAGTAGCGATGGCCGTAAAGAAACGTGTGCGACGAATCGATCTGATCCTTCAAATAAAACTTGCCCTGCAGCAACAAACGCTGGGCAAGCGTCGCCGGATCTTCAGCCCGCTCGAGAGCCTGAAATAGCGACAGCGGATAAAACGAGAACCAGATCTGCGTCGCGTTTCGATCGACTTCGTGAATCGAGCGCAGCAAAGTGGTCAACGCGGCCGACCACGCTTCTTCGTCTTGTTGGTTTAGAAAAGTTTCAAAGGGAATCATTTTCAGTGGTTACTGTATCCACAGACTACACAGAGTGTTATTAATCTGTGTAATCTGTGGATGGATTTCATTTGACAACGCTCAATGCACCGGAGTAAAAGTCCTAAAACCCTACCGCATTTCAGGAGGCTAACAAGATGGACGCCGATAGACCAGACGTTGCGAAATCAGGCCGAACGTTCGACAGTGCCTACAGCTTCTCCTTCAGCATTGTTATTGGTCTTGTACTCTTTATCGCCGGTCTCGTCATCAGCCTGACCCTGGGTCAGGGAGCGACCGTCGGACTCATCTTCGGCATCCCGCTGCTCATCGCCGGCCTGGTGTTGCCGGTCTTCATGATGCGCGACCTCTTCCATCACAACGAAGTCGACGGCGCATGTCCTTACTGTGGCGCGCCCATCAAAACGTCAGACGCCACCATCCGTTTGAACTGCCCGTCGTGTAAGCGCTTGATCGAGGTGCGGGAAACGACACTGCAACCGGGCGAGTAAAGTTCCTGCTAACGTTGAATCGAGATCCAGTCACGCGTCAGGTAATCGCTGAACGTGAACGCAAACAGTATTGCCATCCAAAACAACGCGGCCGCCATAATCACCCAAATCAGTCGTGAACTGTAGCGCACGTGCATGAAATAGAGCACGACGAAGGTCGCTTTGATAGTAGCAATAGTCAGGGCGACGACCGTGTTGATGTACGGCAATCGAAAATCGATAAACGCCGCCGCGACCGTCAGCGCTGTTCCTACCAACAGCACCAGGAAGATCGTTATATAAACTCTGACTGGAACTATGTGTTCGCTCATTAGTGATAGTGACGCCCCAGCAAATAAAGCAACGGAAACAGGAAAATCCAAACAATGTCGACGAAGTGCCAGTAAAGTCCGATCACCTCAACCGGACTGTGATACTCAGGATCGAAGCGACCCTTCAGCGAAAAGATGAGCAGAAACGTAAGCAGCCCTGCGCCGATGATCATGTGCAACGCGTGCATTCCGGTCATGGCGAAATAGATCCAGTAGAACAACTCTACTTTTTCCTTCGTCGCGCCCGGCAGCAGGTGCAGCTTGTGGTGATCCACCGGCTCGCCTTCCTTCTGTATCACCGGATCGAACGAATGACCCGGAATCAGGTTTCCCGGAATCAGGCGATCTTCATACTTGTCGTGATACTCGACTGCCTTAATACCCAGGAACGTCAAGCCGAGAACCAGAGTCAGTAATAAACAGATCACTTGCGGCCGCCGGTTTCCGATCTGCGTGAAATAGACAGCCAGCGCCATTGTGAAACTGCTCAGAATCAACACGCCGGTGTTGACCGCACCGAGCGTGATGTCCAGGTGATTACTGGCCGACGCGAACGCCGCCGGGTAGAGCGTCCGGTACAGCGCGTAAGCGAGGAACATCCCGCCGAAGAACATGATCTCGGTCACGAGAAAGATCCACATGCCCAGCGTGCCGGCTTCACGCTGCTGCTCCATGTTCTCAAAATGGTGCTGCAACGCCCGGTGGCCGTGAATGTCTTCTGTGGCTGCGTGGCTACTCATTGTCTTTCTTAAACACGTTCGATCTCAGGCCCGAATTTGCCGACGACTTCAGTCTCCTCGCGCGGCGCGAATTCATAAGCGTCCCAGGTTACAACCGGCGTCACCTCGAAGTTCTCAGTTGGCGGCGGCGATTGCGTGCGCCACTCGAGCCCTGGCAAGTGCCACGGATTCGCCTCGGCGTGCCGGCCATAGCGCATCGACCAGACAAAGTAAATCGCGGGTACCAACATGCCCAGCCCGAGAATCGACGCGCCCGCGGTCGAGAGCACATTGAACACCTGAAATTCCGGCGGATATGCGTGATACCGGCGCGGCATCCCCAGATAACCGGCGACGAACTGCGGCAGGAACGTCAGATTGAAACCCACATAAATTACGAGGGCGGCGAAGCGGCCCCAACCTTCGGGATACATGCGCCCGGTGATCTTGGGCCACCAGTAGTGCAGACCACCGAGATATCCCATCAGAGCGCCGCCCACCATGATGTAGTGGAAGTGAGCGACGACGAAGTAGGTGTCGCTCAAATGCACGTCCGTGCCGAGCGATGCCAGAAACAGACCAGTCATACCTCCGACGGTGAAAAGCCCGATGAAGCCGAGCGCATAAAGCATCGGCGTGTCGTAGGAGATCGATGATTTGTAGAGTGTTGCGGTCCAGTTAAAAACCTTGATTGCCGAGGGAATGGCCACCGCGAAACTCAGAAACGAGAAGATCATTCCGGCATAGACGGATTGAGTTGTAACGAACAGGTGGTGGCCCCAAACCAGAAAACCAAACACTGCGATTGCGAGACTGGAGAACGCCACAAAGCTGTAGCCGAAGATGTTCTTGCGCGAGAAGTTTGCGATCAACTCGCTGATCACGCCCATCGAGGGCAGGATCATGATGTAAACGGCCGGATGCGAGTAGAACCAGAACAGGTGCTGAAACAAGACCGGATCGCCGCCCAGCGCTGGATTAAAGATGCCCACCTGCGCCAGCCGCTCAAACGCCAGCAGCAGGATGGTGATGGCAACTACCGGCGTGCCCAGGATCATGATCAGGCTGGTGGCGTAGTGTGACCAGAGAAACAGCGGCATGCGAAACCACGTCATGCCCGGAGCACGCATCGTGTGGATGGTGACGATGAAATTCAGTCCAGTCAGGATCGAAGAGAATCCGTTGATAAAGATGCCCAGGCCGGTCGCGACCACGTACGAGTTCGAAAAGGTTGTGCTGTAGGGCGTGTAGAAGGTCCAGCCGGTATCGACACCGCCGGCCAGCAACGCGTAGATCGTGATCACGCCGCCCAGCAGGTAGATGTACCAACTCAAAAGATTGATCCGTGGAAAGGCGAGATCTTTTGCGCCGATCATCATCGGGACAAGGAAGTTCCCCAGCGTCGCCGGTATCGACGGGATGAGGAAGAAAAAGATCATGATGATGCCGTGCTGGGTAAAGACCTTGTTGTAGGTGGTCGACTGCAGGAAATCGCCTTGCGGAGTCAGCAATTCGAGCCGGATCATCAACGCGTAGATGCCGCCGATAAAGAAGAAGAAGGTGATCGACCCGAGGTAAAGCAGCGCGATGCGTTTGTGATCCTTAGTCAACAACCACGACTTCAACCCGTACTGCGCGTTGATGTAGTTGACCTTGGGTGGAGCTGGTACTTCGAATGACTCTATTGCTTTCATATCAAAACCATAGTTGCCGCAAAAAGGCACAAAAGGCACATAAAAGAAGAAAACGAAGACGGGTTGAGCCTTGTAAGCTCATTTTGTGCCTTTTGTGCCTTTTGCGGCTCATCTAATATTCCTCGTCGGCGATGCTCCCGGTGTTGCTGTCGGGGACGGGCTCGCAGCCCTCACCGGTAATGCTTCTCCGCCTACGTGCAGCGACTTGATGTACGCGATCAGTTGCACTAACTGATCCTCGCTGACCTGTCCCTGGAAAGTCGGCATGATTGGCCCAAACCCGGTCACCAGTTTCGCCTGCGGATTCAGAATCGATTCGCGAACGTAAGTCTCGTCAACGCGAACTGTCACGCCCGTTTGCAGAGTCTGATTGTTTCCAAAAATACCGACCAGCGTCGGACCTCGTCCGCCCTCGCCGTTCGCGCCGTGACACGAAGCGCAGCCGAGCGTTTGATACAACTGCTGACCGGCGGCTGCGGGTGTCGTGCTGCCGACATTGCCGCTCAGCCAATCATCGAAATCTCGCGGCTCCATGACGATCACGGATCCCGTCATCCCCGAATGGTTCATGCCGCAGTACTCGGCGCAAAACAGGTGGTACCGGCCGGTCTTTGTCGCTTCGAACCAGAGCGTTACGTAACGTCCCGGTATGACGTCGGCTTTCGTCCGGAACGCCGGCACGAAGAAGTCGTGAATCACGTCTTCCGTGGTCATGATCAATTTGATCTTGCGATTAACGGGGACGTGCAGCTCGTTGATCTCGCGCTGGCCGGTGGCGTGTTGCAGTTTCCACATCCATTGCTTGCCGACCACGTAGACCTCGATCGCGTTCTCGGGCGCTTTGTATTGCTGGAAATAAACATGCGCGCCCCAGCCGAACATCGTCATCGCGATCACGAAAGGAATAATGGTCCAGATCGTTTCGAGCTTGTGCGAACCTGCAACCGGGCGCGGGATCTCGTACGGCGTGCGACGCCGGTAACGAATTACAAAGAAGATCAAGACAGCTGAGATCAGCAGCGTAAAGAAAAGCGTGACGCCTGAAAGATAGAAGTAGAGTGCGTCAACCTGCCACGAGATGGTGGAAGCACTTTCAGGCACCAATGGAATCCACGACTGCATTGCTAGGCCGTGCCTCCAGTCTTTGCGCTCATCATTCGCGGCTGGCGCGCTTTTAGAAACAGCATCATCGCCAGGATTCCGATCACTGTTAACACACCAGCTACGCGCATCACCCTCATGATCGCCGCGCCATATTTACCGGTGGCCGGATCGTAGTGGAAGCAGTAGAGCAGGAGCTGGTCCGCCGCTGACCCGATCTTGTTCGCTGACGATTCGATCAGTCCGAGGCGCAGGTCGCGTGGCGCGTAATCGACGCCGTAGAAGTAGCGTGAAAGTTTTCCGTGTGGCGTCGTCAACATGATGGCGCTGGAGTGGGCAAACTGTTTGGTTTCGTCGTCCCAGCGGTAGTGAAATCCGGCGGCTTCAGTTAGTTGAGTGATGTTTGCCTGATCGCCCGTCAGGAAATGCCAGCCGTTGTTCGCGCCCGCGCGCAGTTTTTCGGGCAGGTAATTGACGTAGACCCTTTTCTTTGCGGCGGCGAGCGTGTTTGTCTCGCGTGGATCGAAGCTGACGGTGACGACGTCAAACTCGTCCCCGATCTCAAACGGCAGCACGCGAAACGAGGTGACCATGCCGTTGAGCACTTGCGTGCAGAGCATGGGGCAGTCGTAGTAGACGAATGCGAGCACGACCGGCTTCTTTCCGAAGTACTGGCCGAGTTTTACTTGTTGCCCGCTTTCGTCGCGAAAGACGAGATCGAGCGGCAACTGATGATCGAGTTTCTGGTCGATGCGCACGTCCTCCAGCGCCTTTGGTAATCCCGTGGACGGCGGACTCCCACTCTCCGGCCGCGCGCCATACAGCGGCGAACTCGGCCCCGGCGGCCCCTGCGCAAATACAGATGAAGCGAAAATTAAAACCATCCACAGATTACACAGATAAATCAGAATCGATTTCTTTTTATCTGTGTAATCTGCGTAATCTGCGGATTTCATTGCAACCTCTTCTCCGTTTCTCTGCCGGAGCTGGCAGCGGTGGGCATGCTGATCGCGTAATCCATCAACTTCCCACCGGGACCCTTGACCGATGAGGGCAAACCGTCGCTGACGACTTTCTCCATCGCCTTGTCGATCGGCATGCCCACAACATTGCCTGACTGATCTTTCAAACCCGTCCTGAGGTTTTCCTCCCATTGTCGCCGCAGCACTCGATACTCTTCTTGCGGCGCACTCAATTCGAGATTTAGTCGCTGCCCGTCCTCCGTGGTGACGGCGAATCCGGGCGCCGCCTGCAGACGCGGCTCGGGCGGCAATCGTTCTTCTTTACTGAGCGCCATCGGTCCGGGCTTCGGCTCTTTCGCTTGTTGCGCGTTGAAGTATGCAAACAGCAGCCACATGCCTACGGAGACTGCGATAGTCGCTATCGTGAGCACGGCAGCGAACGTCAGCACCGCGCGCACGTTGATATCGCTCGTCTCGTGCGTGACTTCGACGTTGCGAATGTGCGAAACGTCGGGTGTCTCTGTCCGATGACCGTTGCCCTTATGTTTGTCTTTCATCCTAGTGTCCCGCGTGCATCTGCTCCAGCGTCGATTCAAACTGCGGATCGTTAATCGGAATCAGCGCACGTTTACCCAACTGCCACGTAAAAAACGCCAACCACAAGCCGCCAAAGCCGATCATCGCCACTACATCCATCAAAATCCACCGGCCATGATGAAATGCCGGCGCGAGCATCCAGATGAGATCGACCATTCGCATCCCGAGTATCAAGGTCGCGATCAAAGCCAACTTGCGCGGATTACGTTTAATCCCTCGCGACAGCAAAAACAGAAACGGCGCGCCAAAATGAAGGATGGCGATGACGACTATGAGCACGCCCCAACCGCCGTACGTGCGGTTCAGGTAATACGTAATCTCTTCCGGAAGATTGCCGGACCAGATAATCAAATACTGCGAGAACGCGAAGTAGGACCACAACATCACGAGCGCCAGCAGCAGCTTGCCGAGATCGTGGAAATGCAGCGGCGCAACGATGCGCTTCATCGGTTCCTCCGCGGCCAGCCACGACATCATCGCAATCACAAACGCCAGTGCGCTCAGCGCCCAAGCCGCGACGAAGATAAAACCGTAGATAGTCGAGAACCATTCCGGCTCGAGCGACATGTACCAATCGATCGAAGCAAACGTGACGGTGAATATGAGCGCCACCATCCCCGGTCCGGCCAGGGTGCGCATTTTCTTCGTGTAACGATTGTCGGCGGTGCGGTCCTGCTCGAGCGACCACTTGTTCAGCAGATACGCGAGTGCGATCCAAACAGCGAAATAGACCACAGCACGCACCGTGAAGAACGGAACGTTCAGATATCCGGTTTTCAACTGGACCACGGGATGTTTCGCCACTTCTTCGTGGTCGGCCCATTCGTGATAGAGCGAGTGTGCGCCGATAACGATGGGCAGGAACAGGATCGCCATCGCCGGCAGCGTTCTGGTTGCAGCCTCAAGCACGCGCCGGATGACCAGGCCCCAACCGCCGCCGGTCAGGTGTTGCAGCATCAGGAGCGCGAGTGAACCAACGCCGATGCCGGTCCAGAACGTCCAGCCGATCAAGTAAGACTGGAAAATTCGTTTCGCATCGAAATGGGTGGCGCCTACCATCGGACTGATGACTAGTCCGGCTATGAACAGTCCGACAAACACGATGCCCACCATCAGCGCGCGCTTTTGAAAGTCAGACATGTTTGGAGGATTGAATGATTGAATCATTGGCGTCCTCCGGTTTGCGGGCTGGGCGATGGCGAGGGGCTGGCCCCAGCCGCTGGGTTTTGTTGGCTGACCTGTAAAGCGCGGATGTAGGCGACGATGGCCCAACGATCCTGCACGGGGATCTGCGCTGCGTAAGACGGCATCGCTCCCCAGCCGTTCGTGATCGCGTCGAAGAAATGTCCTACCGGAGCTTGTCGCAGGCGGTCGTCGTTGAACGACGCTGCGCGGCGGAAACCACGGCGCACGATCATGCCGTCGCCGTTTCCGGTCATGCCGTGACACGCGGAGCAGAAGATGTCGTAACGCTCGCGGCCGCGTTTTACGACTTCCTGGGTAACCGGCAGTGGGAAAGTATCGATGTCGTCAGGGAAAGTGTTGGTCTGTGCGCCAGTTTGCGCGTTAGCCGGCACGTTTGCCTGAGCGCCTGCGATCTGCTGTTGTGTGGTGGCGGTTGCGCCTTGCGCTCCGGCTCTCTTACCGGTGAAGAACTCAGTAACCGAACGCAGGTAGCCACGCGGAATCGTCCCTTGGATCGGTTGCCGGCTCCCCAGTCCATCGCGAAAGAACGTGCTGCCGCGCAGCGGCTTGATCTTCGGCTGGTCCTGCATGTCGCGACGACAGCCCGAGGATATAAGTACGAGCAGCACAGTCAACAATAAGGGCAGTGTGCTCGATGAATAGAACAAGTCAGGAAGAGGGGCTGGCCCCCGCTGTTGCGAGGGCGGGGGCAAGTCCCTCTTCCTGACTTGTTCTACCTGAGTTGTACTTTTAGACTTCGACATCATTCACTTCAACTGCATTCAGGCTCTTCAACAAGTCCACCACCTCAGCGTGGTTGAACTTCGGATCGTTTGCTTCAATCGCCAGGAAGAATCGATCGCGCGTGGCCATTGCAAAATTCGGGACGTTGAAAACCGGGTGATAGGGTTGCGGCAGTTTGTTCAGCACCAGCATGCCAAGCACAGCCGAAAAGGCAGCACACAGCACCGTCATTTCAAACGTGATCGGAATAAACGCCGGCCAACTGTTGTATGGCTTGCCACCCACATTGAGCGGATAGTCAATCACCTCGATCCAGTACTGCATAAAAAACCCGGCCACCCCGCCAAGCACACCGCCGATAAAAACAATCAAAGGCAAACGCGTGTGCGTAAATCCGATCGCCTCCGAAAGCTCCTCAATCGGGTACGGCGAATAACCGTTAATGCGACGGTAACCGACCGAGTAAACCTTGCGCGCCGCCGCCACCAGATCCGTCGGATTCTCAAACTCCGCCATCACGCCATACAGTGGCGGCTCGTGACGGCGATGATGATGTTCTGCCACGAGGTGCTCGGCCACTACTCTTCCACCTCCGCTTCCGGAAGAATCGTGCGCATCTCAAAAATTGAAATCATCGGCAGGAAGCGAATAAACAGAAACAGCAACGTAAAGAAGAATCCGATGGTGCCGATAAACATCGACCAATCCCACACGGTCGGCTGGTACATGCCCCATGACGATGGCAGGTAATCGCGGTGCAAACTGGTCACTACGATCACAAAGCGCTCGAGCCACATGCCGATACTCACGATGAACGAAATGATCCAGAGCCACAGCAGGTTCGAACGCACCTTCTTGATCCACAGAAACTGCGGCGTGATGATGTTGCAAAGAATCAGCGCCCAGTAATACAGGCTGTAGGGACCATGCATGCGGTTCCAGATCATGAAGCGTTCGTACTTGTTGCCGCTGTACCAGCCAAAGAACGCTTCCATGATGTAGCCGTAACCCACGATCAGTCCGGTGGCGAGCATCACCTTGGCCATGTTGTGCATGTGGCGCATGGTGATGAAACCTTCGAGACCGTAAAAACGTCGCAGGGGAATCGTCAGCAACAGCACCATTGCGAAGCCCGCGTAGATCGCGCCCGCGACGAAGTAGGGCGGGAAGATCGTGGCGTGCCATCCCGGAATGATGCCGACCGCAAAGTCGAAACTGACGATCGTGTGAACTGAAAGCACGAGCGGCGTGGCCAGGCCCGCGAGCAGCAGGTAAGCCATCTCGTAGCGATGCCAGTGACGCGCAGAACCGCGCCAGCCCATTGCGAGCATGCCGTAGAGAATCTGAAACGGTTTACTGCGAGCGCGGTCGCGCAACGTGGCGAAGTCAGGAATCAGTCCGACAAACCAGAACATCGCGGAGACGGTGGCGTAAGTCGAGACCGCGAAAACGTCCCACATCAACGGGCTGCGAAACTGCGGCCAGATCCCCATCGTGTTTGGATACGGGAACAGCCAGTACATCAGCCACGGGCGCCCGAGGTGAAAGATGGGGTACATGCCGGCCTGGGCGACGGCGAACAGCGTCATGGCTTCGGCGAAGCGGTTGATCGACGTGCGCCAGCGTTGTCGCAGCAACAGCAGGATCGCGGAGATCAGGGTGCCGGCGTGGCCGATTCCGATCCACCAGACGAAGTTGAGAATGTCGACGCCCCAGGCGACGGGCACGTTGACGCCCCACAAACCGATACCGACGAACAGCAGGTTCGTGATCGCCAGCAGCATTAGCTGGAACAGTGCAAACGAGATCGCGAAGCCGAAGAACCACGCCAGCGACGTCTTGCGTTTCAAGACGATCGAGCTGATCTTGTCGGTCACTGATGCGAACGTCAGGCCCGGATCGATGACGGGCGCGGTCGAGTGCATTGGACCTTCGGTGTACGGTTTGTGTGGCTCTTCCTGCATTTTCAATCCATCCACAGATTACGCAGATTGATTTCAATGAATCTGTGAAATCTGTGGATTCGGGTTTTTCAGTTGCGACAAATAAGTCGTGCGGGGGCGCGTGTTCAGCTCGCCCAGCAACGAATAATTGCGCTCGCTCTGTTTTAACTTTGAGACGCGGCTGTTCGGATCGTTGATGTCTCCAAAGACGATCGCTTCGGTCGGACAGACAGCCTGACAAGCCGTCACGACTTCGCCGTCGCGTAGTTTGCGATCCTCGAGCTCAGCCTGAATCTTTCCGTTCTGAATGCGCTGCACGCAGTAAGTACACTTCTCCATCACGCCGCGGCTGCGCACCGTCACCTCAGGATTGCGCATCAACTGGTACGTCGGCGTTTCCCAGTTCTGATAAAGGAAGAAGTTGAACCGGCGCACCTTGTACGGGCAGTTGTTTGAGCAATACTTCGTGCCGACACAACGGTTGTAGACCATGTCGTTCAGGCCTTCGGCACTGTGAACGGTTGCGTGGACCGGGCAGACCGGTTCGCAAGGCGCGTTCTCACAGTGCATGCACGGCACCGGCATGAAGCTGACGCCGTCTGGACTATTCGGATCGAAGCCCCTGAAGTAGGTGTCAACGCGAATCCAGTGCATCTCGCGACTGCGCACCACTTCGGTCTTGCCAACGATGGGAATGTTATTTTCCGACTGGCAGGCGACGGTGCACGCGTTACAGCCGATGCAGTTATTCAGATCGATCGCCATGCCCCAGGCGTAGTTGGGTGCGTTCTCAGCCTGGTTTTTGTAGTCGTAATCCGGATAGATCGACGGATGGACGTGTTCCTCGTGATGTCCGCCCTCGTGGAGATAATGTTCAAGCGTGTCGGTACGGGCGATGTCGCGCTCGTTGCGGCTGAACTCGGGATCCTCGAGGTTGAAATGCAGTTGCGTGGTCGCGAGTAGATGATCTGCCGCAGTTCGTCGCACCTGTACGCCGGCGACGGACCAGGGCGCAAACGACGTCCGAATCTTGTAGGCGTCGAAGCCGACGTTTCCGTTGCTGCCGGCCAAACGACGACCGTAACCGAGGTGGACCGTGATGACGCCGTCCGGTTGGCCGGGCTGGATCCAGAGCGGCGCCGCAATGGTTTGTCCCTGCGGATTCACGATATCAACCACGGGCACGTAATGTTCGCGGCCCTTTACGGCGCCGCGATTGTACATGTTGCCGACAAGCTGTTGCGCCGAGTTTGGACTGATGATCGCGACGTTGTCCCAGGTGACCTTCGTCAGTGGCTTCGGCAGTTCCTGGAGCCAGCCGTTATTGGCAAAGCGCCCGTCGTAGATCGAAGGATCAGTGCGGAAGACCAGTTCGAAACCGCCCGCAGCAGGTTGCGCAGCTTGCTGGTTGGCCCAACCCGAGCTAAGTGCCACGGTTCTCGCGGGAAACGCCGAGTCGGGAATAAAGCCATCATGAATGGCCTGACGCCACCACGTCTCGAAGTCCTGTGAAGGCGACGGCGACGCAGCCGGAGCCGGGGTAGCAGCGGGTGCCGGAGCAGGTGTTTGTTGGGCCGACTGATTTGTTGGCGCAGTTGTTGAGCTTGCTGTCTGCGCTTGTCCCTGATTCCCGCGTGCCGTTTGCCAGTACGTCTTCACGATGTCGTAAGGCTTGCGATCGTACTGGTCTGAAAAGATAGCGAGCAGTTCGTACGCAGTCTTGCCCTCGTGCAACGGCTCGATCAGCGGCTGCATGATCGTGACGGTGCCGTCGTAAGAACGCGTGTCGCCCCACGATTCGAGATAGTGCGCGGCG
>DASVGE010000390.1:0-11349 GCA_036379695.1 Pyrinomonadaceae bacterium | reverse complement strand
ACCTGGAGAACAGAATTATTCGGCTTACCTGCCCGACTTGCCGGGTTGCGTTGCAACGGGCAAAACCATTGACGAATTGCGAAAAAATATGGCCGAAGCGATTGAGCTTCACCTTCAAGGCCTGCGCGAGGATGGGCTGCCAATTCCGCTACCTACAAGTCTTGCTGATTACGTTGAAGCTGCCTAACACCTCCTCAGGCGCTCTCAAAGATGACTGCGCCGCAAAATAACTCGCCCAGAAAACCTATGACACGTACAAAACTATTTCTCTTTGCCTGCCTGCTGCTATCAATAATCAGCTATTCAAATGTCGCGCAACAACAGCCGTGCAAGCCACCGGTCCCGTTGCCAACTGCCACGGAACCCAACATCTTCTCGGACGAACAGGAGGTCTATCTTGGCGACGCGGTGGCTGAGCATATTCAGCGCAATTACAAAGTCATCGAAGATCCGGAAATAACCGAGTACCTGAAAACTATCGGCGAGCGTCTCACCCAAAATCTCCCGCTCAACAAACTCCGCTTTCAGTTTTTCCTCGTCGATCTGCCGGATGCAAACGCGTTCGTCATTCCCGGCGGACGGATCTACGACTCACGAAAACTGATCGCTGCCGCACTGAACGAGGACGAACTCGCGGGTGTGATCGCGCACGAGCTGGGCCATCTCGTGGCGCATCAGGGCGCCATAGACACCACGCGCAACTTCAAGGAAGTTCTCGGCGTCACTTCCGTGACCGATCGCCGCGACGTCTTCGAGAAATACAACCAAATGATCGAAAACCTCAATCGCAAACCGGGCGCGTTCAAAGTCCAGGATCGCGAGAAGGGCCAACTCTTCGCCGACCAGGCCGGCATGTATGCGCTCGTCGCTGCGGGCTACGACGCCGCCGCGATGGCGAGTTTCTGGGATCGCATCGCCGACACTCAAGGCAAAAAAGGTAACTGGTTTTCAGATCTCTTTGGCACCACACGTCCCGAACAAAAGCGACTGCGCGAGATGAGCAAGGCGGCGGAAGCAATGCCGCCCGCTTGTCGTCAACAAAGTGCCGCGACTCAGTCAGACACGTTCAAGCAGTGGCAAGCGAAGGTCGTTGCCTTCAGTGGCGCGGGCCGAAAGGAATCGCTGCACGGCGTTATATCGAAACAACAACTGTCGCCTCCACTGCTCAGCGACATTCTCAGTCTCCGTTTCAGTCCCGACGGCGCTTACCTGCTGGCTGAGGATGAAGCCGGCATTAACGTCCTGTCGCGTGAACCATTCGCCGTGCTCTTTCGCATTAATACGGATTTTGACACTTACTACGCCAACTTCTCTCCCGATTCAAAAGAGATCGTGTACTACAGCGACAATCTCCGCGTGGAGCGCTGGAGCATCGCCGAAGCTCGCCAGATCGACGTGAAAGAGATCGTGGTAACAAAGGGTTGCCTGCAAACGAGACTGTCGCCCGATGGGAAGTTGCTGGCGTGCCTCGACACTGACTTTACCTTGAACCTGCTCAACGTCGGCACCGGAGAATCGGTGTGGCGCAAAAAAGAGTTCTATGCACCGGACTACTGGCAATACGTGAGGATCTACTCGGCGTTGCAACTTCGTGGTGACGACAACACCGATCTGAATCTGGGTTTGTTACATATGCGGTTCTCGCCTGACGGCCGTTACCTCGTCGCCGGCTATCATGGAGCGCTGTATTTTGGTCGCACTATCCGAGGCGACGTTGCCGAAGTGCTCGACACAACGACGATGACGAAGGTGTCGATCCCCGACTCTATCAAGCGCTTCATAGCAGGTGGATTTACGTTTATGGGCAACGATCGAATCGCCGCCATCAACCGTGAAAACTTTAAGAAGTCGGGGATACTCAAGTTTCCGTCCGGTGAAGTGTTGACCGAGATGGAACTGTGGCGGCCGAATATGACGGCGGCAACACGCGGCGACTACCTTTTGATTCGGCCGATCAAGGATTACGCGCTGGGTGTAATGGACCTCAAGTCAAAAACGATCTCGAAAGTTAATGAACGCGCCGCGCTCGATATCTATGAGCCGTTCTTTGTCGCGGAAATGCGCAATGGACAGGTCGGACTGTACCGGCTGGACAAGAACGAAGCGGTGGCGACCGCAGTAGTGCCCAGCAATTCGTTGGGTCGTTTAAGAGTGGCCGAAGTCTCTCCTGACTTGAAGTGGCTGGCGCTGTCCGGACGTTCACGAGGCGGAGTTTGGAACCTGAGCAAGGGTGAAGCAGCTTTGACCCTGCGTAATTTTCAGGGTGGTTACGTGAGCGATGATGGTTACTTCTACGGCGATTTTCCGAAAACCGAAGAGGTGGACCGCAACATTGCCAAGTTCAATCTCAACAACGGTGACGCCGCCAGTGGACCAAAGATTGAAGGTAACACCTCGACACAGTTCGGACAGTATCTATTCACTATCAAGCCGGTGAAAGGCAACGAGAACCCGCCGAAAGATGCGAAGGAAGAGACTACCTTTGACCCCAAACAGTATCGTCGCAACGTGATAGTCGAAATGTTTGACTCGCGCACGATGAAGTCTCTGTGGTCGCAGACGTTCCCAAAAGAGGCGCCACGCGTCTGGCTCACGCCGGTTAATCAAACAATGGCCCTGGTCTGGGATGTATCGGCGGAAGCAGCGAAGGCGGAGATCAGCAGCGATCCGCGACTGACGCAACGCCTCGCTCAAATGAAGGAGAAGCAGGGCGATTACTTTCTCAAGATCATCGACGCGGAAAATGGAAAGGAAATCGGCAAGCTGCTGATTGAAACGGGCAAAGGTTCTTTTCGTGCGTCAAGCATCTTTGCAGTCGGCGATTCGGTGCTGCTGACTGACAATCAAAACCGTGTGCTTGTCTACTCGCTCAAGACCGGTGAACTGAAGGGTCGCGTGTTTGGTGGTTATGCGGCCGTGTCACAGGTTACGAAACTACTCTGTGTCGAGAACGAACGCGGCAAGCTCGCTGTTTACGATCTGGAGTCGATGGAGAAGCGTGACGAGTTAAGCTTCCCGACTCGCATTTCAATGCTGCGGTTCAGCCACGACGGGCGACGATTGTTCGTGCTGTCGCGCGAGCAGACGGTTTACGTTCTGGACGTATCGAGCGTCGCAAAGAATTAACTTACTTCGCCTCAAAATACTTGCGTAAGTACCTGCCGTAAATAAACTTGCGGTGTAACGGTCCCCAGATACGCGAGTCGGATGAATTGTCGCGATTGTCTCCCACAACAAAGTAGCTATCGGCGTCCAACCGGGACTCGGCGACGCTTCTGCGTGCCTGGTCCAACCTGGGATCGACGTACGGTTCGGGTAGCAACTGTCCATTTACGAGCACCTTGCCCTCGCGAAGTTCGACCGTTTCATTCGGCAGACCAACAATACGTTTGATATAGCTCTTCGCTTGATCATGTGGATAAAGGAAGACGACTATGTCGCCGCGCTCGAGTTTATCAGGGTCGCGCTCGATGAGGATTCTATCGCCATCGTTCAGCGCCGGCGCCATCGCCACGCCTTCCACTTTCACAGGGTACATACCCGTTATTAAGCAGGCGGCGGAAGTAAAAAGGAGAAGGCTGATAACAACTGTCGGGAGAACTCTCGTCATTCTTCGTCCGGGTGAGTTTATACGCTTAGCACGCGCGATCTTAACAGGCGAGCATAGTTTATTTCTACAGTTTCGTTCCGGTGGATTGTACAATGCCTCACGCACAGCTCTTGTGCGTTCTTAACCTCGAAGAAAAAGGAACTCACCGATGCCCAAGCTCTCTCCGGTAAAAGTACTAGTAGTTCTCCTGTCGTGCGCATTGACGTTGTCAGCACAGTCCAACGTCAAATCCGCTTCAGAACAAAAAACAGCCAACTACTTTGAGTCGATCCGCAAATCACCGCCGAAGCAACTCGCCTTTCTTCTGAAGATGCCTAAAGGCGCCGACCTGCACAATCACCTTTCCGGGTCGATTTACGCCGAGCGCTACATCGAATGGGCGGCACAAGCAGGATTATGCGTCAACAACAGCACTATGACGCTGGTCGTCCCGTCAACACCATCGAAGTGCGACTCGACACAGACGCCGGCGAATACAGCGCTCACAAACTCGGTACTGTACCGGCAGATGGTCGATGCGTGGTCCATGCGCAACTGGCAGTTATCCGGACAAAGCGGGCACGATCAATTCTTCGATGCTTTCGGCAAGTTTGGCCCAGCTACTTATAACAACAGTGGCCGAATGCTTGCCGAGGCCGTTAAGAGCGCTGCTCGCGGAAAGGTTTCTTACGTCGAACTGATGTTAACTCCGGACGGTACTCCGACGGGCGTGGCTTCCAGTCAAATCGGAGCGAAAGTCGGATGGGATGGAAACTTCGAAGCGACGCTGAACAAACTGAAAGCGAATGGGATCGAGAGTGCCGCCGCTATCGGAATCAAGAACCTCCAGGACATAGAGAATGAGAAGAATCAGTTGCTGAAGTGTGGCACGCCGCAAGCGGATGCGGGCTGCTCAGTTACGATTCGTTACATCGCCCAGGTGTCGCGAAACGCTGCGCTGAGTCAGGTCTATGCGCAGATGGTGACAGGGCTTGCTCTCGCAAACGATCCGCAGTCAAAAGTCGTGGCTACGAATTTGGTGCAGGGTGAGGATGGTCTTAACTCGATGCAAAACTTCTCGCTGCACATGCAGATGTTGCAGTTTCTGCGACCTCTTTATCCGCGGGCCAAGGTGACGTTGCATGCAGGCGAACTGGCTCCGGGGCTGGTGCCGCCTGATGGTTTGATGTTTCACATTCGCGAGTCAGTCATGGTGGCTCGAGCCGAACGTATCGGACACGGCGTCGACATCATGCACGAGACCGAGCCGTATGAACTTTTGAAAGAAATGGCCCGCCGCAATGTGCTGGTAGAGATCTGTCTGTCGAGCAACGATCTGATTCTCGGGATCTCGGGTTCACGCCATCCGCTGGCCACTTATCTGGAATATGGCGTGCCGGTCGCGCTGGCCACGGATGATGAAGGTGTCGCACGTTCGGAGATTTCGCGGGAGTATCTGAAAGCGGCTGAGGACCAGGGTCTCGGTTACCTCCATCTCAAAACCATGGCTCGCAACAGTCTTCAGTATGCGTTCATTGCGGGAGAGAGTTTGTGGAGCGACGGAAGAAAGTTCGTTCCTGTGGCCCAGTGCGCTCGTGACGTTGCGGAAATGAAACTCACGTCAAACACTTGCCGGCAGTTCTTAGCGGGCAACGAAAAGAGCAGACTTCAGTGGCAACTCGAGCAGGACTTCAACGCGTTCGAACGCGAGTGGTGATGAGCTACAGAGCAGGTGCCCTGGATCCTGACGTTCTTTGTACGGGGCTTTGCCTCAAACTCTGACTCGCACTGGATCGGGTCAGTACAGGGAGCGGTATACATTAAAACCTAATGTCTTATGCGCGTTGCACGTCGAACGATTTGCACTTCGTTAGAAGGAACAGTTGGAGTTGGAGTCGGCGGAAGCATCTGGGGACTAAGTGAAAAGAGCTCATATTGAGCAGTGTCTCGAAACCCACCATCGAGGGCAATCACGCGATCCGAAGCTATCATTCGCCTCTCAATGAGATACTGTCTCGCCTGATCTGCCATTGCCTTGCCTTCTCCGCGGCGGGATCTTTTACCGGCGTAAGCAACGATGTATCCACGAGCTTTAGTATTCGTTGACAGTTCAACCGCGAAGGTATCCAAAATACCCTCCACATCAACTTTATCTCGGCTAAAGATCATGGAAAACGGCCTCCCTGGTGGAACGCCGTCGTAAGGCGGGAATCCTGCGCATCGCCTTCCATTCTCTTTGCCTGGGGGGAAATGCTCAATACTGATTACACGATCGTCTTGAACAGAAAACACAACGCCCTTGTCAACGTTCGTGTAGTAAGTTGTTCTAGCGTCCTCAGGACTATAACGTTTGACAAATCCACTTAGGTCTAACCCTGGTTCCGAAAGTTGGGGCCAGGGTTTCGGCGTTACTCTAAACGACAACACGGTATCTCGTGGGACATTCCATCCATATATTGGCGCTGCGCAGGGAGCTGTGGCGAACGCAACGTGAATAGTCCCCCGGGGAGTTTGAAAGATACAGCGGCACGAGTCACTCGAGACTCCATACAGACGCTCGACATCAGCCCGAGTTGAATGCAAGGGTACAATGTCAAAAGTGTTTTGCCAGAAAACTTGAGTATTTCTGACAAGTAGCAACCCAGCGAAAACAAAAAGACAAATAAGTACTCGCATATTCACCAATACCGCTTCGGAATACAATGCTCCCTCACATACTGATCAAAGTCACGTGAACCCAAGCTGACCGCAGCAGCATCCATTTCCTTGTGGTCGTAAGTTATCCCAGCCCCACTCCGGTCGTTCGGAGCACTATGAGTGAGTTCGTGAATTAAAGTCAGCAGATAAAGATACGGTAATTGTTTGCGAATTGAGGGACGAGTATCGGCATATACTCCTTTAATATACACCGCACTCCAACGTTGCCTGGTCCTCCAGTCGCTAGAATCTGTATAGAATAAACCTGACTCGCCCCCACCGCCAGGCTGACGTTCGCCGAAGGGCCCAGGGACTTGCGCCCGTAATTGTTCTGGAGTCACGTCGACAAAAATACCACCACCACCGGTCTGGTTTCTTAACGCTTTGAATATTCCCATAATGTCGCTTTGACTCGGTGCGAACTCCGATTCTATTCCGATTTGCGCCAATATCTTTTGCATGGCCTCCTTGCAATCTTTGTACTTTAGAGCTTCTTCCAGCCACATTTGCATTCTGTCGAGTCCGCCTACGGGGACCATTTCGGACGGAGGTTGTGTCTTCTGTTGTTGCGATCCGGCTCTCGCCAAAAATTCTCCGTTTTTTAGAAGCTCGGGAATTTGAGCCACCAGTCTTTTCGCTTGTCCGGCATTACTTAGGTCGATGGTGCTATTCAATTCAGGAGCCCATGTATAGGTTCCGTCTAACGATCCATCCCAGCCGGGGTCGCCGGCCGTGACGAAGAAGCGTGAGTTCGATGCGACCTTGCCTCCGATTGTATGCGTAACCGTCATGAGGTGCGCATCGCAGTCGTCGTTGGGACATCGTAACGCAGTCTGTCCCGCGAGCATCCGCCCTGCCATGTAACAAGCGAACGAGGATTGTATTCCCTCAATACGACATCGGCCATTGAGGCCAGGGATCATCGAAGCAATATCCGGCTCCTCAGGAGGGGGCGGCGGTACAGCGTCCGGATCGGAAAACCCTACATCGATAACGCCAGAAGAATCAGGTTCGACCGTTGCAAAATAGACACCGCTAATTCCGCTCCAGAAAGATTCCCCGCGACTTCCCGTCAAAGGATTTACGTGATGAAGATGGAAATTACTTGGGTCTGAAGGCTCTGTACCCAATAAGCGCCCGTCTAAATAAACATACCGCTTCTGTTGTTGTCCTGCCGAATTGTATTCGGCGACGACTTTCCCACCCAGCATAGTTGACCGTAGGTAGTACGTCGTTGAAAACGTGGCCGTCGCATCACCCGTCGCTCTCTTAGTCATCCAACCGTCGGCATTGACAGTCTGTGAGACCCATTGATTGTTGTCGAGATCTCGGGCTTTCGAGTTCAGCCCCTTTGCGTCGTACGTATATTCAAAGTCATTGTCAAACCGGACACTGCCATTCGCATCGTACTGCCATGCCGTGTTGCGGCCATTAGTCCAAGTGGCAGTGAAACTATCCCATTGCGACCAGATCCCGCTTTCTCTGTTCGTGGTATTGCCAAAAGCATCATGTTGGAAGGTTTGGTTGTAAACACCACTATAAGACTGCCGCAAACTGCCTACATGATCGAAAAAATATGAACGACTAAACCGTGGATCATAAAAATCCTGAGTAGTGCGCAGTCTTCCATCGGCAAAGTATTGCGCCTCGACGCGCGCCGCCTCATACCACTGATTGTTGTAAACCGCCATAAACTTGTAGCTTTGCAATTGCATCCGCGCGTTGTAACCAATAGAGAGGGGGGTACTACTGCCGTAGGAAATAGTCTTGTAGCTGTTCCAGGCACGATATTGAATATCGGAAACGTATTGAGTGATGTTGGTCCATCTCGGCGGACCAGTTACGGTTTTAGTTCGACCCGCCGCGTCATACGTGTAGCCGGTGTTGAAGCCTGGGTAGGTCAACGAGGTCAACTGTCCGGCGAGATTATACTGGTAGGTTAGTTGACGAGAACCAGACAAGCCGGTGAGTTGATGCGTTTCAGACGTGAGCTGCGAAAGCTGATCATATTGATAGCTGGTGCTTCCAGCACTACCTGACACAGATGTCCGGTTGCCTGCGGCATCGTAGGCGAAGGTCTCAATGATCGTGGGACTCCCGGCCAATGTGTGAGTAAGGGTGGTGGGCAGGTGACGTGCGTTGTTGTATGTAAAGGCTGTTGTGGCCCCGCGGGCATCAGTGACCGAAGCCAACGTGTCGTCGGCGTTATATTGCCAGGTTGTGTGATCGCTTGAAAGCGCATTATTCGGATCAACTTGCTGCTGAGGCAAATGTCTCCTCTTTAGTCGGCCATAACCATCGTAAGTCATGGTTGTATCCTGATAAGTGCCGCTGCTTTCCGTGCCGGAGTATTGGCGCACCTGTGTTATCTGATCGCGCACGTTGTAGGTGTTGACAGTAGTTGCATAGACACTCCCGCCCTGCCAATTCAGGATCTCGGTTTTCACGGTTCGGCCCAGCGCGTCAGAATAGATCTTCTGCTGACGACGCTTTGTCACACCACCATCGATCGTTCCTTCATCAGTAAGCGTGATCACATCACCACCCGCACAGCCACATCCTGCGTAACTGGCTTCCCTGGTGGTGCCATCCTGATTGGTGGTTACCAGTGGGCGTCCTTGCCAATCGTAGGTCTGCTGCGTGTAGAGCCAGCCAGCAGCGTCGTCGCCTACGGACATCCAGGTGCCGGTGATCTCACCGGGATTCGAGGTCTTGACTGCTCGTCCCATCAGGTCATAGACACTCAACTGGGCTTTGTAGCCGCCGGTGCTGTTGGGATGGTTGGAAGCGACCGCGGTGACGCGTCCCAAGCCATCAAAGACCTGGATCGCGTAGGCCTCATCAGCGACACTATTAATGGTCGCAAATCTTTGCACGTAATAGGACCCATAAATGTAACGCGTGTAGGCGCCGTTATTAGAAGTGGTAATGCGCTCCAGTTGGCCCAGGCTGTTGTAAGACACAGTTTGTATCGCACCCTGCGCCTGGCCGGCCGGAGCAGGCGATTGAGTGCGTGTAGTGGCGCCAAAATCGAAGTTGTATTGCACAAAAGAGCTGAAGCCGCCTGCGTCGATGAGGGTAGTGGGATAGGCAAACGTGTTGCGGTTCACACTGTCAGAGAAGGAGTCGGCGTAAGTGACACTGCTCTGATGACCAGCAGCATCGGTAGTCGAACTCGCTGTGCCAGTGTTGTAGTAATTTGTGTAGTTGGTCAGCTTCTTTGTGGCGTTGTTGATGTCAGTCACGTCCCATCGTGACACAGCCGTCACATTTCCACGCGCGGTGAAAGATGTATTGTATGAAGCGTCGTGCTGTGTCGCGGCTCCGGGCACTGACTGCAAGCGTGCAGGCTCGTCATATTCGAAGGTGGTCTTGCTCTGCCACTGAGCCACATTCGATATGTGCACGTGCGAAACGAGTCCGATGATGCGACGATCGACATAAGCGGGGTTCAGATTGTAGTCAGTGTAAGTCTGCCTGATCTCGGTGACACCATCGGCGGCAAACTCGCGCACGCCGTAAGGCAAACCAAACTGAGCATATGGCCCATAGTCGATGACGGTGCGCCGGCGATTGCCGCCGGCGTCGTAAACGTTGGTTTCTGTAATGCGAGGATTAACTTCGTAATTAACTGACGGGTTGTCCTGCGTCCACGCTGTTGTGGTCCATTTCTGACGTACGCCTCCCGACCACACTTCGCTCAACGTGGTAAGGCCACGCTGCCAGCCCGTGCCGTAGTACTCCTTGTAAACCGTTCCATCGGGCGCCGTCATTACACAGGCGCCGTCACCACCCACGCCGTACTGCGTGATCACCTGCGCCGACACACCGTTGATGCCAGTCCAGTTGTTCGCTGACACACGACTGTCAACCAAACGCGGGGCATCGCCCGCAGGTGTTTCGTAAGTGAAAGTGGTGGCGTTGCGCTCGAGCGTGCCGAAGTAGTTCCGGATCAGTGAAACCTGAAGCAAGTTGGTGTAGTCGAAAGTGACGTGCGACGTATCGTTCAGATTCACTTGCGTGATCACCGGCAACGAGATGCCATTCGCCGGGCCGATGACACCTCGCAACGTGCTATCGGAAAAACTTGACTGCATCTGTCGGGTGCTCCACCCGAAACTCACCCACTGGTGCGACAGCTGTCCATTCCATGCCTGAGTGATCGATATCAGGTTCATGTTGCCGTCGTAGTTGAAGGTGATCACTCGGCCCAGTGTGTCGGTGATCGTGGCGATGCGTCCTAAGTAATTGTGATTGATCGAGATGTAGTTGCCGTTCCGATCTTTGACCTGCGTGCAACTGAACTCATTATTGATTTCGGTGAAACTGAGCTGCGTGCCGTCGGTCGAGCGCAGCACCAGATACGGACTGTTGTCAGTCAGTTGTAGGTAAGACGAATCAGCACTTTCGTAGATATTTGATGAACCAACCTGTCGCAGTTCAACTCGTCTACCCGCGGGTGTGATCATCAAAAAGGAATTCCGGGCAGTTTGCGCGTCGAAAACTTTCCGTTGTACGACGGGAAAGCCGAGCCGAAATCCGGGACTGGGAAAGCCGTTGTCTTCGTCGAAATGCATGTATGGACCAGAACGCGTCCACACCATCGACGAATAAGACAAAGAGAGACCGAGATCCAGACCCGCTCGTCCGGGCAAACTCAGTAGCGGCACACTCCAACTCACATCGCGCGTAAGCATGCCGGCGGCCGGCTGGTTGCGCGGATCGACGAGCGCCGAGATCAACGAAGCGGCAGTCGCCGTTGCGGGGCCGTTGGGAACTATGCCGGCAATGAGGCCCGCAAACTCAGGAGACAACTCAAACGCGCGGCGCACATTCTCACGCCCATTGGTGGGCACAACACTTTCCCAGTAAGCCCATCCTGAGGCATCCGGATCGCGCATCAGGAATGTTTTATAGAGGTCGTAGACATACCAGTGATCGTTGCGATTGCGCGCGGCATACTCGGCCGACTCAAACAGCGTCTTACCCAACGCGACCCCGGCCAGCATTACTGACGACTGGCCCTGCGCATAAGCAACACGAAACTGATCGTTCCAAAAAGT
>DASVGE010000389.1:0-17265 GCA_036379695.1 Pyrinomonadaceae bacterium | reverse complement strand
CCCCCCCCCCCCGCACTCCAAGGAGAGGTCAAGTTCTTGCTACCGCTGATACTGGCGCTGGATGGCGTCGATCTTGGCGACGCGCTTGCGGTGGCGTTCTTCGGTGATTTCGGTCGAGAGCCAGGTCATCACGATGTCGCGCATCTGCTTGCTGCTGATCGTTTTGCTTCCGAGCGTCAGGACGTTAGCGTCGTTGTGTTCGCGTGAGTTGCGCGCGACCTCAACTGAGTAACACGCCGCGGCGCGAACACCGGGAACTTTGTTCGCCGCCATCGCGCTGCCCACGCCCGCGCCGTCGATCACAATCCCGAGATCCGAAGTGCCGTTTGCAACCGCGCGTGCCACCGCGTGAGCAAAATCAGGATAGTCAACCGCCTCTTCTGAATACGCACCAAAGTCCTGCACTTTGTGCCCAAGCTCACTCAGCAGCACCTTGAGCTCTTCCTTCATCTGAAACCCGCCATGGTCCGCGCCAACAGCGATGAGCTTCGACGCTTTCGATCCCCGTCGCGAAGCGCGTCGCACAATCTCGATCTTCTTTTCGTTGACGATGTCCGCCGCCAGCGGCGTCAGGCGCGCGTCCGCACCGATTCTGAGAACGGCGCCCGCCTCCAATCCGCACACGTCGTCCTCAGTGATGACGCTCTTCGCCGATTCATCACGCGTCACCGCCGTAGTTTGAGTTTCGGTTTCGGGAACAGTGTTTACGAAGCGGCTTGAAGTCTGCGCCTCCTCTTTCTCAGGCGCGGCCTTCGCCAACACTTCGCGCACCAGCGCGCGCACTCGATCGCGGGTTGAATCGTCTGCCATTAAACGTTCCTCAGATCCAACAGCCGCCCTGAAGCCGAGGCCAGCTTCCCATTTCGAAAAGTGAAATCAACGCGCCCAACATAGATCCCGCTCTTGCCAACCTGGAAGATCAACGTCTTCGCGCCGCACGGTTGAGTCTGCGTCACCGGTTTCTCCATGAACGTGTGCGTGTGCCCGCTGGCGATGAAGTCGATCCCGTCAACCTGCGACGCGAAAAACGAATCGCCACGTTGCCCATCTTCGAAATACCCGGAATGCGACATACAAACGACCAACGCACAGCGCTCTTCCTCGCGCAGCTTCTTCACCACCTCGCGCGCCGCGATCACCGGATCGATGTAAGTCACACCCTTAAAATTTTCAGGCGTGATGAGCGCGGTTGGACTGACGCCCAAACCAAACAACCCAACTCGTATCCCGCCCACTGTTTTGACGACGTAACGTTTGACCTTGCCTTCGAGCACGGTCCCTTTAACGTCGTAATTGGCTGAGACCACGTCAAAGTTTGCAAACTTCAAAGCTGCCGCAAGCGCGTCAACTCCGTTATCGAATTCGTGATTGCCAAGCGTGCCGGCGTCGTACCCGATCGCCGACATCGCCTTGTACTCAACCTCTCCTTTGTAGAAGTTGAAATAAGGCGTGCCCTGCAGCACGTCGCCGGCGTCAACCAGCAACGTGTTGGGATTCTCTTTTCTGATTCGCTTGACGAGTGTGGCGCGACGCGCGACGCCTCCCATTCCTGCGTTCCGGTCGTTGGCAGGCAGGGGATCGATCTGCGAGTGCGTATCGTTCGTGTGGAGAATCGTGATTACGGTATCGGCGACACTGAATACATCACGCGGAAAGACCGCGAGCGCCGCACCGAAAGCAGCGGAACCGGTTAGAAATGTTCGGCGGTTAATCATCGCGGTTCCTCGCTTGTCTTCGGGCCTGGTCCAACCTGCACAAAGCGATCGTCCAGAAGGCTGCGTATCGGACGGCCCGCGGCAGTTTCACTCTTGATGTAATTCAGGATTGCATCGCGAACAGTCATGTTCAGCGGCGTGATGCTCTTTGCTTCTTTGAGAAACGCGTACGCACCGCCACCGAGTTGCAGCAGGTAATCGATAGTGACTACGGTGTACATCTTCTGCGGATCGATCTCCTGCTCTTTTCCAGTCGCGTCGAGAAGCTTGCCGCTGAGAAACTCCGGACGATCACGATCGTTCCACTTGTACTGAATACGCGCGCCCGCTTGTGCGTCGCGGGTAACGGTCTGGAGCAGTTTCTGAAGCTGCGTGCCCGTGACCTCAACCGCAACCAGCGCATTTTCGAACGGCAGCAACTCGAAGATATCGCTGGAGCGCAGTTCACCCGCGGAAATGTCATTCTTGCGGAGGCCCCCCGCGTTCATAACCGTAAGCGTCACCGGTTTGCCGAGTTTTGCCTGCGCCTGTGCTCTCATTCCCTCGGTCACGAAGTTTCCCAGGGAGCCGGCGCCCACACGTCCCTTTTTGAGATCGCCCTCAAGCCGTCCGATCACTTTGCTCAGCTCACGGACTTTCTCACCGTAAGGCGCCACAATCTTCGCGACGTCCGGATCGTCCGGAACAGTCGAATCGACGGGCAACAGCCGTGCGCGCGGACTATTGACGCCGGGTTTTGGCGCCGGTGTTGCTGGACAAGGCTCAATCGCCGTTCCCTGACCAAACGCGGGAACGCCAAAAACCGTCAGTGCGAGAGCGCAAAGAAGGGTGCGAGATAGTCGATTTATGTTACGCATGTTGACCTGAAGGAAGAGCTTGCATAGTATGTCGCACCACGCAGCACATAGGCAAATTCTTCATCCACAGATTACACAGATTTGTTTTAATGAATCTGCGTAATCTGTGGATAAAAAGGAGAAACAAGTTGGCTACCTCTTCCGCCCAGTTTACATCGGAGTTCAGCAATCCAAATCTCGACATCCTGATCTCAGAGGAACAAATACGCGACCGCATCAGGGAGCTCGGCGCGCAGATCACGCGCGACTATGCCGGGCTCAACCCGCTGCTGATCGGCGTCCTGAAGGGCGCCTGTTTTTTTCTCAGCGACCTGATGCGCGCGATCGATACGCGCCTGGGCATCGAGTTCATGGCGATATCGAGTTACGGATCTTCAACGCGGACTTCCGGCGAAGTGCGCATCATGAAGGATCTCGACGTGCCCATCGAAGGACGCCACATCCTCGTGGTTGAAGATATTGTCGATACGGGGCTGACGCTTTCGTACCTGCTCGCCAATCTCCAGTCACGCGGAGCGGCGAGTGTGAAACTCGCGGCACTGCTCGACAAGTTCGAGCGACGCCAGCGAGAGGTCAAGATCGATTATCTTGGTTTTCAAATCCCCGACGAGTTTGTGGTTGGTTATGGTTTAGATTTCGCTGAACGCTATCGCAACCTGCCGTTCATTGCTGTGTTGAAGAATCCAGAGGCGTAGGAGAAAAAACGTGAAGAAAATTCTTTCGCTAACCCTTTTGCTCGTGTTCGCCGCGGCGGCGCAAGCACAAACTGATTTTTCCAAGGTCCAGATGAAGGCGACGAAAGTTGCCGGTAACGTATACATGCTCGAAGGCGCGGGTGGGAATATCGGCGTCTCGGTCGGCGACGATGGCCTGCTGATTGTCGACGATCAGTTCGCGCCACTCGCCGACAAGATCAGGGCAGCGCTCAAGGGTCTGGCCGACAAGAAGCTACGCTTCATTCTGAACACCCACTGGCACGGCGATCACACCGGCAGCAACGCTGTTTTTGGACCAGAGGCTACGATCATCGCTCACGACAACGTGCGCAAACGGCTGGCTACCGAGCAGAGGTCAACGGTCTTCAATCGCACCACGCCGCCGTCTCCAAAAGAAGCGCTCCCTGTGATCACGTTCGATAACACGTTGACAGTTCACTTCAACGGCGAAGAGATTCGCGCCATTCACTTCCCACAGGGCCACACTGACGGCGACAGCGTTATCTTCTTCACGACTTCAAACGTGGTCCATCTCGGTGACGACTTCTTTGCCGGCCGGTTCCCTTTTGTGGATCTGGAAAGCGGTGGGACCGTCGAAGGGTTGGTCAAAAACATCGGCGAGATCATCACGAAGATACCCGAGGGAGCGAAACTGATCCCCGGCCATGGTCCGATCTCGACGGTTGACGATCTAAAGAGCTACCACCGCATGTTGCAGGAAACAAGCGGCATCGTACGCCAAAAGATCGCATCCGGAAAAACGTTGGAACAGATTAAGAGTGACGGTTTACCTGAGGAATGGAAACCCTGGGGAACGGGCTTCATTTCCACCGATCGTTGGTTAGAGACCATCTACCGAAGTCTCACAGCCAAGAAATAAGCCACAGATAGTACTGATCAAAGCCACGGATTTTGAGCCTTTAATCCGTGGCTTTGATCTGTCTTATCCGCGGCTAATTCTGTCTAAGAAACTGGCGCCGGCATTGAGTCTCACGCCGAAGATGTCTGCGATTGTTTGCCCGATGTCAGCCAGCGAATCGCGCGTGCCCAGGTTAACACCGGCACGCGCGTTTTTCCCGTAAACAAGCAGCGGTGCGTACTCACGCGTGTGATCTGAACCGCGAAACGTCGGATCGTTTCCGTGATCCGCCGTGATCATCATCACGTCGTCTTCACGCATCACTGATTCGATCTCAGGCAGGCGCGTGTCAAAGTGTTCGAGCGCTTTGGCGTAGCCTTCAGTGTCGCGACGGTGACCGTAGAGCATGTCGAAATCGACGAGGTTCGAAAAGATCAACCCGCGCGTGGAATCCTTCAGCGCTTTGATTGTCTGGTCGATCGATTGTTCGTTGTTCTTCGCCGTCAGATCCTCAGTAACACCCATCGAATCATAGATCGACGCGATCTTTCCGATACAAACAACATCGAGATCTTCATCGGCCAGGGCGGGCAACAGGTTTTCGCGCGGTGGCGGCACGGCGTAGTCATGCCTGTTCTCCGTGCGATAAAAAGATCCGGGCTGGCCCAGGAACGGACGCGCGATCACCCGACCCACTTTGTGTTCCCCGTCGAGGATGCGACGAGCGATCTCGCAGATCTCGTAAAGCTTTTCGAGCGGGATCACCTCTTCGTGCGCGGCGATTTGAAACACCGAATCCGCCGATGTGTAAACGATTGGCTTGCCGGTTTTGACATGCTCTTCGCCAAGCACCTTGATGATCTCAGTGCCCGAAGCGGGAATGTTGCCAAGAATTCCTGGTACAGATGTTTCGTTAATGAACTTATCGATCACAGGCGCTGGAAATCCATCCGGGTAAGTCGGAAAGGCACGGTCCAAAACAATTCCCGCCATTTCCCAGTGACCTGTAGTTGTGTCTTTGCCGTTGGACCGCAAGGCACAGCGACCATACGACCCGCTCAGTTGGTCCAAAGGCGGCAGTGCTTGCAGCGGGCGGATGTTACCGAGCCCGTATCGTTGCAGGTTCGGCAACCGCACGGGACGCGACTCGAGAATGTGACCGAAAGTGTCGGCCCCGGCGTCGCCCCATTCGGGAGCATCGGGCATTGCGCCAATGCCGGCGCCATCGAGAACGATTAGTAAGATGCGATTAAAAGGATGGGGATTGGTCATTGCTTGGGTGCGTAGTATCCATCGCGCGCGCGGATCTGTGCCTTGTCTTTCAAACCTTTGACTTCGAGCTTGATGTTGCGAAACTTTCCGTCACGAGCTTTGTTGGTTGGATAGTAACCCAGGCTGTAAAGCGTGCCGATGTCAGCCGCCACTCGCGCAAACGCAGCGCGCGCATCCGCCAACGTTGCCGCCGCAAAACTTCTGCCACCCGAAGCGCGGGCCAGTTCATTCATCTCGCGGCGCGCCAGGTTGTAAAGCTCGCGGCTGATCGACATTCTTTCAAACGGCCCCATCTGGCAGAAGCTGTTGAAGTTTTCCGCTTTGGCTTTCGGGAAGAATAATTCGCGGTAACGTTGAATCTGTTTCTGTGAAAGCGCGAGCTGGCCGTCGTCGCTACAATCCTTCATCAGGCGATCTTCAACAAAGTCTTCCGTGTTGACTTGAATGAAGTAACAAGCAACACCCGCGCGCGATAGTTTTACTCGCGCGGTCGCGAAATCCGAGTTGCTCGACGAATCGACGCCGTCAGTCAACGCGACTATGGCACGGCGCCCACGGACCTCTTCGCCCGGTGGATCGCGGAAAACGCTCTCTGTAACTCGTTCGAGCGCGTCGTAGTACGGCGTTCCCTGGCTCGCGCCGAGATTCTCGATCGCCGCACGCAACGCTTCGCGATTGTCAGTTAACGGGCTCAACACTTCGACCGCAGCGATGCCCTTGTCGCCTGTTTGCGCCTGGTTGAAAGCAACCACTCCCACGCGATCACCGGGACGCAACGCCTCGATAAAACTGTTTGCGGCTGCACGTATTAACGCGACGTCGTCGCGGGTCGATCCGGATGTGTCGAGCAGCAACGCGATCTCGAAGGGAGTCTCGGTGGTGCCGAAGTTGGCGATAGTTTGTGGTTCACCGTCTTCGATGAGGCGGAAGTTCTCGGGCTTAAGGCCGGATATCGGACGACCCGCGCTGTCGGTTACGACTGCGGGAACGGAAACGAGTTGCGTCTCGACCCTGACGACGTCGCCTTCATCGACCTCCTCGGCGTCGCCGGAAGATTTCTTCGCCTCATTTGTTTGCTCACTTCCGTTGACACGGCGAGGCCTTTGCGCAGGTTGCTGAGTAACCTGCTGAGCCGCGACAGCGGACACGACAATCAGGATCAGACAAGACCTTACAAGTATTGACATAGCTTACAAACTGATGGGCTCTCGTCCGCGAATATTGCCACAAAAGGCTATTAGCCACAAAGATGCACAAAAGCACAAAATTGGTGGTACTGTTTCTGAGCCTTTTGTGCTTTTTGTGGCTAATCCATCTTTGTGGTAGCATGGCGACTCGCTGACGCAGGGCATGACGGCAGGGTCAGTCCTGATGAAGGCACGTACGTCAATGGTAGACGGCTTCCCTTACAAGGAAGAGGTTGGGGGTTCGAGTCCCTCCGTGCCTACCACGAGCCAGTTCTTTGCGGAGTCGTAGTTCAGTTGGTTAGAACGCCGGCCTGTCACGTCGGAGGTCGCGGGTTCGAGTCCCGTCGGCTCCGCCACGATATGATGAAGGGTCGCTGAAATTAATTAACTCGGCGGCCTTTTGTTTTGCCAAGCCGTGTTAGTCGTGACCCGATTAGATCAGTATTCGGCTTTCCCGTCCTGCTAGAAATCTCTTTATGTTCCACCAATAAAATCAAAACGGGCTATCACCACCCCACGAGAACGAGGCTAAGGAACGATGCGGACGGAATCGCTGCCTGTAATAGATTTTCCGTCGGAGGTCTGGCCAAATAATGTAGCCTGCGTGTCTACGTCAGAGAGTTGTAAGGCTTCGATACTCACTTGAACCACTAAGTCTAAGCGCGCATCGTTGTTAACGTCTTGGAAGGAAGCCATAGGCATGCCATTCCCTCTTAGTCTGACTGAGGCGCCGGCTATAGTGATCGTTGTCGGGTTCACGGTCGTGGCATCAAAAGTGGCTGAACTGAGGATGGCTACCGGCACAACACCGTTCGAGCCTAAGTTGATGCTGTTCGGGAAGCTACCCGGTTTAATATCAATGCCGACGGTAAGGGCTTTGCATTTACCTGTGCCGCCTGCATTGAAAGTGGCTTGCACTTCTGAAGCAGTAAGCGCCCGATTGTACATTGTCATTTCATCAATCAGACCGTTTATAGTCACAGGCCCGGGAAGGAATGCAGGTATGCTGCCAATCGCAAGATTATCCGTATTATTAAGGATCGAATGGCTACTTACTATTCCTCCTTCCTGCGAGCCGTTGACGTATATCTTGTACTCTATTCCATCGTATGTGACCGCCACGTGATACCAGACTCCGGCAAGCCACGTGTTGGTTGTCGAATTAGCCCTTGGGACGGGGCCTCTGACTTCAAGTCTTCCATCATTGTTAGCCAAGTTGATCGAATCGAAAAAGCCTTTGCTGAGAAATCCCGGTGAGGCTGGCGAGGCTGGGTCATGCGTCGCATTGAGCTTAAACCAAAACTCCACAGTGAATGCCCCTGGAATCATCAATGATGGGCTATTCGGCACCTCCACGAAATCATCCACCCCATCGAAGCTGAAAGCCAAGCCTACAAGCCCGGACGCGAAGGTTGCACCATTTTGCAGTGTACCTTGATTAGGACCAACAATATCATTTGCATTACTGTCCCCAGGCCACCAGGATACTAACCCCGCAGAAGGGGGAACGCAGTTTTGCGGCGAGGATATCGGATATGTGATTAAGGAGGAGAGGGTAGTAATAATCAAGAACAAGCTCTTGATTGCGGGCTGATTCAACATTGGCCATCTCCTTGAGGGAAGAGCGCTACAATAAAACTCGCAGCGCCATTTGAGTTAGGAGAAAGGGCTGAACGGGAGAGTCGAGCAAGAGACTCTGTGTGACAGCCTCTAGGGTTTACTGGGGCGTACTTTAGGATAGCGTAAGAGGTCAAGTCAATTAATTTTAATCATAAGGAATATATCGAATCGTATTGACTTTGGTTCCAAAGGAGTCGTATAAGCCGATCGGCGGAAGCTCCCAAATCAGACAACCTTCACTAAAATCGGTTTCCATCCGTCATACGCGCTCATTCTCGCTCATGGAGGTAAAAATCAAACTTAAAGGAAGACAACAACTATGCAAAAACTCACCTACGCCCTATTGATACTCGTCTCAGGTACTTTAGGGTTCTCACTAGCTCGTAATCAAAGTGTTCCCACGGTTACGGATGCAGGACAGCAAGACGAACAGAAGTGGCGCGAAAAAGAAAAGAAAATCAAGGACCGTTTTCCGACGGTGGAGTACAACAAACTAGAGTCTGACCCTGACAAAAAAGCAAAGAAGAAGCGTTATAACGATTTCGACTGGGTTTACACCACCGTTGGACCGGAGATAACTCAGGCTATTTTTACTCCTGAACCACATGTTACTTTTGCGGCGCTACCGGTAACTGAAAGTGACATCGTAGTAGTCGGAACGCTTGGAAGCGGACAAGCGCATCTCTCGGACAACAAGAAAAACATTTTTTCGGAATTCACACTTATCGTAGAGGACGTTCTTAAATCGAAGAATTCCGGGATAGCACAAGGTGCGGTCCTCACCGTCGATAGAACTGGTGGACATGTCATTTACCCGAATGGACAGAAAGTACTGTTCCGTACCTCAGGTATGAACATGCCGCAGATCGGCTCGCGTTACTTATTCTTTTTAACTTCAAAGCACAACAAAGAAGATTTGTCTATTTTGACTGCATACGAATTGACAGAATCAGGTGCTGCCCCTCTTGATGAATTACAGGAAGTCGACGCGCTCAAGGGTCTGAGTGAGAAAGAAATTCTTCAAAGAGTGCGAGAACTTATCCCAAGCTCCTCCAAATAACCGCATCAAAAAGTTTGGTCATGTCTCGAAAAACTCACTTAATTCTACAATTCTGCTTAGCAGTGACTGGGTCTTAATTCTGTGGGCTAACAATGCGGTGCCAGTAAGTTCTCAGGCTCCAACTTGTCCTCAGCCACCTTTAGTGATCGCCGCCGTTTTGTTTTCCAGAAAAAGAATGTCAGGTATGATACGCACCCCTCGTATTGAGATTTGTTCCGGCAGGTCGTCTTGCTTTTTGCAAACTCCCGATCCCGACATTGTCTCTGCGCCCGGATTGAGAACACGATGAACAGAATTCTAAGGAGGCTGTGATGTCTACTCGCGCTCTCTCGAAATACATTGCGGTGAGTTTGTTTGTGCTGTGTCTGCTTGGGGTTGGTGTAGTCGCCGAGGCACAGACTAACGTTCAGGATGGAGTCGAGGTCATCGATCTTCGCTCGTGGCGCGATCAAAGAGGTCGGACGCTGGCCGATGTCAATCAGGGACACTCGATGGCGCTGGTGGTTCTCGTAAGTCCGAACTGCGACACCTGCGGTAAGGCTAAAAATTCGATCGAGAGTTTACGCGAGCGCGCGAAAAAGGCGGGCATGGGGTATTACGTGCTGATGATCCCGGACGGCACTGACACGCAGAAGTATTTTTCTTATGCCGCGTCGTTGAAGATCAATGCTGAATCCTTTGTGTGGTCCAATGCCGGGGCGAAAGCTTCACCGACACTGGCGACGATGCCGGTGCCGTCTCACGTGCTGCTCAGCACCGACCGTTTTGAGGGCCGGATCGTGAATAAGTGGAATGGCGTGCCGGAAGACGTACAGGCAAAGTTCATACGGCCTTCGAAGAACGCGATCCCTAACCACTACCTCGTCACGCTCACTGACGATGTTGTTTCCAAAACGGCGCCGATTGATGTTCGCCGAGAGCAAGTGAGGGCTATTGCCGAAAAGTTTGCGCAGCTCCATAAAGGGAAAGTCGGGTTTATTTATGAGACTGCGCTGTTTGGATTTTCGATTGAACTCCCCAATGAGGCGGCGGCGATCCTGATTAGTCGCAATCCGCGCGTTAGATTCGTCGAACAAGATGGGTATGGGAGTTGGAACGCGAAAAATGGAAAATCATAAAGAATCTAAATGATCGCTCGTCTGCTATTGACGGCGCGGCGGTTTTGAATAAAATCCTGTCCAACGGTGAATGTGGTTGCCGGGGTGAGGACGGTAACCAATCGAGGCTGAATGCCTCCGCCAACCTTGAGAGGCCGGTCCAAACCGGCCTTTCGGTTTTTAGACGCAAAAAGGCACAAAGAAGTATTAGCCACAAAAAGGCACATAAGGCACAAAACAGTAAGGGCACAAAATAATTAATTTGATGATTTCGGTTGCTGAAGCTATTCAGATCGTGAGACAGCAGACTCAGCAGCTGCCGGCGGAGCGTGTGCCGTTGCAGGATGCGTTGGGGCGAGTGCTGGCTGAGGATATTGTTGCCGATTCGGATCTTCCTCCTTTTGATCGGTCGCAGATGGATGGCTACGCGGTGCGCGCCGAAGATGCGAAGTCAGCTCCCGTGCGTTTGCGCATTGTTGGTGAGTCGGCAGCCGGCAGAGGTTGGCATCAACTGTTAGAAGAAGGACAGGCGGTGCGCATCATGACGGGCGCGCCGGTGCCTGAAGGCGCTGATAGCGTGCAGCAGGTCGAGTTAACTACGGAACTCAAAGACGGCACTGTCGTCGAATTGCTCCAGGACGTTGAGCTGGGGAAATCAATAGTCAAACGCGGCGCTGAAATCCAGGCTGGTGAGACTGTGTTGAGTGCGGGGACGATCGTGAACGCCGCGATGATGGCGGTGCTGGCTGCGTTTGGGTATGCGACTGTCGCAGTTTATCGCAAGCCACGTGTTGGCGTACTTGCCACCGGCACCGAACTGGTTCCCGTCGATCAAAAACCCGGCCAGGATCAGATACGCGATTCCAACAACTACTCGATTGCGGCTTACGCCGAGCTTGCCGGCGCCACCATCAACCGCCTGCCGTTAACCGGCGACGAAACGTCGTTACTGAAAAATCAGATCAGTGCAGCCGCAGAGAATTGCGATGTGATCGTAACTTCGGGCGGCGTCTCGATGGGCGTTTACGACGTCACCAAAGCAGCGCTGAAGGAACTCGACGCAGAATTCTTCTTCGAACGGATCGCACTTCGCCCGGGTAAGCCAACCGTGTTCGCGAGACTGCCGAACGGCACGCTCGTCTTTGGCTTGCCGGGTAATCCGGTTTCCGTCGCCGTCACTTTCAATCTATTTGCGCGGACAGCGCTGCTTACGATGCAAGGCGCAGTGGAACCCGCATTGAAGCGAGAAACCGCTGCGCTTGCACGAAGTGTTAAGGGAACAGTAGATCGGGAAAGTTATTTGCCGGCACAGTTAACAACAAACGACGACGGCGAACTCATTGCCTTCCCTTTGAAGTGGGGCGGCTCATCCGACTTCGTCGCGTTTGCTTTAACAACCGCACTCGCGATCGTGCCCGCCGGAGCCAGGTCGGTCGAAGCCGGTTCGCTCGTTACTGTGCTGCGCTTACCGTAGCCGGCGACTGCAACGCCGCTGCACCTCGAACAACCGGCGCGATGCGTTCGGTTAATCCTTTAAAGCCCGCGAAACCAGGCAGGCGCTCGATCCGGGAAGCGATCTTCTGATCGAACAGCTCCAATCCTTCCTGACCGGGGAACAGAGTGGCCATCACGTAGTCTGCCTCGCCCTTCGGCTTCGCTCCCTGGCCCACCGGCGCCCAGAACTTTCCGATGATGAACTTCGCCAGTTTTTTCGAGAACTGATTCTCGTTGAGCTTTACGCGCGCGACGTTCCAGTAAAAGCTGCCGTGAATCGACTCTTCCTGCACGATTCCAATCAACAGCTCTTTCAGCACTGGATGACCCGCCAGATCTGAAAGCCGGCGGTAAGCGTTCATGGCCGTAATCTCGTTGATCGCGCCCCAGACCATGTGTGCGCCGTGAAAATACTTTCCGAAGGGTCGCGAAGCCTGGTCTACGAGATAACTTCCGATCGTGTAGAGACGCGGAATCTTGCGCGTGGCCTCAACCTGCCAGTTCTTTCCAGTCGGGACGCCCGCTTCTTCCAAAAAGCGATTGAGAAGGTTTCCGTGATGGAGTTCTTCAATACTCCAGCGATCCATGAATTTACGGATCACCGGATCCTTCCCCGTGGGCGTGCGGCGCAACTCCTGATAATACATATCAGTGAAGTACTCGATATCGCGCATGTAAACGAGCACGGGCACAAATGCGGGATTGAGTTGGTAATTCTTAATCTCTTTCCACTTGATGTTACTCACGTACTCTTTTGATAGAGCGCGGGGTTGCCGCTCGTACCAGTCAAGCACTTCCTTGTCAGTCTCAAACACGGGGAACCTCCGAATATCAACAGTCGACTACTCTACGAATATGCGCGCCAATCGGATTTTGTTACCGCCAGATAACCTATAGAACTTTACCCAGGCTCGAGAGATTGGGAGAAAGCATGAGAACCAACCCGAATGAGGCCCTCGTCCCGGTCGGTGGCAGTCTAGACGTAAACGTGGTCGGCTGTCGAGATCTACTTGCTTGAGATCGCGTTTTTGTTATCTACTTTCAGCGATGGCACAGCTTTCGCACGTTGACGATCAGGGCCGCGTTCGCATGGTCGATACGGGGAATAAAGAGATCACGACGCGGCGCGCGGTCGCGTCGGCGCGCGTTCTGATGACTGGAGCGACGTTGTCGGCACTGCGCGAACATCGTACTCCCAAGGGAGATCCGCTCGAAGCCGCGCGGCTGGCGGGAATCATGGCAGCAAAGCGAACTTCAGAACTAATCCCGCTCTGCCATCCACTGCCTTTGACACACATCGACGTCCGAGCAACCCTGGAAGATTCGGGTGTGGCGCTCGAGGCGGAGGTTTCGACTAACGCCCAAACCGGTGTCGAAATGGAGGCGCTCACCGCGGTTTCCGTGGCCGCGCTGACTGTTTACGACATGTGCAAGGCGCTCGAAAAAGGGATGACTATCACGGACGTGCGATTGGAGCGCAAAACCGGGGGAAAATCAGGAGACTACGAGAGGGCTTTGGAACCTGCGCCGGGCATTGTGCGTTAATCACGGCGGCACTAAAATAAGCCCAAATTCCGCCGACTGACCGGAGAGTTCAAAATGAGATACAGGCTTTCACAAGACGCGCGACCCCAGGCAATGACGCTGCTAATCGCGGCCACCATTTCCGTGGTGCTCTGGTTCATTCCCTTCGCTGAATTTTTGACTTACCCATTCCGAATTTTCGTGACGTTCATACATGAAGGCGGACACGCGCTCGCGGCCCTGCTGACGGGCAACTCGGTGGCAAGTCTCAGTGTAGCCACAAACGCCAGCGGCGAAACCTACACCACTCAGGGCGGACTCATCTCGCAGATGTTTATCTCCAGTTCCGGCTATCTCGGCTCGATGGCGTTTGGTGCGTTGTTGCTGGTTCTGATTCGCAAGGCGATCGCGGCGCGCATCGTGTTGCTGGGCTCCGCCATTTTCATCTTCGCGCTAACGATGATCTTTGGATTGTTCAAGCCGATCTTCTGGATGACGGCGTGGTCCGGAATACCGTTCACACTGTTCGCCGGGACGGCTATCGCGGTGGGATTGGTTTTGATCGCGAAGTTTGCGAGTGCGCGGGTCGCGACTTTCTTCGTGAGTTTCCTGGCAGTGCAGTGCGTATTGAATGCGCTGTTTGATCTGAAGACGGTTTTCTTCCTCGCCTCGCCATTTGCACCGACAATTCCGAATGACGCGTTGAACATGGCCCAGGCTACGGGCATCCCCGCGATCTTCTGGACCGTCATCTGGATCGCCTTCGCGTTAGGAATTCTTTGGTTTGCGATGAGGTTGTACGTAGCCGGACGCGACAAGAGTTACCAGCCGGATCTCCCGTTCGAAGAAACACCACCAGTTTAGCCACCAAGAGGCATAAAGAAGAGCTAAGCCACAAAAAGGCACAAAAAGCGCAAAAGAAATGGGAGTCCGCAAATGAATTGCGAGACTCCCATTAATTTTCTTCGCTTAACTCTTTTGTGCCTTTTGTGCCTTTTTGTGGCTTAGCTTTTCTTTGTGCCTCTTTTGTGGCTAGAACTCGTAGCGGTAGCGTAGGGTCACGCCGCGGCCGGCGCCGTCAATGCCCCAACTGATCCCGCGGTACGACTTGTCGAAGATGTTTTCGAAGTCCACGAAGATCTCCGATCCTTCACCAAACTTGAACGAGCCGCGCACACCAACCAGACCATAACCCGGCAGGTATGGGAACAGCGGCACCAGCGTGTCGTTGTTTACCACGGTCACGCCGTTGATGGTGGCGCCGATCGGAAGCAAACGGTTCTGAACCTGCGCCAGCGTCTCACCAGTCGGAATCAAAGTTCCTCCCGCTGAACCGCAGCCGGTTGGACCAGGCGTCGTTAATCCACGTACACAAGCTCCGCGACGGAAGAAGTTTTGAATGTTGCTTCGCGAACGTGCAGCGCCCGTCCTGCGGTCTGCCAGATCAAGGCCGGAGAGACGATTCTGCCGTCCTGCCAGGGTCGTGTAGCCTTCGATGTAAAACCGTTGCCGAGGTTGATAACGCAAACTAAGGAAAGCAGTCGCTGGCGGGATGCCACCCTCAATATCCGGTGGCAAGCCGTTGAGCAAACTGTGCGCTCGGATGTACGTGAAATTACCGGTGCCGGACAGCGTCTCCGTGAAACGTGCACGAGCATTAAACTCGACTCCATTAAAGCGAGCGTCGTTGAAGTTTACGCGCACGAGCACCGGAGTTGTCGGTGCTGCTGCTACAAACACGAACCCGGATGCATTCTGCGCGATGATTTGGTCGCTGCCGAGAAAGGTTCCGGTGGCACCTGGCGGAAGCGCAAGCGGCAGATCGAAATAGACCTCGCTCAATTTCGTGGTGAAGCCGGACAGCTCCGCGCTGAAACGCCGGCTCGTGTAACGGAAGCTCAGATCGAAAGTATCACTGTATTCCGGTTCAAGACGTTCGACCGGTATGCCGGTCGTGCTGATGGTACCGCCACGCGCGGCAGCCGTGGCTGCGTCCACCTCAAAACCGGTTCCGACCAACCCGAGAATCCCGAGATCGGTCGTGTTCGGCGCGCGAAAACCACGCGTGTACTTCCCTGCGATGTCAAAGCCACCCGTGACGTTAACAACTCCGCCGATGCGTCCTGAAATCGCGCCGAAGCGCTGGCTGTCGTCAGGAAATAACGGCGCCCCGCCTGGTCCAGGCGCCGAATTGCTTGCCCGCGATTTGTAGGCCGCGACGCTGTAACGTAGCGCGCCGTTAATCTGCAAGCGACCGGGAATCGCGGTGAAGTTGTCCTGTGCAAAGAAACCGTAAGAGAGATAGCGCGCGCCGTTCGGTATGCGTGGGCGTGAGTTTACAGTCGTCTTCGTGACCGGATCGAACGTGAATGCGGGTGCGTTGATCTTGTCGCGATAAATATCGGCGCCCATGAGAAACGTGTTGCGGTCGCCAGTTTGTTTGTCGAGATAGAAGTTAAAACCTAAAACGTTGGTTCGCTCCCGCTGGTTCGTGATCGCACCGACGGGATTTCCCTGTCCGCCCTGATTGATCCGCTCTTCGCGCTGGCCGTTGTTAGAAAACGTAAATGAGCCGTTGTTGAAGAACCCGAGATTCTGCCGGACTAGTCTGGCGTACAAGGTATCGGTCATCAGATTACGCAGATCGGCGATGTTGTTGCCGTCGCCGCCGAGCAACTGGTCGTAGCGCTTGCCGTTGTCCTGCTGGTTACGCGCGTAGCTGAAGAGAAGCTGCGTGTTGCCGTTGACGTTGAAGTTGGAGCGGAGCAAGCCGCCGTATTGCGTGAATCCTGTGTCGGGAAGTCTCGTGCCGAACACGTCTGACGGCAGACCGAGGAAACGCGTGACTGCGGCGTGATAATCGAGACCTGTTCCCGGTCGCAGCGTACTGATGCGACGACCGTTCACATTTAGCAGCAAGCCGTAACGCTCCGTGCCGTAGGTCAACAGCGTGTTGCCGCCAAAGCCGTTCGTGGGCGAGGTGTAGAAAGTGTTGACGTGGCCGTGAAACTCGTTGTCTGGACCACCGTACCGGGGCGCCCGCGAAATGAAGTTGACTACGCCACCGTGAACGTCGGAACCGTATTGCGAACTGTTGGGGCCGCGCAGGATTTCGACTGTTTCGAGGCTCGAGGGTTCGATCAAACTGAAGAATGTTCCTACGCCACCGCGTTGAGCGCTGGTCGTGTAACGAACACCATCGACGTAAACCGCTACGTTTCTGCCGGTAAGCCCGCGAACGAAAACCGCGCTGAGCGATGGGCTGGTGCGTTGCAGATTCACGCCCGGCTCTTCGTCAACTACCTGCGCTACCACTTCCGGCGCGCGCTCAAGGATTTCACGTTCGGGGATGATGTTGATTTGAGTTTCGACTTTGCGCGTGTCGGTGACGATACCAGCTTCCGCCGTGATCGTGACTTGTTCGTTGAGAGGAATGACTTCCAAAACCACTGCGACTTCGACTGAGTTGCCCTGAGTTACCTGAACGGCGGCGCGATGTCGCATAAAGCCGGCGGCTTCGACGTTTAGTTGATAATTGCCGGGCGCGATGTTATCGAGAGTGAAGTTGCCGGAAGTGTCGGTGGTGGTGTCACCCAAGACAGCGCGAGTGGAAGTGAGCAACGAAACATCCGCGCCGCTTACTACCGCTCCATCCCGGTCCTTCACCGTTCCGGTGACCTTGCCCTTAGAGTCGTGGCCGAGTGCGACAAAAGACATTGCGCACGTGAGAAGAATTGCAGTTACAAGTTTTCGCATACAGTCAGAGTCAGAGTAAATCAGGAGAAAAAAGCCAACTTAGGACTGTATCTTCCGGAGGGAACTACTACCAGCCGTCGTAATGTGCCTCCCTGGAAAAGAACAAGT
>DASVGE010000388.1:0-6352 GCA_036379695.1 Pyrinomonadaceae bacterium | reverse complement strand
TGGTTTTTAGATTTTGTAGCGGCAAGCGGGAGGACTCCACGGGGCAAGCCCGTGGCATCTGTAGCCCGTGGTTTTGGATTTTGTAGCGGCAAGCGGGAGGACTCCACGGGGCAAGCCCGTGGCATCTGTAGCCCGCGGGTTTTAGATTCTGTAGCGGCCAGCGGGAGGACTCCACGGGACAAGCCCGTGGCATCTGTAGCCCCTGGTTTTTAGATTTTGTAGCGGCAAGCGGGATACTCCACGGGACAAGCCCGTGGCATCTATAGCCCGCGGTTTTTAGATTTTGTAGCGGCAAGCGGGAGGACTCCACGGGACAAGCCCGTGGCATCTGTAGCCCCTGGGTTTTTAGATTTTGTCGCGGCCAGCGTGAGACTCCACGGGACAAGCCCGTGGCATCTATAAAGTTTTAAGATACTCCAGCAGACTGAGCCTCTGCTCTTTGCTCAATACCTCAGCAAACGGGTGACCGCGATTGCTCATCGTCTCACGCGTCGTATCGTAATACTTCCTCTTCTCCGTGAGCGTGGTTGTGTCTGGCATCTGCTTGTACTCCTCTACCAGCAAACCTCCGCGCCTGTGATCGTAGGAGTCATAGTCTTTGACTTTCCATACGACAGGACGCTCGTTGGGAAAGAGCACGTGATAGAGAGTCGGCACGGATCCGTTGTGAAAATACGGCGCCGAGGCCCAGATACCATCGAGCGGAGGCGCTACATAACCTTTCGCATGAGTTGTGACATTCGTCTCGCCGTACTTGCCCATCCACGAGCTGCGGAAATGCGTTTTGAACTCAACGCTCAAACCATCGAGGCGACCGCGATCCGTGTTGACGATCTCGATAGGCACCACTGTATTCGGATATTCACCGCCAGGTCCCGGAACGCCGTGACAGAGTGCGCACGTTTGTGAATAGATTTGCCGTCCGCGTGCGGCCAGATCCTTATTGATAGCACCTTTGTATTTCGGGCTTTCAAGCGTGTGCAGCCATTCGTAGATCTCTTTGTAATCCGCTTCCCACGATTTGAACAAGGCCGGCTCAAAAGAAGGGTCGAGGGAAAACTGCATCAGCGCCCTGACACTCTTCGTAGTAAAACCATCCGTGTAAAACGCCTTTTTCTTCGCCGCGTGCCATAACGGCGGAGGATCGAGATAGTGATTCAGCGGCTTCAGATCCAGTGGGGTGTCGCGCAAGTTTAAATCTCGATCGCGGAGTGAAAGAAAGTTGACGCTAAAGGTAAATGAATTGAAGTTCCCTCTCGAAGCACTGAGCAATCCTTCCGGATACTCCACGCGCGCAGCAGCTTTGCCGCCTGTCAGAAAGAGTAGTCCTTGCGTGAATGGCGGGTTCCCGGGTTTGGCGCCATGAAGGATCGTGATCGTAGCTGCGGTATCTTCGAAGAGACCGGCAAAATCCAGGGAGCTGTTTGGCAGACCGAGAATTGTTTTTCCTTCAACGGCGCCGGCGTGACAGATCAGGCACGACATTGCGTAGCTGCCGTCCTTCTCGACGATCATGCCCAGGGGAGCGGCGGCGTTGTCGTAGGGAGCCTCAAGAAGGCCGTATCGATCCAGTATCATCTGCCGCCTGGCCTGCGGCGACGCCTTCTCAGCGGCAGCTCTTGAAACCGGATCCCACGAGCGCCACAAATTATCGAAGACGACCGGATCGGTGAAGGTCGGAGAATACTTTTTCGTCGCGATATGTTTGAGCCCTGGATGTGCGTTGTCGAGCCCTGCACGCGACGACGAAATAGCAGGAACAATCGCAAGAAAGATAGCGAACGAGAAACACGCAACGGCGAGCAGTATGATTCTTTTCATGACGGTACCTTCCGGTACCGATGCTAAACATGCGGCTACCGCCATTCTTCTCCGAGATTGCTAATTGGTACGAGCAACCGTAGGCAAGAACAAGTCAGGAAGAGGAACTCATCCAGCAGCGGGGGCAAGCCCCTCTTCCTGACTTGTTCTTGCCCCTACAGTTATGATCGGGTCATCTTTTGTCGAGGACGGCGTGCAGGGTCTGGCGCTGGACGGAACGTTCGAGCTGCAGTGCACGAGCGTTCGTGTTAGCCGGTGCAGTGTTTTTAACGTTCGAGTGCCGGCAGGCGGTGGCAGAGGCAATACAGGCGAGTGCAAGGATGACACATGCGGCGAGAGCGTCCACTCGTGTTTTCATGCACCAAGTGTCGCGAACACCCTCGCCGCAGGCTTCTCCTCATTTGCTAAACTTCAAAACGATCGAGGTTCATTACCTTCGCCCACACAGCCACGAAGTCGTGCAGGAACTTCTCCTTTGAGTCCTCACATCCGTAGACTTCCGCCAACGCTCGCAGTTGCGAGTTGGAACCGAAGATGAGGTCAACACGCGTCCCCGTCCACTTGAGTTCGCCGGTGGCGCGATCACGACCTTCGTACACACCGTCTTCTGCAGTTGGCTTCCACGTCGTGCTCATATCGAGCAGGTTCACGAAGAAGTCATTGGTGAGCGTCTCCGGCCGCCTGGTGAAGACGCCGTGCGACGACTGCCCGAAGTTGGCATTCAAGACGCGCATACCGCCGACGAGAACCGTCATCTCAGGAGCAGTCAGCGTCAGTAATTGCGCCCGATCGATCAGCAGTTCTTCAGCCGGTACGGTGAACCTGGCTTTGAGATAGTTGCGAAACCCATCAGCACCCGGTTCGAGAAAGGAGAACGACTCCACATCGGTTTGATCCTGCGACGCATCCGTGCGCCCCGGCGTAAACGGAACAGTCACATCGCAACCGGCATTCTTCGCAGCTCGCTCAACACCTGCGCATCCGCCGAGGACAATCAAATCGGCAAGCGAAACCATCTTTCCGCCTGACTGCTCACTATTGAACTCCGTTTGGATTCGCTCGAGAGTCTGCAGCACAAGATTCAGTTGAGCGGGCTGGTTAACTTCCCAATCCTTCTGTGGCGCGAGACGGATGCGCGCACCATTCGCACCACCACGTTTATCGGAACCGCGGAACGACGCCGCCGACGCCCAGGCCGTCGAGACCAATTGTGAAACAGACAATCCGGAGGCAAGGATTTTTTCCTTGAGGACGGCGATGTCCTGCGCGTCGATCAATTCATGATCGACTGCCGGCAACGGGTCTTGCCAGATCAACTCCTCTGACGGGACCTCCGGACCGAGATAGCGCGAACGTGGTCCCATATCGAGGTGAGTGAGCTTGAACCACGCGCGGGCGAAGGCATCCGCAAACTCGTCCGGGTTCTCGTGGAACCGCCGCGAAATCGGCTCGTAGATCGGATCCATTCGCAGCGCCATGTCGGCGGTCGTCAAGATGGTTGAAACCCGCTTAGTCGAATCTGTCGCATGCGGCGCGAGGTCCTTGTCAGCAACGTTCTTCGGTCTCCACTGCCAGGCGCCGGCAGGGCTCCTCGTCAGTTCCCACTCATAGCCGAACAACATATCGAAATAGCCCATGTCCCACTTAGTCGGGTTCGGCGTAAAGGAACCTTCGATGGCGCTGGTGATCGTATCGGCGCCCTTGCCGCTGCGGAAACTACTCTTCCACCCGAGACCCTGCTCTTCGATCGCGGCGGCTTCAGGTTCCGGACCGACAAGTGAGGCATCGCCGGCGCCGTGGCATTTGCCGAAAGTGTGACCTCCGGCAGTGAGCGCAACTGTTTCCTCGTCGTTCATCGACATGCGCCTGAAGGTCTCGCGAATGTCCCTGCCTGAGGCGACCGGATCCGGTTTGCCGTTTGGTCCTTCGGGGTTCACGTAGATCAGGCCCATCTGCGTGGCCGCGAGCGGTTGCTCGAGTTCGCGGTCGCCGGAATGCCGCGCATCGCCGAGCCACTCTTTTTCGCTTCCCCAGTAAATATCCTCTTCCGGCTCCCAGATGTCTTCACGCCCACCGGCGAAGCCAAACGTTTTGAACCCCATCGACTCGAGCGCGCAGTTGCCGCAGAGGATCATCAGGTCGCCCCACGAGATCTTTTTGCCGTACTTCTGCTTGATCGGCCAGAGCAGACGGCGCGCCTTATCGAGGTGCGCGCTGTCGGGGATGCTGTTGAGTGGCGCGAGGCGTTGGGCGCCGGCTGCCGCGCCACCGCGGCCATCGCCGCTGCGGTATGTGCCTGCGCTGTGCCACGCCATCCTGATGAAGAGTGGTCCGTAGTGACCGTAGTCGGCTGGCCACCAGTCCTGCGAGTCAGTCATGAGGGCATACAGGTCGTTCTTCACGGCTTGCAGGTCGAGCTTCTTGAATTCCTCGGCGTAGTTAAAGCCCTCGCCCATCGGGTTACTCATCGGAGAATGCTGATGAAGAATCTTGAGGTTCAACTGGTTGGGCCACCAATCCCGGTTCGACGTGCCGTTGTTGGCGGTGCGATGATGAGCTACCGGACATTTGCTTTCTTTATTCATCTCTTCTGTCCTTTTCTTTTACGTTGACAAGTAAGCCATGACCTGGCCCATGAGTTCGTTGGCATTCGCATATCGCGAAGTCGGGACTGTGCTGAGTTCTGTTTCCGATTGAACGTACCGGCCGGTTACCAGTTCGTGACGACAATTCTCAACCATGGCGCGCATGCTGTCGGGCGTCATCTCGAGGTGAAACTGCAAACCGATGACGTTTCGCTTCAACTGAAACGCCTGATGTTCGCAGGCCTCACTGCGCGCCAGGGACGTCGCGCCTTCCGGGAGATCGAATGTTTCACCATGCCAGTGGAAAACGGTGCACGCGGATGGAAAACTAAACGCCGGACCGGAGCGTGATAGCCCTTGAATCGGAAACCACCCGATTTCCTTCTCGGCGTTGCCATAGACCCGAGCACCGAGGGCGCTCGCAATCAATTGGGCTCCGAGACAGATGCCGAGGACCGGGATGTCTCTGGTGATAGCGTCGCGCACCAACAGTTTCTCGTCTTTGAGCCACGGGTGGTCCTGTTCGTCGTTGACGCTCATCGGGCCGCCCATAGCAATCAACATGTCGATCCCGGCGAGCGCGGGTTTCGCATCTCCTGCGAACCACCGCGTGTAGCTGATCTCCGCGCCGCGCTGGTCCAACCAGCAGCGAATGCTTCCGAGATCTTCGAACGGGGCATGTTGGAATACATGGACCTTCATACTGGTTACGCGAGTCTGAGTCGCATGAATGCACTATCGATCGCGGGATCATCGAAGACGTGATGCTCCCTTAACATCTTCAACGTCGGCGACGCGGAAGTAACAATTCCATCACGGGTGGACTTGTAATTAACCACTTCTTCAACGATCTGCGCGGGCTTTGGAAATTGCTCCGGGAACGACTCCAGCATTCGTGTCAGAGCAGATTTATCCGGCTGCAGAAAAGCCAGGATCATGTCGGGTAGTAAGGTTCCGATGCGGCGTCTCAGCACGCGCGGGAGCCGAGTCCAGACATACTCAAACACCTTGCGGAAGTACGCATGATGCCGGCCCTCGTCGGTGGCGTGATCGTTTGCCAGGTCACGCACAGCTCTCTGCACACTCTGATCCTTCGGCAGTTTCACAAGAGATCCGGTGATGAGGGTTTCAGAGATGATGACGAAAAACAGCTTAATCAATGGACGGTGTTCCGGTTCTTCACGCGACACCAGATCGTCCAGAGTTCTTAAGAAAGCCGGCGTGAGTCGCAACCGTTCGACTTTCGTGCTTTCCTGAACGGCCATCATGAACGTGTGACACATCTCTGCATGTGCGCCTTCGTCAACGTAGATCTTGAAGGCATCGTCTTTCATCGGTGACGGTAGCCATGGCAGAAAGTCTTCGTGGCAAAGCAATCTGACGATTTCGTTTACGGGTCCCAGCTCCAATCTGACGGTGAATTCCAGATAGTTGTAGAGATGAAGCACAAGCAACTTGCGCCTGATTTGCTCAGGAGACCCGGCAACTTTCGGATGTGCGAACAGCGTTGCCAATCCTTGCGGATAGAAGTAGAGATTGCGATCGAATGGAGTTGCGCGACGCGGCTTCGTCCGAATGTAGGATAGCTCGTCCCATTTCGCGAACTGTGACTCGTACGAATCAGACGGCGGTTCCGCAGGATTCGCCGAAGCCAAAGACTGCGGATGAGAAATGTGTTCGCAAACTGTAGTCATATTTGAGCTAGTTAGCTCGGAAAACCGTTGAAACGGTTTTCTGCAAGTCTCTCCTGGTTGACACCGGGCTAAAGCCCGGTGTGAATAAGATTTGAGCAAAGCTTCGCGGCCTCAAAAGTCAGAACCATTGTTGGACCGGGTCAGTACCACCTCGCGGTAGCGGGTGGGTAACTGTTCAGCATGCGAAACTCCGGTTGCTTTTGAGTCTGGATGGTCGACCCACCCGCTACCGCGAGGTGGTACTGACCCGGT
>DASVGE010000387.1:0-35934 GCA_036379695.1 Pyrinomonadaceae bacterium | reverse complement strand
AGCTAGCTGACAAACTCGAAAACGTCGGAGCACAAATGGTCAAAGAAGTTGCTTCAAAGACTTCTGACGTCGCGGGTGATGGTACAACGACAGCGACCGTCCTGGCTCAGGCGATCTTTCGTGAAGGTTTGCGAATGGTGGTGGCCGGCACGAACCCAATGGCTCTGCAACGAGGCATTCATAAGGCAACGGAACGCGTTATCGATGTGATTAAGGGTTTTTCAAAACCGGTCAAGGGTGATGCGATTGCCCAGGTAGGAACTATTTCGGCGAACGGCGACCGAACCATTGGCGAACTGATCGCCGAGGCAATGAATAAAGTCGGCAAAGACGGTGTGATAACGGTCGAAGAGTCCAAGACGATGCAGACGGAACTGGACGTCGTTGAAGGAATGCAATTCGATCGGGGATATCTTTCGCCTTACTTTGTCACTAATCCCGATCGCATGGAAGCGGTACTCGATAATCCGCTCATTTTGATCCACGAAAAAAAGATTAGCGCGTTGCGCGATTTGCTACCGCTGCTTGAATCAATGGCGCGGGAAGGCAAGCCGCTTTTGATAGTCGCTGAAGACATTGAAGGCGAAGCCCTGGCGACCCTGGTGGTGAACAAAATTCGTGGCACGCTCAATGTCTGCGCCGTCAAAGCACCGGGTTTTGGCGATCGTCGTAAAGCAATGCTCGAAGACATCGCAATTCTGACTGGTGGACGCGCAATCACTGAGGAGCTTGGTCTCAAGTTGGAGAGCGTAACGATCGAAGACCTGGGCCGCGCTAAAAGGGTGGTGGTTGATAAAGACAGCACGACCATCATCGAAGGTGCGGGAAACAAGGAGCACATCGAAGCCCGTGTAAAGCAGATTCGCGCTCAGATTGAAGAAACCACGTCAGACTACGACCGGGAGAAGCTGCAGGAGCGGCTGGCAAAACTCGTCGGAGGTGTCGCAGTTATCAAGGTCGGCGCTGCGACTGAAACCGAACTGAAGGAGAAGAAGGCCCGAGTGGAGGATGCAATGCACGCGACCCGCGCGGCAGTTGAAGAAGGAATCGTGGCGGGCGGCGGAGTTACATTCATTCGCGCACAGGGACCGCTCGAAGAATTGAAACTCGATGAAGAGGACGAGCAAGTCGGCGTGAATATCGTCAAACGTGCGCTTGAAGAGCCGCTGCGCCAGATCGCACAGAACGCCGGCCATGAAGGCTCGATCGTCGTCGAGAAGGTGCGGGCTGAAACCAATCCAAACTTCGGTTTTAACGCGCAGAGTGAGAAATACGAAGACCTGGTCAAAGCCGGAGTGATCGATCCAACCAAAGTGGCACGCTCTGCTCTGCAGAATGCGACCTCAATCGCCAGCCTGCTGCTGACCACCGAGGCTGTGATTACCGAAGTGCCGGAAGATAAGAAGAAAGGCGTGAGCGCGCCGATGCCCGGCGGCGACATGGACTATTGATAATCGCCACGACCGCAAGGTGAGCTGACAATTACCACGGCTGACCCCGATCCACCCTTTCCCTCGGAAAGAATTACCCCCAGAAAGTTGACTAGCTGGAGGAGTGTCGAATGGACATCAATCGATTAACCGAGAAAGCACAAGAGGCTTTGCGTGCGGCGCAGAGTGAGGCCACCAGGTTGGGCCATCAACAGATCGACGTCGAGCACCTTTTGCTTGCCTTGGTTAATCAGGAAGGTGGCCTCACTAAATCAATCCTCGACAAGACTGCAGTGGATTCTGAACTCGTGCGTCGCCGAGTGGAGGAAGCTCTGGCCCGGTTACCGAAAGTGTCCTCAGGCACCGGCGGCCCGGGGGAAGTCTACATCACCGCTCGACTCAACCGTCTCCTGGTCCAGGCAGAAGACGAAGCAAAGCAACTCAAAGATGAATATGTTTCCGTTGAGCATCTGTTGTTGGCAATGGTAGACGACAAATCCGGGGACGCGGGGCGCATTCTTGGCGAACTCGGACTCACGCGCGACAAGTTGATGCAGGCCTTGCGACAGGTGCGCGGTTCCCAGCGTGTAACGTCACCAAATCCGGAGGCCACGTATGAAGCGCTTGAACGGTACGGGCGTGATCTGACCAAGCTTGCCGCGCAGGGCAAAGTCGATCCGGTTATTGGACGTGATGAAGAGATCCGGCGCGTGATTCAAGTTCTCTCTCGACGAACGAAGAACAATCCCGTTCTGATTGGCGAGCCTGGCGTTGGTAAGACGGCCATAGTTGAGGGCTTGGCCCAGCGCATCGTAAGGGGAGATGTCCCGGAGAGTTTGAAAGATCGCCGTGTGGTTGCGCTCGATATGGGAGCGTTGATTGCCGGCGCTAAATACCGTGGTGAGTTTGAAGAACGATTGAAGGCTGTGCTCAAGGAAGTACAGGGGGCAGAAGGCCAAATAATTCTTTTCATCGACGAACTGCACACCGTCGTCGGCGCCGGCAAGACCGAGGGCTCGATGGATGCCGGCAACCTCTTAAAGCCCATGCTCGCACGTGGAGAGTTGCATTGCATTGGCGCCACCACCCTTGATGAATACCGCAAGTACATTGAGAAGGACGCCGCCCTGGAGCGTCGCTTTCAACCTGTCTTCGTAGATGAGCCATCGGTCGAAGACACGATCTCGATACTGCGGGGCCTGCGCGAACGCTATGAGCTCCATCACGGCGTGCGCATTAAAGACTCCGCGCTCGTTGCCGCCGCAGTGCTTTCTCATCGTTACATCACCGATCGTTTTCTACCTGACAAAGCTATTGATCTCGTAGACGAAGCTGCCGCGCGGCTACGCACCGAAATTGAAAGCGTGCCCGTGGAACTCGATGAAGTGCAACGACGCGTAATGCAACTTGAGATCGAGCGCGAAGCTTTAAAAAAGGAGAAAGACAAAGCTTCAAAAGAGCGTTTGCAAAAGCTGGAAAAAGAGCTGGCTGATCTAAAAGCTCGCGCCGACGCCCTCAGATCGCAGTGGCAAGTCGAACGGCAGGCGGTCGAACGCCTTCGCAAATTACGCCAGGAGATAGATCAAACTCGGATTGAGATCGAGCAGGCTGAGCGCGCCTACGATCTGAATAAAGCAGCGGAACTGCGCTACGGCAAGCTCACCGATCTGGAGCGAAGGCTACAGTCCGAAGAGGAATTGCTGGAAAAGAAGCAGGGTGGATCCAGACTAATTAAAGAGGAGGTTGATGAAGAAGACATTGCTGAAGTGGTGAGTCGTTGGACCGGGGTACCAGTGTCACGGCTGATGCAAGGCGAGATCGAAAAGCTTCTTCAACTCGGCGATCACCTGCACAAGCGCGTGATCGGACAGGACGAAGCAGTGGAGGCAGTCGCCGATGCCGTTATTCGTGCTCGATCAGGGTTAAAGGATCCAAATCGCCCAATCGGATCTTTCATCTTCCTCGGGCCGACGGGCGTCGGCAAAACGGAACTTGCTCGAGCCCTCGCCGAATTCATGTTCGATGACGAACGGGCGATGATTCGCATCGACATGTCTGAGTACATGGAGAAGCACGCGGTTTCGCGGCTGATCGGCGCCCCTCCCGGATATGTCGGTTACGAAGAGGGCGGACAGCTAACGGAAGCAGTGCGACGCCGCCCTTACTCGGTGGTGCTGTTCGATGAGATCGAAAAGGCGCACCATGACGCTTTCAACGTTCTGCTACAGATTCTTGATGATGGTCGTTTGACGGATGGGCAGGGTCGGATAGTCGACTTTAAGAACACTGTCATCATCATGACTTCGAATATCGGTTCTGACAGGATTCTGGAGTTTAGCGGCAAAAGCGATTCTGTAGCTTACGATCGAATGAAGGAAGCCGTCTTGACCGAAATGCGGCATCACTTCCGTCCTGAGTTCCTGAATCGGGTTGATGAGATTGTAGTCTTCCATTCACTCTCCGAAGAGCACCTTAAAAAGATTCTCCAGATCCAGCTTGAACGTCTGCGCTCCCGACTTGCTGAAAGGCGCATCAGCATCGAACTAACACCCGCAGCGGAAACTCACCTCGCGCGCGAAGGTTATGACCCGGTCTATGGAGCTCGGCCATTAAAACGAGCGATTCAAAAGGAATTAGAGACACCGCTTGGCCGTCGATTACTGGCCGGTGAGATCAAGGACGGCGACAAAGTCATGGTTGACTGGAAAGACAATCAGTTCACGTTTAAGACGGAAGGCGCTGAGCAACCAGATGCTGTGGCAGCGAATGCATGAGGAAGCAGAAGAGTTAATACTGATTGCTGTCCACTGCCACTAATCATTGAACTTAGGGGAAACAAAACATGTCGAGCAGTCGTCAACAGCAGAAACAGCATACATCACCGATTGATGAGCCGTTCGGCGAGTTGGAGCCGGTCGCTTACTTCAACGGCCCGATGCTGACCGGCGTCACCGTGTCCCGGGAGGGACGTATCTTCGTCAACTTTCCTAAGTGGGGCGACGACGTCGCGTTTACCGTCGCCGAACTGCGCGACGGCGAGGCGGTCGCTTACCCGGACGAAGCGTTCAACCAAACCGATGAGAGCGACCCGGCAGCCGCGCTTGTCTCCGTGCAATCGGTCGTAGTCGATCCGTCAGACCGTTTGTGGATACTTGATACCGGCAGTCCTGAGTTCAAGCCAACCGAATACGGCGGACCGAAACTCGTCTGCGTTGATCTGACAACGGATCAGGTCATCAAGCAAATTCTCTTCCCGCAGGACGTGGCTCTGCCAACCACCTACCTTAACGACGTGCGCTTCGATTTGCGGCGTGGCTCGGAAGGCGTGGCCTTCATCACCGACTCGGCGCAGAATGGCGCGAACGGGATCATCGTTGTGGACTTAGGCACGGGCGAGAGTTGGCGAAAGCTCAACGATCATCCTTCGACGAAGGCGGAAGACATAAAAACCTTTCTCCCCATCGTCGAGGGGCGACCGTTCCTCGAACCGCAGCCGGACGGGTCAGTGAAGCAGGGAGCCGGGATGGGGACGGACGGCATCGCCATCTCTGCCAACGGTGCGCGCCTCTACTACTGCCCGCTCGGTAGCCGGAAACTTTACAGCGTTGATACGGACGCGCTCTGGGATCGCGCGCTCGACGAGAAGGCGGTTGCCGCGACCGTCAAGGATGAAGGTGACAGGGGCGGTGCATCGGACGGTTTAGAGTCTGACGCCGACGGCTATATCTACTCGACGAACTACGAGCACAACGCGATCTTACGCCGCAACTTTAACGAGAAAAACAGCATGTGGGAAACGGTGGTGCATGACCCGCACCTCTTGTGGCCTGACACGCTGTCGGTCGCGACGGACGGCTACCTCTATGTCACGTCGAACGAGTTGCACCGTCAGGCGCGCTTTCACAATGGGCGCGACCTGCGCCGCAAACCCTACGCGCTGTTCCGTGTGCGTATTGATGCCAAGCCTGTTTTGTTGCGTTAAGCAGTGGCGGCGAATGCATGAGGAAGCAGAAGAGTTAACAGGTGACGCATGGCAAATCCGGTCCTTCTAATCGTAGACGATAACGCAGATCTCCTGAAACAGCTTCAGCGAGACCTCGAACGACAATACGGAGAGCAGTATCGCGTACTCACCGCGTCTTCAGGTCAGGCTGCATTGACCACTCTGCAGCAGCTTAAAAAGAAAAATGACCGCGTGGCACTGATCCTGGTGGAGCAACGGTTGCCGGACATGCCGGCCGGTGAATTCCTGGACCAGGCGCGCGCGCTATTCAATGACGCAAAAATCGTATTCCTCACGACAGTCAGCGAAAGCGAAGCGACCATCGGTGAAATTAACAAGTTTCATGTCGACGACTATTTGATCAAGCCCTGTCAGCCTCCAGACCAGAAGCTATACCCCACTGTCAATGATTTGTTGGCCGACTGGGAAGCACGCGTGTCGGTCGAGGGCCTCCGCGTCATCGGATCTCGATTCTCACCAGAAGCCCACCAGATACGCGACTTTTTGGTCCGCAACTGCATTCCGTTTGAATGGCTTGACGTCGAGCGAGACATAGAAGAAGTGCGCCGGATATTGGACGTTTCCGAATTAGAAAGTTCACAACTTCCGGTAGTGGTATTTCCGGATGGTACGCGGCAAACGCGGCCGACGAACGCTGAGATTGCACAGAAGATAGGATTGAAAATTCGACCGGAAGGAGAATTCTACGATCTCATCATCGTGGGCGGTGGCCCATCCGGATTGGCGGCCGCAGTTTATGGAGCGAGCGAAGGCCTCCACACGATTATTGTTGAACGTCAAGCACCCGGTGGTCAGGCTGGATTGAGTTCGATGATCGAAAACTATCTTGGTTTTCCCGCAGGACTGACCGGGGCGGATTTGGCCCGACGCGCCGTAGCGCAAGCAAAGAAGTTTGAAGTTGAGATTGTCAGTCCGCAGGAGGTTTCCGGATTAAGCATTAAGGGATCGACTCCAATCGCGACGTTAGGTGATGGTTCGGAGCTGAGGAGCCATGTTGTTTTGATTGCCACGGGAGTCCAATGGCGGCGCCTGGATGCACCCGGGATCGATCGATTGGTAGGTGCGGGAGTCTATTACGGTGGCACTGTGGCGGAAGCTATTTTCTGCCGAAATGAAGATATCTATATAGTCGGCGGTGCCAACTCCGCTGGCCAGTCAGCAGTGCATTTCTCGCGTTACGCGAGAACCGTGACGATGTTGGTACGCGGTGAATCACTTGATGAAAAGATGTCGCAGTATCTGATCGATCGGATCCGGAACACCCCGAATATTAGAGTGCGGCTGCGAACGAAGGTTGTGGAAGTGCATGGTGAAAACCGGCTCGAAGCTATCACGGTGTTCGATGCGTCAAAAAATGACAAGGAGACTCTTCCAACTACTGCTTTATTTATTTTCATAGGAGCCCTACCGCACACCGACTGGCTCAAAGACACAATCAAGAGAGACGATCACGGCTTCATCCTTACCGGTCCGGATCTTCTTCAGGAAAAAGGCAACGGGCACCTGCATGGGTCATGGAAGCTTGAACGTGATCCGTTTTGGTTGGAGTGCAGTCAACCTGGGATCTTTGCCGTTGGTGACGTACGACATGGTTCAGTGAAACGCGTAGCAGCCGGCGTTGGCGAAGGCGCGACGGCGGTGCAGTTCATTCATCAGTTTCTGGGGTCGGGCGAGAGGTGATCGATGAGTAGTAATGGCAAAGATTCAGGACTGTCTTCGCTGCTAATCGCGACTGATGGTTCGGTCTACGCGGATGTCGCCACGGAGTGCGGCGCCTGGCTCGCATCTCGGCTGGGCGCGCGGATTACGGTGCTTTACGTAATCGATGCACGACGACTTGCGGGCCATTTCATCAGACACATTTCAGAGATCCTTGAGAAGTTTCCTTCAGAAGGAATCACGGAGCGGGTTCGAGACTATTACCGCAAGCAAGGAGAAGATGCACTCAAGCGTGCCGCCTCCATCTGTGAGCGCTATCGCGTAACGTGCGAGACGGATCTCCAAACAGGGAATGTTGTAAAGGTCATTGCCGATGCGGCGGTTAACTCGGATCTGTTGGTAATTGGTGAGCGCGGCGAGGATAAAGAGTTCGAGACAGGCTTTCTTGGTTCAGTTAGCGAGAGACTTGTGCGAAAGGTTAATCGTCCGGTGCTGTTGACCGGGTTAGAGTTCAGAGAGTTTCGACGCGGTTTGCTGGCTTACGACGGAAGTGAGGGCGCGCGTGGGGCAATGAAATTGCTCGCGCGCCTGGCGGTCGCGCTGGAAATGGACGTGGATGCAGTGCAATTGGTCGAAGAAGGCGAGTCGCCGACGGTGTTGAAAGAGGTCGCGTCTTACTTCAAGGATTATCCGGTTCACTTGAGCACTCATTACCTGACGGGCGACAGCCACTCAATCATCATCGACCATGCGAAAGAGATCGGCTGTGATCTGATGGTGATGGGCGCCTATGAAAATAAGCTCGCTGACAGCCTGGCGCTCGGGACGGCTACGGATTACCTGGTGCATAACAGCCCGGTTCCGGTCCTCGTGTACCACTAAAGTTGGAGGTTCTTATATTTACACTTAGAAGTTCAAAGGGGAGGGAATCATGGCAAAGAACAAGGACAATCAGCAGCAGGAAGACTCGACGGCGCAACCTCGAAATCGAGGAGAATCAGGTCAACAGACCGCCGTCACGCAAAGTCGGAGCAATCCGCAAACTGGACTGTCATGGCGCGGCGGTGCACCGGCACTCGTCAACCCGTTTAGCCTGATGCGCCGTTTCGGCGAAGACATGGAGCAGCTCTTCGACGAATTTGGTTTTGGTCGACTGGGGTTTCGTGGCCTGAACCAGATGGCAACGTGGACGCCTCAGGTGGAAGTGCTTCAGCGCGACAATGAATTAGTTATTCGTGCCGAGTTGCCCGGTATTAATAAGGACAACGTGAAGGTCGAACTCCGAGACGACTCAATAGTTCTTAGCGGCGAACGGCAGGAAGAACGCAAGGATGAACGCGAAGGCTTTTTGCGAACGGAGCGTTCTTACGGCAGCTTCTATCGAGAAATACCCCTGCCTTCAGACGTCGACACGAGCAAAGCGACAGCGACCTTCCGCGATGGCGTACTCGAGATAACGATGCCGTCGTCAGAGGGCGAAGGCCGGGTGCGGCAATTGGAAATCAAGGACGCTAAAACGGAGGAACAACCGAAGCAACAGAGGCAGGCAGCCGGCGCTGGCCGGTAGAGAGCATGGTCCAAAACAGAACCGGGCGCAGTAGCAGCCGGACAAATAAAAATCTGAACAAGGAGGAACCAATGTTAGTCGTATACACAAGTAGTTGGTGGGCGTTGGTGTTGCGAGGCCTCGCGGCGATCGCATTTGGGGTTCTGGCGTTTGTGTGGCCACAGATCACTCTGACGGCCCTGGTGTTCCTTTGGGGTGCGTACGCACTGGTGGATGGCGCGTTCGCAATTGCTGCCGGAGTTAAATCTCACGGCGAGAACAAACGTTGGTGGGTTCTTTTACTCGAAGGAATCCTCGGCGTGGCTGCTGGATTAGTGGCCTTCTTAGTACCGGGCATCACGGCGCTGGTCCTCCTGATCCTGATAGCCGCCTGGGCAATGGTAACTGGCGTTTTCGAAATCGCAGCCGCGATCCAGTTGCGCAAACACATAAAGGGAGAGTGGCTGCTGGCGTTAGCCGGGGTTGCATCGGTGCTGTTCGCTCTGGCTTTACTCTTCAATCCCGCGGCCGGAGCCCTCGCTGTGGTGTGGCTTATCGGAGCGTACTCGATCGTGTTTGGCGTTCTGCTAATAGTCCTGGGTGTAAGACTGCACAGCCTGGTGAGATCCGCTGACCGGATGTCTCCGCATGCGGTGTGAGCTGCCGTCGACAACTCATGATTGTAAGGGGGAAATGATGAAAGTATGGAGGTCCATGACAAACAACAGAGCGCGCGCAGGGCTCCTATTGAGCGTCACGATCCTGATTTGCTTGGCGGTGGCTTGCAATCGTCAAGATGAGAATAACGTTCGCTTAACTTCAGCTTCGGATCCGGTAGCCAACAACTCGTCCGCCCCGGCACCGGCTTCATCCAACCCGACTGCCATCATGCCGACCACCTCGTACGCGGATGTAGTGAGCAAGGCAGCGCCGGCGGTGGTGACGATTCATTCGCAAATGCGTGTGCGGCAGCCGCGGCAGTTTCCATTTGGGAACGATCCGTACTTTCGGGAATTCTTCGGCGATCGCGTTCCACCACCCGCGCCTGAACGCCAGCGTGAAGGACTGGGTTCAGGCGTGATCGTCGGTCAGGACGGTTATGTTTTGACAAACCATCATGTCATTGACGGGGCCGATCGAATCAACGTGGATTTGAATGACAATCGCACGCTCGAGGCCAGAGTTATTGGCACTGATCCCCCAAGCGATCTGGCAGTACTAAAAATCGAGGCGAGTGGCTTGCCTGTGTTGGCGTTAGGCGATTCAGATCGCACTCGAGTCGGCGATGTAGTGCTGGCGATTGGAAACCCGCTGGGTGTAGGTCAAACGGTTACCATGGGAATCATCAGCGCGAAGGGCCGGCAGACAGGGCTGAGCAACGGTGCCTTTGAAGACTTTCTGCAAACGGACGCGCCGATCAATCAGGGTAATTCAGGAGGCGCCTTAGTCAGTACCAACAACGAGCTGATCGGAATCAACTCACAAATCCTTTCACCTTCCGGCGGGAGCATCGGGTTGGGGTTTGCAGTTCCCTCAAACATGGCCCGCACCGTCATGGAACAATTGATCAGAACGGGCAGAGTGAGGCGTGGGCAACTTGGGATCACAGTGCTGAAGATCCCTTCGGAGGAGGCGTCGAAGTTAGGGGTTACTGAGGGTGCTGGAGTGGTGGTCTATCAGGTTCAACCTGGAAGTGCCGCCGATCGGGCGGGGATTCGCAGGGGCGACATTATCACCGCGCTCAATGGAACGGCTGTCGACGATCCCAACACGTTTCGCAACATCATCGCCGGCAGCGCTCCGGGAACAGAGGTGACGCTTACCGTCAAACGCGATGGAAGAGAGCAGCAGGTGCGTGCGACGCTGGGCGAATTCGCGCCGCAGCCTGAACAGCCACGTGATTAGCAACGAGAGGAGGCGAAATGCCAGGCTTCATTGAACAAGAGCGGTGGGGGAGTTTTCTCGACGAATTCACGAAAAGAAATCAGTTTCGCGCCACGCGATTGGAGGTTGTTGGCGAGATTGGCGCGCAGGAAGAGGGGGAATACTTGCCGTTTGTCGGTGTGACCTTTGAGCGCAAGGGATCTGCGGCTGGAAGTATTGAAGTTGTTTTAGGCGGCGAAACAGCCAAAGACCACAGACGTGTGGAGCACTTGATCACGAAGCCCGAACGCATCGCACCTCTGATCGGTCCCAGTGGTTTTGAAGAGGGCTTGGGCTTCGAAGATCAGGAAGGTCGCAAGACGATACTTTCTTTCGAGAAGCTACCAGAGCTCCCGGAGAAGACATCGGGACACTAAACTATTTAAGGGCGAATCAGCCTGACGCATCTCGGTAATTCATTTGCTCACTTGGCCCAGGGCGAGAGGACTCTTCCGCCGCGCTGGAGATAAAAAAGTGCCAATCGTCGAAGTCACGAGTGTTGTCCGTCACCAGTTGGCTCAGGCAGGAATAGTTTATGAACTACTTACTGCCATACTCTAATCAACGGCTCGCTAAGTTTACCTTTGGAGATTCCTTATGTCTCGACTCCTGCTCGCCTCGGTGACTGACCACGCGGCAAGCGCCGGGGGTTCTTACAAAAACGGCGCATCGGGGAATTGCCCTTTGCGCCGCTTCTGCTATTCGGTTGTCTTGTGCTGCCCGTTTACTTTTCGTTTTCGTTCGGCTTGATTCTGCTTCCCATCTCCAAAACCTGATTAAGCAAATTGCTCGCTCGCTGTGCGGGAGTCAGTTCTTTATCGCCAGGCTTGTTAAGTTTGGACATGTTCTTGAGTAAGGGTTTCCGTCAAACATATTGTTAAAAAGTTCGTCACTGTCATTATTGGTGTCCACAATAGAACTTCCTTTCTTAAATAGTGGGATTCTGCCAGCGTGGTAAGTAAACCAAAAGGCCGACACTAGATCGTCCTTTACTGTTTCCGTGGACGCCTATGCCGCACTGGCGTCCGATACTTAAAAAGATCTTTGTGCCTCGTATTCAGCATATAGGTCAACGCTTGAACTGAGATTCCTAAACGTCGCGCAGCATAGGTCACACTTCCCTCAGATTCTTCCAGTGCGCTCTTTATAGCGTCGTGCTCTAGGGCCATTCTTTCATCGCGATCTGGAAGCCGCGCTTCAACAGTGACGGTTAAGTATTCTCTAAGCTCTCGAAAGGCCGCGAGCGTGGCATCCGCAGAGCGGCTGGTGATGCCTATGTGTTCCGCTAACACGAAAGCACGGCGAAAGGCTGATAGTGCTTCGCTGTATCTTTGAAGTCGGGCCAAGGCTCGGCCATGCGTTATCAACGCTTCCGCTAAGAGCAGGTGCCTGCCAGTTTTCTCTTGACGTTGTGCCGCCGCTCGCGCGGTTCTCTCAGCTTCTGCAAGGCGACCTTGCTTGAGAAAGACACGCGCGCGAGTTTCATCGATTTGCGCCACAGTGCCAAAGTCTTTCAAGCTCGTGAGAATCCGCCGGGAACGGTTTAAGTGTTGATGCGCATCTTCGCAACGGTTGATGCAGAAATAAATCAGGCCAAGCTGATTTTCAACGTTCGCGAGGTAACACCTGTGCTCCGCGCGTTCAAAGTGGTAACTCGCTGCCGCGTACTCAATTAAAGCGCGGTCTATATAATCTTCCCGCTTCTTTGCTTCCCATAGATGGCGCAAGACAGTCCCGAGAATCTGATGGTAAGCGCCTTTCAAGGTTTCATTATTGATTCTCTGGAAGTCAGGCGCGGTCGTTGTGAGAAGACGTAATGCTTTAGCGTAACTAGCCGCTTCACATTCCACGATTGCTAGTCTCACTACAGCTTTTGCCTTTACATCTCCGTGAGTAGTCAAGAGTGATAGTGCTTCATTCAGCACGTCCCGAGCTTCGTTTAAGTGACCAGTGCGCCAGTAGCACAGAGCAAGCTCTGTCTGTGCTTCTGCGATCTTTTTTCGATAATTGTTTGACTGAAAAATGGTGAGACTTTCACTGATTAAATTCTTCGCTGTTTCCTGCGTGTCGGCGATTTGAGATCTACTACTGATCCATCCAGTTAAGACTCCTACTCGCAACAACACTTCCGCCGCCGTGCTCTGGTCCAAGCCTCCCAGCTTCGGACGCTCACCTACGCGCGGCCAGTAATCACTAAGCAGTTTTCCCGCTTTTTCATACTCGCCTTTGTACTCCAGCGCCTTCGCCGCTTCACAGCGCAATTCGGCTCGGGAATTCACACTAAGGCTCGGATTTTCTAACTCGCGCAAGAGTGAGGGCGGTAAGGCCATGTGAGAACCATTTGTCGCAAGGGGAAAGTTAGGAACTGCGGGCAAATCTTACGCGCTTACCTCTGGCGCTTGCAACACGATTCTGGACTGCTCTAGTGTGCTTACAAGATCCTTGTAAGCTACAAAAGTTTTGTATTTCATGTTAGGAGCGAACCAAAAATGAGCACCTTACGCCAAGTATGCGCCGTGACGATCCTCAGTCTGTCGATTGCTGTATCTGCATCGGCTGGCGACGTTCATAGTCCCGGCGCGCCAACACCTCCAACCAACACAACACCCTCAATTACTACGTCTGTCATTCTCACGATTGTTAGAGTGATTTACGGGTAAGGCGTAGCACGTCTGTCAGTCCGGGAGTGCGCCTGTCTCGCGTTTGCGGGAGGTGTGACGTGTGCCTACAAGAGCCTTGTAGCGGATCGCAAAACGCACTTGTTAGTTGAATCGTTGCTACACCGTTTGGCGGCAGATATAAACGCGACCAGTTCGCGGCAAAGCCTCATGCTCGCCCAGACGTGAGGCTGGGGCGTTACTTGAACCCGTGGGTGTTCGGGTAGCGCCCTTCATAACCTCTGCATGATCGAAGTTGATGACTCACTCACGGATATCTTGGTTTTTCACAATTTTAAGGACTCCAGAAAACGTACGGGTGAAACCAGCGTTCACCAGCCAGCCAATAATGCGATTAAAGTCTTCCTTCCAATATTTTCGCCGAAGCGGCAAAGCTTGCATATCAGCTAACGATTGGATCGATGGCACGGTACGGAGGTCGCGTTCGCCGAGCGGCCGCGCTTCGTCGACCAGTATGGGAACAATGGTCGTATTTGTCTTTAATGCCAGTTCGATCTCTTGCCGGACCCAATCTTCCGGGACGTTCAATCGCCGATCACCAGTTTCGACATCACAAGCTGATAACCACCCTTTACCAATCAGGACGAACATTGCGTCCGCGGTCTCAACTTTATTTCGCAACGTCTCAGGCCAGCGTCCGCCAGCTTCTATTCGCTCGTGATCGAGGAACACTTGATCCACGCCCAACTCACGTGCCAATTCAGCATATAGTCGCGATGCGGTTGGGCCCGTATCCTCCGATCGATAGTTAATGAATAACGACCGCACGTCGGGAATGGGTTCCTTTGTACGCGACTTGAAATGCTCGACCGGTGTCCTGGTTTCGCGATGATAATTCTCATCTGCTACGGGATCGATGTTTCTGAGTGGAGTCCCAGGCTCTTGTCGTTTTGTCTCTCGCAGCGGTTCACAGGTAATCCCCCAGATTAGATCTGCGAGTGCCTCCTGGTAGTCCTGAGTAAAGTCGACCGGCGTCAACGACGACAAAAGACCAGTGGGGGTACACGTGCGTACCACTAACGGAACTATTCGCGTATCACCATGCATTCGACGCTCAAGGGCGACGTTTAACTCTTGGCTGAGCCAACCAGAACCAGGATAATCGGGAGAGACCACCACTAGCACGATATCAGCCTGTCGGATCTGTGCAGCCAGCGTTTCAGCCCAGGGTTCCCCTACTGGAATCATCATGTCGTAAAAGACCTGTGCCTCAGGAAACTCCAGAGCGAGATCTCTCTCGAGCCGGCGAACAAAGTCTCGGTCTTGGTGTGAGTAACTGATGAAGATTTTGGGCATGATCAAATCTCCTGCAGGTTGGCCTATGCTGGTGGTGAGTTGAAACGCATGCCGGATCGTTAGCATCAGTCGCAAGACCTGTCAATGGAATGTTGTTACTTATGGGCCGATGTTTAAAAGCGTGTAACCTCATCTGTCATGGACCACAGGCGGGAAAAATGATGGGAAAAAATGCATTGACTTTTCCAGCGGCTTGAAATAAGTTTCGCCTGCTTTAATGTACAACTGAATAGTACGAGCCTGTTTCCTTGCACACAGCCACTAAGCTATAAACCTCGCGTTGTAGCTCCGCGTAAGGCCACCTGATATCGCCCGGTTGTTTATGCGATCAAACTAAACACAGGAGCCCGACTATGCCTGAAGGCACTCCCACTCGACGGAACACTATGGACGAGGTCGTCCATCAAGGCGTCCGGAAAGCAGTACGAAATCAGATCGTGGAAAGAACTGCCATCCGTGAGAACAACCAGATCACCTTGAGCCTCGAAGAGACACATGGATTACCGGATGATCAGAAAGTGCTGTGCGTCGACTATAACTATGAGCTTCGCAGCCTGCATTCTGAATTTATGCCATTCGAGGTACAACACTGTCTAGATGGTCCCTTTGCGTGTGCAAATCTGCCCGGATTTGAACAGATCAAAATAGGGTCAACTGATTACAGTGGCAACGATCTCAGCGAGAACATTAAGGACGGCGTATTTTCAGTCACTCTCGATCTGCAACCTGCCTATGCGGGATCCATTCCCGTTCGCACGAAACGCAGGGAAGTGATTTATGTTCCAGGCTCATATAACATGGTCATGAATGAGCTGTGTTCCGGCGTAAGCATAAACCTCGATCAAATTCCCGCCCACATCGTCGCCTCTGTACGGGGCCCTTATGCTTCCAAGCCAATGCCGCTCAGAGCAAACGCAACCTTTAACACGTTTCAAGAACAGATTCTGTTTCCCGGCCAGGGATTTGAGTTTCGGTTTACGCCTGAAATTGCCACGGCCGCGACGCCTCCCTTCGGTATGTACCCGCGAGCAGTCGAAGGACACTTCGTCGAGATTGAATCACCAACCGCCAATGCAAACGTACACGACGGCGAGTGCATTAAAGGAACCGCTTTTCTTCCGCCAGACTCGTTCCTGTGGGTTTTCGTTGGCGGGGCCGCAACCTTTTGTTGGGGGCGTGCACTGGGCAGAGGTGTCGATGTTAAGGCGGACCTAACGTGGGAGGTGAGAGCGTTGTACGGCAGGGCTGCGGATACAGGTAGCTTTGAAATTTTTGCGATTGTTGTGGATCAGAGAACACACGAAAACTTACTAAAGAGTTATAACGAACCTGGATCGGCGGGAGAGTCAATGAAGCTACCCCGACCGATTGACTACAGCCTTCTTAAGAAGATCGGTGTCGAGAAGCCAGCGGCCCAACTCGAGCGATTCAACGAGGAAAGAAAGGGTCCAGTCTTGGCGGACCGAAGAGGGAGTGTAGGGGATCGTCGAAACAGGCACGCTGTTTGAGCGGCCGCTCTGTTTCTTATCAATAGACTGATGTTAAGCGATATTCCCGGCGTCGAATCTAAACCAATTTTCCCCCTCCACCCACCGTGCTCAGTTTTGTACCCAACAAAGAATGTTTGAGTGCCTGTCACAACCAAGGCACGGCAGAAAGCGGAGAATGCAAACGGTGCAGGCCGCAGTCCTGTCACACCTAAGGCACAGCAACATTTCCCGCCATGAAGAATTAGTTTCTTCAGATTTCTCAGTCAAACTGCGCGAACAGAACGCCCACACAAGCCTCTGGGCCATCTGAGGCATAGCGAATATTTGCTAAGCCGAAAACCGGAAATCTCCAGGAACTCCTGGGTGTATCGCGGGACGCTCATTCCGGACGAGGTATACTTAACGAATGGAGTTCAACCCAGCGAATCATGTTATTCAACTCTGTATTCAAGGCATGGAGTTAGACGAGAAAGGCAAACCCGAGGAAGCAGGCAACATATTTCTTCAAGCCTGGAACGAATCAACAAACGACTTTGAGAAGTTCACCTCAGCGTACTATGTGGCCCGGCATCAGGAGACTGTTCGTGACAGATTGAAATGGCTTGAAACGTCTTTGCAGTTCGCGTTAAAAATAAATGACGTGACTGTCAGAGGAGCTTTTCCTTCTCTGTACTTGAACATTGCCAAATGCTATGAGGACTTAAACGATCCTGAACGCGCAAAAGAGAGTTATGAATTGGCTAATTCATACTCGAGCAATCCGTCCGACAGTGGCCCCTTCTATCATGGAACGAAAGCAGATTTGCAGATCGGTGACTTGCTGACGGCAGGAGGCAGTTCTAATTACAAACCGGAACTCAAAATGAATCACATCTATTTCACGGCCCTGGCTAATGGGGCAGGACTTGCCGCCGCGCTAGCTAAGGGGGATGGACGTGAACGTGTTTATATCGTCGAACCGACCGAGGACTTTGAAAATGATCCGAACGTTACAGACAAAAAATTCCCCGGCAATCCAACCCGCTCTTATCGCAGTCAAGCACCATTGAGAATCGTCGGCGAATTAACGGATTGGGTGAGACAAACACCAGAGCAAGTCCAGGCATGGCGGCAAAAGTTGGCGAGTAGCGAAAAGGAGATTATTAATTAGGTCTTTGTATGAACGTAAAGAACAAATCCAAGGGGTATATTGACAGTCAACCTGAACCAAAACGCAGCGACAAAAAACGTAGTCATCGCAGGAATCGCATCCGTCTGAACAAAGTGAGTTCAATGAGAAAACTACTCTTCTTAACGATCTGTTTCTTGTCTTTTTTCGCCACCCCTTCAGCTCAAGTCTCAGACACGTTCGACATTGCGACGTTTCAACCTCCACCCGGGTGTAAAAAGCAAACGAAAGATGGCGTTGTCATCTTTAGTACGTTGAACGAGCAGAAAGGCACTTACGCCATGATCACGCTTTACGGCAGTGGCGAAAGTTCCGGCAATGCGAAAAATGATTTCAATAGCGAGTGGCAACAGTTCGTCGCCGGACAACTTGGGGTACAGGGCAGTCCGCAGACCGAGCCGGTTCGAAACACTGAGGGGTGGGCCATCGTCACCGGAGGCACTACTTTTCAAAACGAACAGGGAACATCAGCAGTTATCCTGAGCACCTATTCCGGGTACGGAAAAACCTTCAGCGTAACGGCGATCTTCAACAGTCAGGATAATCTTCCCGCCATCGAGGCGTTTGCCGCTTCGATCAAATTGAGGAAGCCCGAAACGCGCCCCCAGCCCGCACCAGCCAATGATGACAGCGCTGTTTCAATCCTTGGCACTTGGGGAAAAAGCGCCGGAGCGCACATGAGCTACGGCGACCCAGTAGCGGCGGGCATGGCTGGATACAGTAAAGATCAATATACGTTCAACGCAGATGGCACCTACACCTTTGTTTCCAAAACCTTCAGGATGTCCTTCGATAAACTTCTTTTGATTAAAGAGAACGGGCGATATCAAATCAATGGCAACACGATCACTATCAGTCCGAAGAAAAGCGTGATTGAAGCGTGGAGCAAAAGAAACGGCGCAGATGACTGGGGCAGACTCTTGACAACACAGAACCGGGACCTCGAAACGATAACCTACCGATTCACCAAACACTATTTTTCCGGGATACAAGTTTGGAATCTGGTGCTGCAAGCCGATCGCCCTACGCAAAGGGACGGTCCATTCAGCAATAACACGACATTTAATAACGCGTGGTATTACGCGCCGATCTCTCCGAACAATCCTGTAATTGAGCTGCCGAGATAGCGCTTTGCCGGCGACGGGATAAGGTTTCTTAGCCGTCCAGTCGACTGCGCACGCGTACAAAATCGCGCTGAGGCGGCGAGCCGAAGAGCTTTTTATAGTCGCGGCTGAAGACACGCCGGTTCGCACAATGCTCAATCAAACAGGCGCAGAACAACCAGCTCCTTAGTTTTCTTTACTTGGGCCACTCGTGAATCGAATGCTGCGGAAGATCGTCTCCGCTAGCTCGAGATTGGCGGGTCTCCAGGTCTCGATCAACATGCGCAGTTTGACATCGCCGTTGGGAACATCGCCGATATATAAGTCAGCAACGTAAAGCGGTCGCTTGCGCATGTCGGTAGTCTCATAGACAAACATGTAAGCCTTCTTGCCATCAATTTCCAACGATATTTCCTTTTGATTCTTACCCAGCGCCCCGGGCCGAACTGGATAACTAATAACCTCCATGGGGTCATAATCGAAACTAACGTGCAGCTTCCCGTTGGTGTATTCCTTGTGATAGTTTTCGATCCCAATAACACCTGTTTCTCTCATATTAAGCGGGAGGTGGAAGCTGAATTTTCCATCTGCGTCGATCTGCTTCCATTCATGAGGTATCTGGTTTTGGCCGGCAATGTTGCTGCAAAACGTAAACACGACCATTGCAATGATAAGGCGCCGCGAACGAAGAGACATGCTTTGGATACTACGTAGATTCGGAACTGGTTTTCAACCTTAATCGGGCTCGACTTCCTGAAAATGAAATGAAATGAGCTAACTCAACATTATGGGTAAATGGCCCAGAATGAAACGAGAAGGGCTCACCAGGAAGGAGAATACGATGGACGTCCGAACCTATGTTGACAAGGTTTACGTGATTTCAGACAGCCAAGCCGTCATTCGCAACGAGAATGGCGTCGCACTCAAATACCAGGCCGGCGACGAGCTTCCTCCCGGGGCGCACGTCGGCGACTTAAAGAAGATTCCGCTGCACACGCAGATTAACGTTACGGACGTTAAGGCCCTGGACCGGAAAAACGTCATGATTTTTGCGCGTCCGGCCGGCGATAGTGCCGGCGCTTTTGGTTGGACAAAAGCCACGAATGTAGCCGGTAGTTTTCTCGGCGAGGTCACTGGTTTTGCACCGTCCAGGTTCGAAATGGAACCGGATGGCAACAACAAAACCTGCTTCGATCGCAACGCGCTTATCCGGACCGGTCCGCCGAACTTCGCCTCTACAGGCGAAAAGATTCCGCCAGGAACTTTCGTCATCGTTACAGAGACGTCAAACGATAAGAAGATGGTCAAGGTTAGCAACCTTCAGATCGTAAACGGCGACATGGTCGTCGGTGCGGAGATTGGATGGACAAAATTATCCAACCTGGCTGACGGATGCTCTTCGACTGCGTTCGCCACTGACGAATGGTTTGATCCAAAAGGCCCAAACGGTTGCTGGGCCGGCGGCAACCCGCTGTTCCCGAAGGTGATGGTCAACATCATTGGTGTCGACACCGAAATGGAACAGACGACTTTCGACAGTTTCGTGCCCTATATGAAAATGGTGAAAGCGGCAAAGGACGAAGCCAATCTGGCAATTCTCATCAATAGCGCCTTTCGCACTTTCAGGCGCCAGGAGGAATTGTTCAACAGTGGTCCTAACCCCGCCGCACCTCCGGGATCTTCGAATCACCAGCATGGTCAGGCATTCGATCTCAACACTGGGAGCAACGCTTTAGCAGGCGGCGACCCAATTTACGAGTGGCTTAAGAGGAATGCTCCGAGACACGGTTTCATCCGCACGGTGAACAGAGAACCATGGCACTGGGAATATCTACCGGATAAGGCCGCGCAAATGGGGCCGGGTCAGTTTAAGTTTCCATCGACTATTACTTAAACGGCAGGCTGGTTATCACCACAAGGCATCATGACGTTCGAAAACACCAAAGGCTTCGTGCAACTCGATGCCTCCGGGAAGCGTGCCTGAGTACGTTCCGAACCAATGAAAATAATCGGAACGAATAACCAGGAAATTGTCGTGATGCTCGAGCAATGCTTCGCGCTTAAAGCGAAGGGTTCCACCTTCAGCGAAGCCGACGGTTAAGAGATCTTCCGAGAAAGTATTCGGGCCAATCTCCCGTGCGTCCGCTTCGATCCAGATGGTGCGCTCGCTATTGACGGGGGTGTCAAAAAGGCCGGTGATGGCGTTGAATGCAACGAGGCGGCCGTGCTGATCAGATCCGGCAGCGGCTGCCCAATGCCAATGCGTGTGTCGCTCATGATAGCCGGCGTTGAGGTCAACGAATACTACGCCCGTGACCGCTCGAGTTGTGTTGCCATAACGCACAGTTCCTTGCGCCTGCCGGCAGTAATCCTTGTGCGACCAAATGTAGGCGCGTTGAGCGGGGCGGTAAACCTCGAAGCTCGAGCATGCTTGGAAGGTCACATCGATCACCACGTCACTATCGTTTACCTGCAAGCGATTCGGTTCGATTAGTACACATCGCTTGAACATGTGTGAACGTTCCCGAAACTCCTGGGTTGCTCGATCCCAGATCGCCCAGTATTCCTGCCGCAGCGGCCCCACACTTGCCCGCGCCGCGCAAAAAGACAATTCACGACTCCAGAATGAAACGTAATGCCAGCGCTTGCGCAATTGACCAGCGCGGAAAAGTGAAAGGTGGTCGGGCGGCAAGGGAACTGTGGGACGGTCAATGCCGCTGCCGCGATATGGTTGATCAAGTGGTGCGGGTGTCATTGTCCTGAGCACTTGTCATCATACTCGAATCAACGAGCACTCGTAATGTGGCTAAAACAAAATGTTAGCGGAAGGGTTGAGTTACCGCAGCACTCTATTTGAATTCACATGCGCCTTTGAGCGAGCGTCAGGTTCAGCACCGAAGAACTGTGTGTTAGAATTCGCGCTGTCGCAACGACGTGCTCCTATCTTTTGCGAACTTAGCGATACCTTACGCATGCAGGAGCGACCAATCCTTATGCAGAGCCTGACGAGCTTCGCAGCAGTTGTATCATGCGAAGCAACAAGTCCCAGGTAATTTCAGCACAGAACTGACTCTGTTACGTCTCTTCAAATCCCGCCAGGCTACTTTAATGGCGACGAGAAAGCGAAACTAATAATGAACTCTCACCATGTGCTCCCCCTGCTGCTCTTTGTTTTTCTCTTCCTGACAAGCGGTGTGTGTTTTGCTCAGAACGACAATATAACTGCGGGCACAGAGGCGCTTGAGAATGGGAGGAAGCTTTCGGACCAGGGATCCAGGGAAGGACACTTGCTTGCTATTGAGGAATACGAAAAAGCTGCGAAGTTTTTTCAGGCAGAAGGAATAAAAGTCGGCGAATCACTCGCATACTTCGCAATTGCCTCCAGCTATAACTCCTTAAATCAATATCCGAAAGCTCTCGATTATGCTAAACGCGCACTAACCTTGATGGAGGGCGAGGAAAATACTGATCCGACCATACTTGCTTCGATGTTCAACGTGATGGGAGGCATTTATACTTCCGTCAGTGAATACGAAAAGGCCCTCGAATACTATAACCGAGCATTGCCACTGGCCCAGAAAGAGAATAACCCACTGCTACTCGCTCCCACACTCACCGGAATGGGTGTCACTTATATTTATCTTGGTGAGACAAAAAAGGGGGCCGAATACCTCGATCAGGCTATAAGCCTCTTCAAACGCGCCAACAATCTGACCGCGGAAGCTACCACGCGTCTCGCACTGGCCGCCGCTTATTCTCGCTTAGGTGAGCAATCCAAGTCGCTGGAGCAATCCAACCTGGCGCTGCCTTTGATGAAACAGGCTGGAGACCATGGCGGGCAGGCAAATGCTTTGATGGTTATTGCCAGCATCTACGACTCATTGGGCGAGAAGCAAAAATCAATAAACATTTACAACGACGCCCTCGCGCTCACGAAAGCCTCCGATCTCGGCGGTACCCATGCCACTATTCTCAACAACCTTGGGCAAATCTATTCTGATCTGGGAGACACACAAAAGGCCTTCGAATACTTCAATGAATCTCTCAAGCTCGAACGGGCTATGTTTGGGATAAAAGGTGGCGCTACCAGTCTTAATAACATCGCCTTACTCCACCGGTCCATGTCTGAATATCAAAAGGCCCTCGACCTCTATCTTGAGGCACTCAAGACCGCACAAGCAGACAGGGATATAGTTGGTGAAGCCGGCATCATGGCAAACATCGGGGTTACCTATCTCTCGTTGGATAACCAGCGCAAAGCTCTCGACTATTTTCAAAAGGCATCAGCCACCTTCGAAAGGGTAGGCGATCGGGAAAGCGGCTCGACTACGCTTAACTTGCTTGGCGCTGCTCATGAGAGTCTGGGAGAGAAGCAAAAAGCGCTCGAATTCTATAACCAGGCATTGGAGCTTGGGCGTGCGGTTCGAAATCCGGTAATCCAGGCTAACGCACTAGGGCACATGGGCGTGGTCTACGCGAACCTTGGGGAAAACTCAAAAGCCCTCGACTACTACAATCAAGCGCTAAAATTGATCGAGCAGACCAAAAGCTCTGAGAATGAAGCGCCGCTGCTTCATAACATCGGCGTGCTCTACACGGGATTAAAGGAGTATCCAAAAGCACTGGATTATTATGAACGTGCCCTCTCGATACAGCGCTCACGACGTGACCGAAGTGGAGAAGCCTCAACCCTCGCGAGCATCGGCGCGGTCTATCAACATCAGGACAACTACGAAAAGACTCTTTACTATCTCGAAAAGGCGATCGAAATTGAAGAAAAGATTCGGACCGAAGCTCGGCTCGAAGAATTCAAGATTAAACTCGCCGACCAGTCGCTAAACGTTTATGTAAGTGCATTGCTCGCCAGCGTTCGGCTGGGCCGCTTTGAGAAAGCTTTTGAGCTCAGCGAACAGGCACGCGCGCGCGCTTTTCTGGATCAGATGGGCAACGCGCGTGTTGATGTGCGCAAGGGCGCGGATGAAAATCTCATCAGGAAGGAACAAGCCCTACGCCTGGAACTCGCTTCTCTTCAAAGACAGCTCAGCGAAGAGAGAGCAAAAACAAGATCCAAATCTGGCTCAGAGGCTGCCGAGGCTCTCGAGAAGCAACTTGTACTCAAACGCGTCGAGTATGAGGATCTGATCACCGAACTAAAACTCAAAACGCCGGAGTATGCCTCTATTCTGAGCGTCGAGGCTCTGAAAGTTCCGGCGATCCAGGCCTTGCTCGATAAAGACACCACGCTGATTTCTTACTTTGTCACACTAAATGAAACCGTAGCCTTCGTTATTACTCACAACTCCTTTCATGCAGAGTTGTTGCCAATCACAGGCGACAACATCAATACACAGTTGGTTCGCTTTCGTGGATTTGCCGATCTCAACGATCCTTATCCACAGCCGTTGAAGGAACTCTACCGAATGCTGATCTCACCGCTCGAAGGTCATATCAAGACCCGACGAGTGGGAATCATTTCGCACAACATCCTGCACTATTTGCCGTTTTCAGCTCTGATTAAAGGCGAACGGTATTTCGGCGACGATCGAGAACTCTTCTACCTGCCTAGCGCGAGCGTATTGCGGTTTGCTCAACAACCCCGCAGCACCGGAACCAAACTTCTCGCCTTCGCGCAGGGGCGGGCTGAAGGACTTGCATTCCTTCCATTTGCGGTGAAGTCGGCACACGACGTGGCAAAGCTTTATGGGACAGCGGCCCTGACCGATGCCGCGGCTACAGAAACCAGTTTTCGTGAACGGATACCCACCAGCAACATAGTGTTTGTGGCCGCACACGGAAAACTAAACACTGTCACGCCGCTTTTCTCTCAAATCGTGCTGGCCCGAGATGAAAAGAACGATGGTCTACTGGAGGTGCATGAAATCTACGGACTGGACTTACGTAATGTCAGTCTGGTGGTGTTGAGTGCTTGCCAAACAGAGTTGGGAAGTCGCAGCAACGGAGATGATATCGTGGGACTGAACCGCGCCTTTATGTACGCGGGAACCGGTGCGGTAGTGACTACTCTCTGGAATGTCAAAGAAAAGCAGTCCGGCGAACTGATGGTCTCTTTCTTCAAAAACCTAAGCCAGGGCACCGGCAGGACCGAAGCACTGCAAAAAGCTCAACGAGAAATTCGCACGAAGTATCCACATCCATACTACTGGGCCGGCTTCATGCTCACGGGAGCTGAAGGAATGGTCGCTCCGAAGTAGCGGCGCTACACATTCAAGGCTGCCGCAGCTCCGATAACCGGCTCTCGACCAGCTTTCTGGAATCCTCATTCTTTACGGCGCGGTAGAGTCTGCCGGCCTCTTCGTAATGTTTGATTGCTTCCTGCGTGTTGCCGAGGATTTCATATACTTCACCGAGACTGTGCTGAGTAATGGCCCTTCCTGACGGTGTGTCTCGAGCAGTTAAATTCTTGCTCAACAGGTTCAAGTACACAGTCTCGGCCCGATAGGCCAGACTCAATTTCAAATAAAGGTCGCCTAATAGCCGGAGGGCTTCAGGAGAGCGCTGGGATTCGGGCTCGCTTTCAAGAATTCCAATCGCCTCTGCGTTCAATTCATTGTTCGCATAAAACGACGCAAGCATGTATCTCTTTAGTGATTCAGACAGTTTGAGGCGCTTAATGCTATCTGTCTTCTGCCGCACCTGTTGCGCTTCCTGCACTGTTAGCAGTGTGAAGCCTAAATTTGGGAGACCTTCCTCTTCAGAGTTTCGACCGTTTGCTTCGACGATCAGCTTGTACGATCCTCCAGCCTTTAGAGGCGGTGCGCAGTCACGCGTTTGATTCGGTGCGCACGATCCGGGATAGACGATCTCCTGCGTGTGACTGCCAGGCTTTGCGGGAACGGTGGTGGTCCAGCTTCCTTCGCTTGAGCGAACCGTAACTTTGTAAGAGTTTGCTTTGCTGATCGTGGTCCAGCGAAGCACTGGAAGCGGATCCAGCAGTTTTGTCGAGCGCGGCGACAGCACGACGGGAAATGCCAATGCCATGTCGCTCATCGTCCGGCTGTCTATCAATCTTCCGTTCCGTCCAATCAGAATGCCTTCCTTTGGCTGATTGAGGCACTTTACCGGTTGATTTCGAGGTGTGCTCTTCAGCACAACAATGCCCGCCACGTTATCGCACACCATTGACGCAATCACCGGATGAGTGACCTTTAGTGCGTCACCGATGTGAACGACCATGTTTGCCCGGGCAGGAACCGGTACCGACTGTCCGGCGAACCGCACTCTCACATTTTTCGGCTGCGGACCTTTAATAAACGCACAGCCGCACGCAGAAGCTGTTTGAGCATGGGTCTGGAATGAGCCAGACGTGAGCAATGTTCCCAGGATAATTAATGTGATTTGAAGGAATCGTTTCATGGCGTTTTGCTTTGCCCCGCGCTCGCCTGCGCTTCGTCCTCCTGATTAAGACGTTCCTGAGCATGAGCGAACCACTCGGCTTCGATCTTGTCTCTCTGGTTGTGAGAGAAAGCAATACAATCCGTGTAGGCCTTCGTTATTTGCTGACTCAACTCAGGGCTCTTTGGTCCCTCGCCGGCTTTCTTCTCAAGAACCTGGCCGAGCAGGCAATGTGGCGCCGCGGCGTCGGGCTTCGTTTCCATTGCCACGCGCAGATCGTCTTCGGCCTGAGTCAAATATTCGAGCATGAAGTAAACCCAGGCCCGGTTTCTAAGAAGCGAAAGCTTGATACGCTTGTATTCATTTTCCTGATCCTGAAATTCACCGGCCTGCTTCTGGGCTTCGAGTTTATCCAATCCTGTATCAAGCAATCTTAAACTTCCGGCGTTGTCCTTCTTCTGCGCGATCATGAGATGAGCGAGTCCGTCATAAAAAACAGCCTGATCATCGTCCCAGCGGATGGCCAGTTTGTATTCGGCTTCAGCCTTGTCATACTCCGTTAACGCTTCATAGGCGCGTGCTAAGTTGTAGTGTGCAATCGCGTCGGAGGGTTCAAGACTGATCGTACGTTGATAATGTGTGATGGGGGTAGAAAGTCTCCCTTCCTGACGGTCGGCGACGCCCAGATTGCTGTAATGCTTTACCACCAGAGGCAACAAAAACCACATCACGAATGCAATACCAATTAACGATGACGCAAAGACAATGCGTCTCTTAAACGCGGGCGAATTCCAGTCTGTGTTTTTTCCGGTCTGAATGGCAATGATTTGCCTTGCCAGTTCCAACAGGGTACCGCCCACCAACAACGTCACGAGTCCCTGCAGGACCGTACCCAGCACTCCGACCTCACTACTCAGAAAGCGTCGCACGCTTTCAACTGCAAAGCTCAAGGCGACTACGATACAAATCCAAAGAAAATAGTTGAATGCCGTCTTCCACCATTCAACTCCCTTTGCACGTGATTCCAGTGACCACCACCACGTGTTGGATTGTGATTGCTCTGAACCTCCTTCCGCCGGAAACTGTCGCGCCTCACGCCACGCCACCAGTCTGTCGGAACCAACAACCTCGACTATCTTTCCTGCCTTTGCCTTTAGAGCGCTATCGGCTTCGGCAACGGCGTCCAACATCTCAGCCGTTGTTTCGCAGTTGGCTAACTCTTTCGCCACACGATCACGGGCGAGCAGTGTCCGCAGCACTCTGACACTTGCGTCCGGATCTTTCTTCTGCGGCAGGTCGGCTATCGCCTTCTGATACTCCGCAACTGAGTCGTCGAATGCTGACATAGTTTTCAAACGCTCTATTCAGGATCGCCCACAAGTACGAAGCCCGCCCAATAATAAGGCGACGGATACGGGTCAGCTTTCTTCAGGTCCATCACGTAGATTTCATGTACTTCCAAGCCGTCGGTTAATGCGGCAAACGGCAGGTGGTGCAAAAACGCCGTGCGGAACGATGCCGACGACCGGCGTCTTGAGATAAGGCTTGAGTGGATTGAATGAGCCACACTCAGAGAACTGCGACTCTAAGACGACCGATTATACAGATAGTACAGGAGATGCTGGAAGGCGGTTATGAAGTGGTACTCGAGTGCCCTCACGTTCCCCAATTGAGCAGTTGCTGTCCCCCCGAACTATAATGGCTCACGCGAACGACGGCGGTCGCGCAAATTACAGTGTGGGAAAAAGCGTGAAAACTATAGCCAGCAAAGAAGTCGAAATCGTCGCCAAAGACTCTTTCATTAACCGTTTTCTCGGGGCCATCGAGAGAGCCGGGAACATCCTCCCCCACCCAGCTACATTGTTCGTCATTCTCGCCGTGCTCGTCATCATCCTTTCGGCTGTCACTGCATGGATGGGAGTGTCGGTTGTGCATCCGGGTACGGGAGAGGTCATCCACGCAGAGAGTTTACTGACCGTGGCGGGTCTGCACCGCATTCTGACTTCGCTGGTGACGAACTTCACGGGGTTCGCGCCGTTAGGGACAGTCCTGGTGGCGATGCTCGGAATTTCCGTGGCCGAAGGGAGCGGGCTTATCTCGGCGGTGCTGCGCGCCGTGGTGCTATCTGCCCCGCGTCGCCTGCTGACGATGGTGGTCGTGTTCGCGGGTGTGTTGTCGCATATGGCGAGCGACGTGGGCTATGTGTTGGTGATCCCACTGGGAGCGATGATCTTCCTCGCCGTGGGGCGACACCCTCTGGCGGGACTGGCGGCAGCGTTCGCGGGAGTGTCCGGCGGTTTCTGCGCGAACTTCCTGCTGGGGCCGACTGACGCTCTGCTCTCGGGAATAACGCAAGAGGCGGCGCGCATCCTCGACAAGCCTTACGTCGTCACAGCGGCCGCCAATTATTACTTCGCAGCCGCCTCCGCCTTCCTCATCGTGCTGGCTGGAACGTTTATCACTGAACGGGTCGTCGTGCCGCGGCTCGGCGAGTACCGTGGCGACGAGAAGCCCGAGGAATTGAGGGGGCTGACCGCGGCGGAGAAGCGCGGGTTGCGGTATGCGCTCGCCATGGTGCTGGTGCTGATCAGCGTCATCTTGTGGGGACTGGTGCCTGCCGACGGATTCTTGCGCGACGTCAAGACGGGAGGCGTCCTGACTTCGCCTTTCCTGAGAGGCATCGTAGCGATCATCTTCTTCGGCGGCACGTTCGTGGGGCTGGCCTACGGCCTCGCCGCAGGCACGATTCGCAGCGACGCTCACGTTATGAAGGCAATGGAGAAGGCGATGGCGACAATGGCGCTATATCTGGTGCTCTCCTTCTTCGCCGCGCAGTTTGTGGCCTTCTTCAACTGGACACACCTCGGCGTAATTACAGCCGTCAAGGGAGCTGAGCTCTTGCGTGAGTCAGGGATCGGCGGCGTTCCGCTCATCATCTGTTTCATCATGATCACGGTGCTGCTCGACCTTGTGTTGGGAAGCGCCTCGGCGAAGTGGGCGGTGATGGCTCCGGTCTTCGTCCCGATGTTTATGCTCCTCGGCTACTCGCCGGAGTTGACGCAGGCGGGTTACCGCATCGGCGACTCTGTTGCCAACATCATCACGCCCCTGATGACGTACTTCCCGCTCGTTGTTGCTTTCGCACAGCGATACGACAAGCAAGCCGGGATCGGGACCATCATGGCGACAATGTTGCCTTACTCAGTGACTTTCTTCTTTCTCTGGACGCTGCTCTTAATCGTCTGGTATCTGTTGGGACTCCCATTAGGCCCGGGCGCAGGCATCCAGTACACGCCGGCAACTCCACCCCCAACCTAGACTGCTGCGTCCCATCCCCCAAAGATGCAGCTAGTCATGTGACAGTCTGGTTTTCAGCGATGACATCAGTTCCAGCAAGTGATCGTAATCCACCGGCTTAACAATATGCCGATCGAATCCAGCGTCCTCTGACATGCGACGATCTTCCTGCTGGCTCCAGCCGGTCAGCGCGATCATGATGATGTCTTTGCCCCACGGTTGCGACCTCACGCGCCGGCAAACTTCATAACCATTGAGCTTTGGCAGGCCAATGTCGAGTAATACAACGTCGGGGGTGTCCTGCTCAATCGCTACCAAAGCCTCCTGTCCATCATGAGCCAGACAGACAGTGCTGCCCATTGACTGAAACAATAACGCCAGCGATTCTGCGGAGTCGAAGTTGTCATCGACGATCAAAACTCGGCATAACGGTAACGAGATTTGAAGCGGTTCCGAAACAGGCTGGGGCGAGCGCTCGCCACACTCAAGGATCGGCAGCTTCACTATAAACTCGCTTCCTTCTCCCGCGCCGCCACTTCTCGCTTCGACCGATCCACCATGCATTTCTGCCAGACGTTTCACTAACGTCAGTCCGATACCGAGCCCGCCCTGAGATCTCTCGGCGGTCGCTTCGACCTGCATAAACATGTCGAAGATTCGGTTTAACTTGTCCGGCGGTATGCCGGCGCCGTTGTCTTTGACCTTTACCAACACGTCACCATTTGTGCATTCGGCCGTGAGCCGGATGGTTCCGTTTGGTTCCGTGTATTTGCAACTGTTGTTAAGGAGGTTCCCAAAGAGCTGGGCCAACCGCGCGCCATCAGCGTCCAGGTAAATCGGTTCTTCCGGCAAGTCAATAATCAACTCATGGCTGGACGCATCCAATAGGGGCCGCGCTACTTCAACCGCTTGCTGGATGACTGAAGATAATGTGACCTCACTGCGTCGCAGCTCTAAACGGTCGTGAGTGATACGGTTCAGGTCCAGCAGATCATCCACTAACCGTACTATCTGGCCCAACTGCCGTTCGATTGTGACGAGAGCACGTCTGACAATTGCTTCGTCTCCGGCTGCGCGTTTCACTAGTTCAAGCATGTTGCTCATGGGCGCCAGCGGGTTTCGAAGTTCGTGAGCAAGGGTTGCGAGAAACTCGTTCTTCCGACGATCGTTCTCTGAAAGGTCAGCCGCGAGACGTCGCAAATCATCATTAAGCTGCTTGCGTTCGGTTATGTCCTGACTCACGGTCGCATACCCGTTTGGTTCACCGGCAGCGTCAGTCAGCACCACCACTTTGTAGGCCATCCAAAGAGCCTGGCCGGTTTTAAAGTGACGAAAGCGAATCTCTATTTCGCCTCGACCATTTTTCAATACCTTTGGGAAAAACTGCTCTACGATCAGTGTCCGATCTTCCGGAAAGAAAAATTCGCCCACCGTTGTGTGGCGAGCGTCTTCAATACTGGCGAGCCCCACCATATCCAGGCCGGCCCGGTTGACGAAAAAGGGAACGCCTTCGAGATCGCACATGCCGATGAAGTCAGAGCTGTTTTCGATCAACGTCACGAATTTCCGATAACCCTCACCAGTGTAATCATGAGACACTGAGGCGAAGTCGTTGCGTCCATCCGTTGACTTACTCATGCATCACTCTCCCGAGTACCGGCTCGCGAAATCGCCACCAACAAATGATCCTTTCGTCTCAAATGTCACCGCCGAAGTGGTCACACGTTTCCGCTGATTCGCGTTAGCGAGTTGTTTTGCTTTGGTTGTTAATGTGATCTGTTGCCGCTGAAAATGTGTCAATCCGAAAAATTACTGATTCTGCAGGAAGGGATTGCGGGAAAGTCGAGCATGCCCCGTTCTACGTGCCTGGAAGTGTGGCCGGCAGATGCCGTTATACTCTTCCACTACGACTGGATGCTGCGCTCACTCAGGGGCTTCGCCAATTCTTCCGCCGCCGTCAACTTCAACACGAACCCAGAAGACTCTCCGCCAGGCAGTGTGGCTTTCTACGACAACTGGGTTTCACTCGATACAAATCATTGCGATGACCTGATAACAGTTCATGCAAAGTGATTCGCCGCTGCTTATTGAGTCTGGGCATGGAGAGTCGGTCACGGTTATGTTCGCCCGAATGTCAGAACCGGAGTCGAGCAAGTCGTAACCGTGGCCGATCCCTCCGCTCTCCAAGCAGTCTCGCACGGGGGAGAACCATGCTTTCCCATCGTCGTGGGAACGACCAGGCCCGCCTATCTCTAAAACTCTGACGGGCCTGGGGAGTTGCCCACCACAGCGCCGGTCCAACGATGGAAATTTCGGTACGTGCGATTTCAGCCTGGCCAGTTAACTAGATCTGGAGGGTTGCTGACTATCCGCAAAATTTCGGTTTATTGAGAGGAAATTCATTGAGTTTTGAAGCAAGCGCTAACGCGGAGCTACCAGTCCGAGCCTGACAGCGTATTGCACCAATTCGGCGGTGGTCTTTACTCCAAGTTGGTGCATTGTATCGTACTTGTGAGACTCGACTGTTCTGCTTGAGATATGAAGTATGTCGGCTATCTCCTTGGCCGTACGTCCCTCGGCGACAAGTTGTAATACCTCACGCTGGCGAAACGTCAGCTGTGGTTCAAGACTCTTCGGCTTGTCCGCAGGTTTGCTCAGATCCTCCAACAGCTCCCTGGCGATCAACGGTGTGATATAGGTTCTTCCCTTTAACACCTCACGCATGGCCGCGAGAAACTCATCTGCGGCAGACTGCTTTAACAAGTAGCCGTTTGCCCCCGCGCGGAAGGCTTCGGTTGCATACTGCGGATTCGCGTGCATGGTGAGGAATATGAAGCGGGCATCGGTTCCTTCTTTTTTCAGCTGCCGCATGGCGTCAAGGCCGTTAAGTAAAGGCATCGAAATGTCTGTTACGACGATGTCAGGCTTCAAGCGAATCGCTGCCTCCACGAGCGCTCGTCCATCGGCGACGATGCCGACGAGGTCGTAGTCTTTTTCCATTAATCCCTTAAGACCTTCGGCAAGAATAGTGTGATCATCTGCCACGAGGACCCTTACTCTATTCACCATTCTTCACCTCCTGAAAAGGTACTACAGCACGTACTTCGGTGCCCGCCCGCGGACGGCTCGCAACCTGTAGAAAACCGCCCAACAATTTTACGCGCTCGTCCATGCTCAATAGTCCCAGGCCGCGCTTATGTGCTACTGCCGCCGGATCGAAACCAACTCCCGCATCGTCTATCAGCAGGACAAGGCCCTCGACTGTTTGTGCTAGTGACACGCGCACACTTTGCGCGCTGGAGTGTTGAGCAACGTTACGCAGCGCTTCCTGGGTCACTCGATAAAGGCACAACGCGACATCGTCGGGCACGGCCGGCAACTGTTCCGGCAAGTCGAGGTTAACACTAATTCCTTCGGCACCGGTGAATTCAGCACAATAAGAAGTAAGTGCCGCGGGTAGCCCCAGATGATCCAGAATCGATGGATGGAGCGCGTGTGAGAGCCGGCGCACATGATCGGCCATCTCGAAAGTGCGCTGCTTGAGATCCAGCAATTGTTCTTTGACAGATTCGTCGGCTTCTGGAAGTTGTTTGATGATGCCGCTCAGGCTCATGGTAATGGCGGCCAGTTTTTGGTTTAGGTCGTCGTGCAGGTCACGCGAGATACGACCGCGCTCTTCTTCTTGAGTGGTAATCAAGCGTCCGGCAAGCTCTCGGACTCGTTCGTTGACCTCATTCAACGCTTCCTCCGAACGCTTGCGTTCGGTAATGTCGTTCGCAACAACGATGATGCACGGTTCGCCGTTTAGTTCAACGACAACACCCGAGAGCAAGACCGTTAATGGGTTTCGTCCATTCCACGTAATTCGCGTCTCGAAATCGCTGACGGTCCCGTTTTCCTGCGCCCGCCGAAAGAACTCGTCTCTCTCTGTAGCGGACAAGTGCAGCCCGAGATCCTCTCCGCGAGCGCCAACCGCCTGGTCGCGGGTGCATCTGACGGCGCGGAGGAAGGCCTCGTTGACGGCGAGATACCGGCCGGAACGAAGCGACAAGATGGCGCGCGGCAGGGGGCCATAGTTGAACGCCTTCGAGAAGCGCTCTTCAGAAACGACCAATGCCTCCTCCGCCAGCCGTCGTTCGGTGATATCAGTGTGGGAGACGACCACCCCACCTTTGGCACTCCTCAGTGGAGTCACTGTCATCTGAAACCAGTGTGGACCGGAAGGGAATGGACACATGTATTCGTCGGTGAAGTTGGCGCACTCGCCGGAAAGCACTGAGAGTATGCCATTGGCGACGCGGTTTCCTTCTTCATCCCCGGCGCGGCGGCAGGTATCGAGGTAATTGACTCCGACTGCAACCTTTGCCATCTCTGCCCCGCTCGCAGTAGCGAATCTTATCCAGCCTTCATTGATCGCGATGATCTCACCCTGGCGGTCGAGCACTGCGATGTGACTGTTTAAGGACGAGAGAATTGCGCCGGCCAGATCTTCGCTCTCAGCGCGCGCTTCTTCCGCCCGCTGGCTTTCACTGCGGTCAAGAACGAGCACCATAAAGCCTTTTACTCGGCCCGACTCTTCCCAATGCGGTGTATAACTCGCCTGAATGTAACGCCTTCCTGCCCGCCGGTAATCGACCCAATCTTCAAAGACAACCCTTTCACCTGAGAGGGCCGCTTTCACGTGCGGGAGAATGCTTTCGTACGCCGCCGGGCCAAGGACATCTTTCATGTGACTGCCGCGAACCTGTTCCCGGACTAAGCCGAACCATTCCTCATAGGCCCGGTTGGTGAATTGATAACGCTGCTCGGCATCAACGTACGAGATCAAGGCTGGTACGCCGTCAATCACCAGGTGGAGTGGATCTTCGTGCGCTCCAGCCGTCTCCTCAACTCCGCTAAACTTATCCCCATTCGAGGTTGGCATGCAGTCCTCTCTTTGCTGCAGATCAGTCAATGCCTGACGATATTCAAAGCTGTTTGGAAAAACCCGACACCAGGTAGGCTCAGCCGCAGATTGTACGAATTCATAGACAATCAATCCAAAAATAACACCGTGGCATACGACTGTAAAAATTGCAAAGGGGTCGGTCTACAATCGTGCGAGTAGTTCGTGAATATTTCGTGTAATGCATACAGTCGAATTAAGGGCGATGTACCGAGCAAAGGTTGGTAGTTGTCGAACCAATCCCACAGTGTCGGGCAAGGCTTACGGGAGGGAAATGCGATGGGGGTGGTTGGTAAGGCAACGTACGTGGCGGCAATATGTTTGACGTTCAGCAGTTTGATGTTGAATCAATTCACGGCCGGTGGGCAACAGACTCAGCCCGCGCCATCAACACTCAAGCCAAACGCCGCATGGGTGGCTGCCTCGCAGAATTCTTTAACTGTTGACGTCAGCTTAGCTCAAGACAATTCAGTAACAGAAACTGTGACGACTCGAGGCGGCGAGATCACGGCCACCGCGACGGACGGCACGCGCTTCATCCTTACTATCCCAAAGGGCGCGCTGTCTGAAACCGCGGAAATCACGATGACGCCCGTTGCCGGTATTAATAATCTTCCATTCAGCGGCGGTCTCGTCGCCGCCGTGCAGATCGCGCCTGAAGATCTTGCGCTCTCAAAAGCTCCGCTCCTCGTCGTGCGGCCGCGCGCGCCTATCTCGCCTAAGGAACAGACAGATCTCACTTCTTTTGCTTATCGCGGTAATGGCCAGGAGTTTCATCTCTACCCAATGGAGACAGATCCTAAACGGATCGCGTTCAGTGTGCTTCACTTCGGTGGTTTTGGCGTGGGCCGCGGCACAGAGGAAGAGCAGGAAAAGATCCGCGCGCGTTTGCCCACGGATCCCACGGACCGCTTGATGATGCAGATGCAGAAGTTGAAAAGCACATTGCGCAAGCGACTTTTGGCGAAGCCGGCTGCGCACCGGGCAACTGAGTGGCGGATAGTCAATGCATCGTTTACACAGGGTGGTGAGATGCCGGCACAGATGAGGCGAGACATCGTCAACAACCTGCGCGAGTCATATCACCAGGTGGTGTTGCCGAAACTCCAGAGCGTGAAGCTCGAGTGCCGGTCGAACATGATGATAAGAGTGCGTGAAGCAATTTACGGTGCGAATAATTGGCTTAAGGCTGTAGAACTGCTCGGGCTCACTAATCGTCTTACGCAGGACGACTTAACCTCAGAAGAGATTGAAACGTTAATTCGTGATCGAATATCTGCAGAGGGACTCATCGGGAGGGATTATCAGAACAGACTTCGTAACTTTAACCGCGGCGGCATGGTGGTTACTGAGAGCGAGCTCAGAAGGATTGAAAGAGACCGCTTGCGGCGTGAAGGTTACAACGATCAAGAGATAGAAGATATGGCTAGAGAGGCGGAATCGATTCGCGCCGAGTTTCAAAAGATGGCCGGCGAACTTAACCGGCTGATCTGGGACACGCTGAAGAAAGCCTACGACAAGGCGCACCAATGCTGTATGCAGGAAGCCAAAGATTTTTACCTGACGATGATGGACTGGGCTGCGCGCGTACTCACTATCGCCGGCCAGGAAGAAGCCGTCTCGATGGAGAAACGTAACGAATGCCTTTGCGCTATTGAAAGCGTCTCGGCGGGACAGAGCGGTGCGTGGTCCGGCCAGATAACACACACGGAGAGTTTTGTAGATGAGAGGAATGAGACCATCGGTTCCGGCGGAGCTACACGTGAGAACAGGTACCATAAGAAGCACGATTATCGGGCCGTCTTCAAGCTCGTGTATCACACGCGGTCTTTAGTCGCCGGGGCAAGCGGAAGCCGTATTCCGGCACAAGTGTCAGGCAGCGGCGAGGTTAACTTCTCCGGTGTCAACGAAAACAGATGGACCAGCGCGAGCATGGACAAACGCCAGGGAAGTGAAACGAAAGAAAATTACCGTGGCAACATCAGCGGGGAGGAGTCGAACGTTGAAGTACGGATCAGGCCG